>JAIPIA010000001.1 GCA_021734945.1 Minisyncoccota bacterium | reverse complement strand
AGAACGGAACTCTTGCAAACAAAATCAACGCCTTCAAGCTTGCTAACATGCAGAAGAAGGGAATTCAGGGGTAACACCTTGGACTCAACTGAAGTAAATATTGCAAAAACACCCTACAGAGATGAGGGGTGTTTTTGTTTGTAAGTGTAATATTCTTAGAATCTAAAAGGTGTCAAATTTATTATTTGTGATTGATAACCCCTTGTAACCAAAGTGTACACTTTAGTTACAAGGTAGATGCTCGTCTTAGTTTTAAAGGTTTATCTATTTTTGCAATATTTAGTACTAGAGTAAACCAAAATTGCAAACAAGAAACTTGTGGATATCTCAAAAGGACTTTATTTATAATGCTGGTTTTGTTTATCAAAAATTGATATAGAATTTACCGCTTGCTGGTATTATGTGGGTATGGCAAGAATTAATTATTTACAAGAACTCAGGGGTCTAGAGACTAGACTTGAGAAGAAAATGGATGATGTATTCGATCATTTTGCTATGATTATACAAAAGCAATTTACAGAACTTATCAAAGCTAGTGAGGAAAACAGATCTGATACAAGTGGTTTACGAATGGAAACCAAGGAACTAAGATCACAAACCGCTGAGATAAGAGCGAGTACTGAAGAGTTGAGATCACAAACTGCTGAGATTAGGGCTAGTACTGAAGAATTGAAGCAACACACAATAGAACTCCGAGCTTCAAATCTTAGACATGATATTACTATTGCAGAGTTAAGGTCTGGGACTGAAGAGCTAAAACAAATGAACAAGTCTTACGATATTACAATTGCTGAATTGAAGGCATCTAGTATTCAACAAGGTATCACTCTTGCTGAAGTTAAAGATATCGCAAAGGAGCTAAAAGAAATCTCAAAAAATCATCAAAATAGGATACTGACGCTTGAAGAAGCTTTTGTTTAATTATACAAATAGCAGTGTTGCTATTTATGAAGCACTATCCTATAATTAAATTCGAATTAAGTTTATTTACACACCGTGCTTCATTGCACATTTATCGTACATTGCACCTTATGGCAAACCGGCACCTATCCAGATCAATAGTTCTCCAATCACTCTTTGAGAGAGACTTTAGAAGTGCTCCTGATAATACAATAGAAGAAATACTTCATAGACATGTTGATGAGTTCGCTCCTGGTATGGGGGATTTTTCATTTGTTAAAAATCTAGCTGATGGTGTTCTAAAGAAGCGAAAGGATATTGATACTATTATTGAAAAGGCTGCGCCTGAATGGCCTATTGATAAGATTGCTATGGTGGACAGAAACGTTCTCCGAATTGGTCTCTTTGAACTTATTTTTGGAGATAGAAAAGAGGTACCAGCAAAAGTGGCTATTAACGAAGCAATTGAGCTTGCGAAGTCATTCGGTGGTGAGACATCTGGTAAGTTTGTGAATGGTGTGCTTGGAGCGGTCTATAAGGAAATGGGTGAGCCGGGTAAAGAAGAAATTTCAACAAGAAAAGAAAAGGTAAAGAAAAAAGAAGTTCCGTATGAAGAAATGCCAATCAAGGTTCTTGGAGGTTCTGTCGTGTATGCTTTTCATGAAGGTGAAATGTATCTCGCTCTTGTGCATGATGTGTTTGGTCACTGGACATTATCAAAAGGAAAACTTGAAGCAGGTGAATCTGTAAAAGAAGGTGTGATACGTGAAATAAAAGAGGAGATGGGAATTGATATTACTATCGAAGATGAGTTGGCAAATAATGAATATATCGCATCACACCCTGAAGAGGGCAAGTTGAGAAAACAAGTTGCGTATTTCCTTGGAAAAGCGGAATACATGCCGTTGACCCTCGGTACAAGTGGTGGTCTAACAGACGCTAAGTGGTTTAACGTTAAAGATATTCTTACACTTAATTTTTATAATGATATTTTACCAATAGTGACCAAAGCTATTCAAATCTTGCTAAAACGGCAAAATGTGGTAGCGTAAGGGTGCAGGCAGGATTCTATAGCAGAAAACAGCTTATAATAACGAATATATAGCGCTACTTGGTTAAAATTGAGCTTTATATACAAAATATACAAATAAATAAATTTACAAACATGGATTTTGGAGTATTCGAAACAAGTATAGGAACAGAGTTTAAGAATAAAGAACTGCTCAGACAGGCATTTATTCACCGTTCGTACCTCAATGAAAATCGGTCTATAAAACTCGAACACAATGAACGACTTGAGTTTCTTGGTGATGCAGTTTTGGAATTAGTTATCACAGATTATTTATATAAAAAATATCCTGAAAAAAATGAAGGTGATTTGACTGCATTCCGTTCATCACTTGTAAACTCTGTGACACTTGCGAATGCAGCAGAAAAAATCGGTATGAACTCTTTCTTGCTTTTGTCTAAAGGTGAATCAAAGGATACTGGACGAGCTCGACAAGTTATTTTGGCAAATACATTTGAAGCTCTTGTTGGTGCTCTCTATATTGATCAAGGGTATGATGGTGCAGCAAAATTTATTGCAGAACAACTTTTCGGTTTGATTGAGGGTATTGTAGAGAACAAATCATTTATCGATGCTAAGAGTCGGTTCCAAGAAGAGGCTCAGGAAAAAGTTGGTTCAACTCCACTCTATAAGCTTCTAAAGGAAAACGGTCCTGATCACAACAAGGTGTTTACTGTTGGTGTGTTTCTACGAGAAGAAATGGTGGTAACAGGTGAGGGTAAGTCTAAACAAGAGGCAGAGCAGAACGCTGCAGAGAAGGCTTTGAGTCAGAAGGGGTGGTAGTCACCCGTGGGTTATGTTGGTTGCGGCACAGTCTTATTTAGTGTGAATATTTTATGAACATATGGGGGTGGTAATTCTGTGTTTTTGTGGTATCGTTATACCCCAGATACGTTCATTTCTAATATATTGGTTTAGTTGAGAGGTCTCGGTAAGGGTTAGATTTTTTGGTGCTATTTTGTTGGTATCTCTGATAGTTTCGTGCATTTAATTGTAGATGAATGGAGATTAAATCTTCGGTCCTAGTATTTATTTTGGCAGTTCGCAAATTTTTGTGGTTTTGCAATTTAGTAAATATTCATCTGCAATTTTATGCTCGCGATTTATCGTGTGTGTTGAATTGCTTCTCAGTCGTTCAAAGTTAAAGTGTCGGTCTTAGTTTCAATTGTCAATCACAACAACAGCGCAACCAACAGCCTCTTACCAATACTAATCACATGAAAACTATCTCTGCCTCGGCATTTTTAGTAGCTTATCTTGTTTTCTCCCTCGTCACAGGTGTTCGTTCCCGTGACGACAACCTTGCTTCCGAAGTCCTGGTTGGCCATCAGAAGGTGGTCAAGGATTTTGTCCGCAGGGTTTTGAAGCCTCAACTTGAAAGAGCAGAAGCCCTCGCTGGTGAAATGGAAGAATGGCTTCCCCATGCTGCAGACAGCCTTCGCTCAATAGACGAAGGTTGCTCATCTAGCTCTCTAAATGAGATACGCAGCTCATACGAAAAGGCGCAGTCCGTCGTCACCCATTGCATCACGGTCCAGGAGATTGTGAAACGCAGGGGTCCGATGAAGGGTCTGCATGTTGACGAACGTCGACGTCTCTTCGAGAAATACAAGACTCAGTATTATCCATCAGCACAGCTTGTCTGCGTCTCAATCTCTGCGGGATACGACCAGACTTGTGAGAGACTGAGTTTGGTTCAAAACCAGAATCAGCTTCGCACAATCTATCTCCCCGCCGGCGAATGAGATTTCGTCACAGATCCTCCTGGCAAGGAGCTTAAGTCGGGGTTCGGAGCACCCCTTGATTCGTCCTGGATTCAAATCCAAGTACAGCCGAACGTAGCGCCATTAACTGTTTCCCAATTTTTGGAGACAGTCAGTGGCGCTATTTTTCTTGCTTAAATTACCCACAAAATCCTTATTTTGTTGAGGATTTTTTGATAGAAATTTGATATGATGTGTGAATATGTCTAGCGACTCACATTCTTCACATGGCGCAACTCATGGTTCTACATCGAGCTCGGCTCACAGCTCTATTTCACGTCTCAAGTCCTTGGAAATAAATGGCTTTAAATCTTTTGCTAAAAAAGGATCACTTGTTTTTAATTCTGCTATTACGTCTATCGTAGGTCCGAATGGTTCTGGAAAATCAAATGTAGCCGAATCATTCCGTTTTGTACTCGGTGAACAATCTATCAAGTCTATGCGAGGAAAGAAAGGTGAAGATCTTATTTTTAATGGGGGAAAAGATAATCCGCGTGCTAATCGAGCTTCTGTAAAAGTTGTATTTGATAATACAAACAGAATGTTCAATATTGATTTCGATGAGGTTTCTATTGAGCGTGTCGTTCATCGAGATAGTGTGAATGAATATTTTATAAATGGCACTTCAGTGCGTCTCAAGGATGTTGCTGAACTTTTGGCACATGCAAATATTGGTTCATCTGGACACCATATTATTTCACAAGGTGAAGCTGATCGGCTTTTGTCTGCTATTCCGCGTGAGCGAAGAGAAATGATAGAGGATGCACTTGGACTAAAGGTGTATCAATATAAAAAAGATGAGAGCGAAAAGAAGCTTGAAAAAACAGCTACTCATATGAAGGAAATAGAATCACTGCGCCGTGAAATTGCGCCTCATATAAAATTTTTGCGTAAGCAAGTAGAAAAAATAGAAAAATCAGTAGCACTACGAGGTGAACTAACTGGTTTATATCAAGAGTATCTTGCTCGAGAAAATAAATATATAGTGGATGAAAAAGCACGATTGTCTACACAAAAACAAGGTCCTACAGCTGAACTGCATGAATTACAGAAAGAACTTGCTCATCATAAGAATATTTTGGATGCTGCAAAACAAAACTTAGGTGAAAGTGGTAAAAGTTCTGAGCTTTTTAAACTTGAATCTGAAATACAGGAAACTCGAAAGAAAAAGGATTTGTGTGTACGAGAGATTGGGCGACTTGAAGGTGAAATTTCTTACCTCAAGCGTGTGATTGATAAAAAGCTTAAGGAAGCTAGTGAAGTCACTGAGAGCGATACTAAACAAGTATATCTTCGAGAGGTTGAAACTGTTACTAAAGAAGTTGAAATAAAAACTGCTGTTGCTTTGGAGTCGCTTAATGGTACAGGTGAATATGTTGGTGTTGATGTTTCGGCTCGAATTGATACTGCTCGAACATTGCTTGCTGAGATAAAGGAGTCTCTCCACAGTTTTGTTCAATACCACAGACATGGCTCGTCTCATGATTCAAAACATGGTGATAATAGTGAGCAATCTGATGAATCTAAAAAGTCGACAAATCCTGTTGAATTTGAAGAATCTGAAATAGAACGAATCGGTGGTGAGATGAAGGTTTTAGAATCTCGACTTAATTTATTTTCTGACGAGGAGCAAGATCAGGCAAAGCGATATTCTGATATCAAGCTAGAGATTGATAAAGAGAAGGATAAAAATGTGGAAAGTGAAAAAGCTGTTCTTCGAATTATGTCTAAGCAAAATGAATTGCATAGTCAGATTGAAGCTATAAAGGCAAAAGAAGAACGAGTACGTGTTGAAGAAGAAGACTTTAAGCGAGAGCTCCAAGAAGCAAATATGCTTGTGGGCCGTGATGCTGTGAATTATGAAGTCTTTGATTTGGGGGCTGTGGTGATCATAAATACTTCAGATGACGGTGTACAGGCGAGCGCTACTGAACCTCGGCAAATGCAAATTGATAGACGGCGAGTTATTGAGAAGAATAAAATTCGACTTGAAGAAATGGGAGGTGCTGGAGGTGATGATGTTATGCGAGAATTTAAAGAAGCAGAAGACCGAGATGCATTTCTTGCGCGTGAACTTATAGATCTTGCTACATCTTCTGATGCGCTCAAAAATCTTATTACTGAACTCAACTCTAAGTTGGATGAACTTTTTAAAGAAGGTATTGGAAAGATTAACAAAGAATTTAATAAGTTTTTTGGACTAATGTTTGGAGGAGGTTCTGCCGAACTTAAGCTTGTAAAAGAAGAAAAGCGACGTAAGCGAAAGGGTTCTGATGATGGAATGGATGATCTCTCTGACGTAATGGCAAGTGGAAAAGGTGATGGGTCGCTTGAAGCTGCAATGGATGATGAGCCTGTAGAGGAGGGAATTGATATACACGTATCTTTGCCACACAAGCGTATAAAGGGGCTTACAATGCTCTCAGGAGGCGAACGAGCGCTTACTTCTATTGCGCTCCTTTTTGCAATGTCACAGGTGAATCCACCACCATTCGTAATTCTCGATGAAACAGACGCTGCTCTCGATGAAGCAAATTCTAAAAAATACGGTGACATGATTGAAGCGCTTTCAAAACATTCTCAACTTATTTTGATTACTCACAATCGAGAGACTATGTCACGAGCCGGTGTTATCTATGGAGTAACTATGGGCGGTGAGGGCTATTCAAAACTTCTTTCTATCGCGTTTGATGAGGCTGTTGCGGTGGCGAAGTAATTTATTTATTTTTTTTGTCAGAAATTTTTGTGCAAAATTCAAGCCCTTCGCGCATGTGCGGGAAGGGCTATTGACGAGTTTGTGGTGAGACAAAAGGCGTCGGGTTGAATTGTTGGTTTGTGTGCAAGGTTAATGCAGTACGTAGACAGGTTCCGTAGGAAGTTCGGATTTAACGTCAGCAAAAAAGGCAGTGAGGTTTAATGGGGGTTCGGCTAGATCCTCGTCGTCTGCCTGCTGAATTGTTGAATCCCTTCCTTCGTTACAATCTTGTGCGGCTTCTTCACGGTGCGTGCCATAAAGTGTTTCAAATACATCATGAGCATCGAAACGCTCCTTGTGTGTCTTTCGAACTTCTGGAACAACTGGATGTTCTTGTCGGTATATGTCTGGATCAAAATCATCTTCGCATTCAGTACTGCAGAATGGTTTGTTGTGCCGTGAAGAGATAAAACCATCACGACTTTCAAGGTGGACTAGGGCTTTACATCCTGGTCCGCAACAGATCAACATTTGGGTGTTGCTTCTCATTATTTTACAGGAGTTAAGTTTTAACCTTCAAAGAAATGAACTCATACGCCAATGCGATACATATCGCCAGCATTCACTTCTGTACACAATTTTACTCACATATCAAACACTCGCAAGCACAATAAAAGCTATATATAATTGATTTAATTTCAGACTCTTTAAATCTTCTTACAGCTCTTCCGCTTAATTTATTTCTGCTCAACTATTTCGTAATCCAACATCTTAGTTTCTAGATCAGCTTTCAGGAGTTTAACCATGAGTTTGTCGCCAATATTAAATTCCTTTTTAGTGTTTTGACCAATAACTTTGTAATTCTTTTGGTCTACAGAATAGAAGTCATCTGGCTTGAGAGTACGGAGTGGTAGGAGACCTTCGGCTTTTGCTTCAGGTTCTTCCACATAAATTCCCCAATCAGCAATACCTGAAACTTTAACTTCAAATGTCTGTCCAATCTTACCCTGCATGTATTCAACTTGCTTGTACTTGATAGATGCTCGTTCTGCGTCAGCCGCTTCAACTTCACGACGACTTGAATCACCACATATTTTATCGAGAAGACCTGATATTTGAGGAGGAACTGTTTTACCCTCGAGTAGAATAGCTAGGATTCGATGAACCATGAGGTCTGGGTATCGACGAATAGGGGATGTGAACTGTGTGTAATATTCAAATGCGAGTCCGAAGTGACCAGTATTAATTGTCTGATATGTAGCTTTTGCCATTGAACGAAGTGTGGCAATTTTAATTACAGCTTCAGCTGGAGAACCTTCCACATCTCTCAAAAGTTTCTGAATTTCTTTTGGACTAATCTTTTTAGTCGGATTGAAATCAAAGCCAAGAGCTCGGACGAAGATGCCAAGATCTTGGAGTCGTTCATAATCTGGAGATTCGTGAACACGGTAGACACCGTTCTTTTCTGTTCGAAGTTCTTTGTTTCGTTTACTTGTATATTCTGCAACTTCACGGTTTGCAAGGAGCATGTACTCTTCAACAAGTCTGTGTGCATCAAGTCTTTCTTTTTTATAAACTGCAATCGGTTTACCGCTTTCATCGAGCTTGAATTTTATTTCAGTTGATTCAAAATCAATAGAGCCATTTAACTGTCGCTCTTTGAGCATAATTTTTGCAAGCCGATCAAATTCTACAGTTTCAACTGCATAAGGTGCTTTGTGCCACGCTCCCGTATTTTCGATATCTTGTTCACTAGGTGCTGTATTGTTTCCAGCATGAGCGTCACCAATATTTTTTGGATCAACTACTATCTCACCAGCTTTCACTTTATTAAGCAACTCCTGTGCTTCTTCATATGTAAATCGTCTATCTGAGTGAATGATTGTTCTCCCAAACCATTTATCCAAAATCTGTCCGTCGTATGTCATTGTAAAAATAGCAGAGAATGCGAATCTGTCCTCATTTGGGTTGAGAGAACACATACCGTTTGAGAGAACTGAAGGGAGCATAGGAATAGTTCGATCTACAAGGTATACAGAAAAGGCACGTTTACGAGCTTCACGATCGAGTTCTGTACCTATTTGCACGTAGTGTGCTACATCTGCGATATGAACACCAACTTCATAGTATGCGTTTGGTAATGGCTCACCACTGTAACTTTTTGTCTCTCGAGACCACATTCTTTTTTCTGATTCAGCGAGTGGGCGAATAGAAAGTGCGTCATCAAAATCTTTTGCATCAAATGGGTCGATAGTACATGTAAAAACTCCACGCATATCACGTCGCATTGCAAGTTCTTCTGCACTTGGATTGATAGAACTATTTCCGTTTGCTGCAGCCTCAGCCTCATCAACTATTTCTGGTTCAAATGTCACATCGAACCCACGCTCAAGTACGATTGATTCCATCTCGGCGTTATTGTCTCCTTTTTCACCAATAATTCGAACGAGTTCTCCACGAGGGTATCGTCCGTCTTCTAATTGCCAGTCTGTGATTGTGGCAATAGCTTTGAGGTTTTCGTGAATGTCAGCTTGGATGAGAGGCTTGTCCTTTCCTTCGTTATCCTTACCTGAAGTTGCTCCAGCTTCTATACCTACAAGTTCAATCTCTATATTTGACCGTCTATCATCGGGCTGAAGGGCGTATTTTGGGGCACCTGGGGCTGGATTATCATTTGGGATAATAGTACCCACAAATTGCATTTTCTTGCGTTCTACGATGCGTGTAATCTTGCCGTACAGGATACCTTTGAAGCCTGGGGCCGTCTCAACCTCTACAGTATCTCCAGATAGGGCTAGACCTATATCAGTGGGTTCTACAGGGATATCTTCCTCGCGACCTTCTATTCGTACGAAACCTTTTCCTTTGGCGTTTAGGGAAAGAATCCCTACAAATGTGTTATTCATATATGTTATTTATGTGTCTATGCTACCAGAAAAAGGGGGTATTGGCACGTGTTTGACGCCTTAAAGCTTTTTTGATACCATATCCCCACATATGTTAATGATACGACTACAACGAGTTGGACGAAAAAATCAGCCTTCATTCCGGTTGGTTTTGACTGACTCTAAAAACGCAGCAAAGAGTGGAAAGTTTCTTGAAATTCTTGGCTCACACAATTATCGAAAAGAAGACACAGTTTTGAAAGGAGACCGTATTAACCACTGGATTAAGATGGGTGCACAGCTCTCAGATTCAGCAAACAATCTCCTTATCTCAAACAAAATTATCTCTGGAAAGAAAATCAACGTTCTCCCAAAGAAGACTGTTCCAAAGAAAGAAGAAGTAGCTGCATAGTCATTAGCTAAATCTCAAATTAGAAAAACCCAGGCGAAAGCAAGGGTTTTTCTTTTTGCTAAAATTGGAATCGCATGGTATTTTAGCCTCATTCTTTCTCATGGAAGAATGAGGTCTTTGAAAGGAAGTCCTGGTGTAAAAATCACCAAAAAGGTAATTGTTATGGCTCATCAGATTAGCGAAGAATTGCTCCGTCTCTTGGTATTGGAGCTTTTGGAAAAGACAAGGGATGCAGAAGAGGCACGTCAGGTGTCCGAATACTTTCTTGATGATGTTCTCGGTGAACGTAAGAAGTCTATAAAGACTCATGCTGCATGCGTGGCGTGGTATGAGAAAAATGCCGTGGAAGCTGTCTCAAGAAATTTAGGGACTGACTCAGACCTCGTCAAGGCTCTTGAAAAGATTGGTCAGATTGACGATACTCTCATGACTCTCGGTGGACTCTGTTCTCTCAGTCAAGAAGGATTCGTGGCTGCTGCCAATGTAGGTACTGAAATCCTACAGGCATTCATGGAATGGGCTTTGAAAACCCTTCCTGACGATGGGTACATCATGCTCGGAGTGTTCCGTCATCGTGGGCTCGACACTACGAAGCCCGCAATCATCCGTATGTGGCTCTACTCCTTAGTTTAGAAGCTTAGGCTTCAGGATTGAGTGCATCAAGCCGCGTAGCTCGAAAGAGTACGCGGCTTTTTCATATATGCGAATACAAAAATCACCACTCACATGTACGCTCGAACCTGAAGTTCGCTGGTTTGATTTGGTACTGTCTAAAGAACGAGGAAATAAAAAAACATCATGTATGGATGCGATCCCGGATACATGATGTTTTTTGATTTACGAGTGATTTTCTAGATCGACTTGATTCGAAGCTTCGTCTGTCGGTCTTTGTCAATTCGTGGAAGTTTTATTGTAAGCATCCCTTGGTTTTCAGTGGCGTCCGCATGCTCTATATCTACTTCATGAGGGAATTGAACAGTACGGCTAAAAGTACCCCAGTAGAGTTCTCGTACAACATAGTCTTGGTCAGCGATAATTTTATCTTCTTTTCTTGAGCCTTTGATGGTGATACTGTCTCTTGAGATAGAAATATCCATATCATCTTTTCGTACACCTGGAATCATAGCTCGTACGATAATCTCATCAGGAGTTTGAAATACATCTAGAGAAAGCTCTCCTTCGCCTGACGGTTCCTCATTCCATGTAGAAGTTATTTGTCTTTCTTCTTCTCTTTCACGCCCAAAAATACCTCTACTCTTTGGAGCAAATCGGCTCTCACGAGATGTTTCAGTTCGAGCGTTTCCACGTACTTCTATTTGTGGTTCGATGTCAGATTCTTCATCATGTTCTAATTCTTCATCGTCAATATTAATACTTCCTGTCAGTCGTTCAAAAAAAGATCTTTTTTTCATATGATTTAATTAATACTTAATTCGCTCTTTATTATACACCAACATGTATAAGATGAAAAATAAAAGAGCAGCTAAAACTCCTTGATTTTCTTAACTTTCTCAAGCGCGAGTATAAGAATTATCAATGTAATCCATACGAAAGAGAAAGCGAGAAATATTTTTTCTTTTCCAATAAGTCCATTATCAATCATGGTAAGAAGAAAGTTGAATCCAGCATGGAAAAGAAAGGCTACAAAAAGACCAATAATCGTGTAAAGTCTCTGTTTCCAAACTGGTTTAAAATATGCAAAGGCAATAAATAATGAAAGAAGTCCTGAAGATGCAACATGAAGTAGGTTTGCTCCCATAAAACGCATATTTCCTACAAGTATTGATGAGAGCGTGTTTCCTTGTAGTAATGGTCCGATGAGAAATAAAGTATTTTCCAGAGCTGCAAATCCAAGTGCTGCTGTCATTAGATATACAAAGGCATCTATGGGTTCATCAAAAACTTCACTTTTGTTTCGAAGAGCGAAAAAGTAAGCTGCCCAGTATTTAAATAATTCTTCGAGGGCTGCCCACAAGAATATAATGGTCCATGTTCCTGGTTCTCCACCAATTATCCAAGCAATGAGTTTTTGAAATGGAAATACAAGTAGTACAGCACACATACCTGCTAAAAAGGTAAGTCGGAGTGTGTATTTTGGTTCTCGATGGTCTAGGTTTTCGTGCATCCAAAACCATAACCAAATAAGTGCAGGAAAAAGTCCACCTATAAAGGCATATACAAATGATTGTAAAACAAAAGTTGGTGAGTTTGATAATGCCTGTGCAATACCTGCGTAACTCGCAAACACAAAATGTGCAGTTACAATAATTATATTAGAAATTGAAAATCCTAAATATGAGAATACAGATGTAATTAATTCGGCCATTTGTGAGCCATCAACAGATCGGCTGCATTTATTTTAGCACGTTCTTCAGAGCTCATGTCGTTCAAACTCTTTCCTGTGTTAATAATTGACCAGAGTTCTTCTGTTACATGCGGCATGAATGGGTGAACAACTACAAGAAGCGTTCTGAGTGTATGGAGCAGGAATTGAATTCGAGAATTTTTTTCTTCTTGAGTACCTGCAGGTAGTGCTGTGTGGTTTTTTGCTGGATTTTCTGGATCTGTTGCATCTACTTTTTCTGCACGCCCATTAAATATTATTTTTGATTCTTCAAGAATAATGTCCGCAAAACGTGACCATGTGTATTGGTAAATCTTGTCTGAAGCAAGATGATAACGAAGTTCCTCCAGTTCTTTCGTAATAGTTTTTATAAGTTCATCTCGTTCAGCGATAAGTTCGATATCTTTTGCAGACCATGCTGAAAAGTTTGCATCATATGTCGCTGTACTTGAGACGTCCTTATTTTTTTGTTCTTCTGCCATCGTCAAAATAAAGCGTGTAATATTCCATAGCTTGTTTGCGAAATGCTTAAAACCCTTGATCTTGTTTTCATCAAGTTTGGTATCAGTTCCAGGAGCCGTAGCCATTGCATAAAACATTCGGAGGGCGTCAGCACCGTACTTTTCAGAAATTTCTACAGGGTCACCGCCGTTTCCAAAAGATTTACTCATTTTTCTACCTTGCATGTCTCTTACTAGTCCGTTGAAATATACACGTTCATATGGAACTGTACCCATCGCGTAGCCTGTCATGAGAATCATACGTGCAACCCAGAAGAAAATAATATCAGGGCCTGTGATGAGAATGCTTGTAGGGTGAAATCGGGCGAGGTCTGAACCTGCTTGAATAGCACCAGTCTTTGTATCAAATGCCTCAGGCCATCCCATTGTAGAGAAAGTCCAAAGGCCAGATGAGAACCATGTATCGAGAGTGTCTTCGTCTTGAACAAATTCGTCAGCGTCAGCTCTGTCAGCTTCTTTTGGACTTAAGATATCACAATACGTTTCAGCAATAGTTCCATCTTCAGCTTTTTTGTACCAAACTGGAATTCGATGTCCATACCAAATCTGTCTTGAAATACACCAGTCATTTAGGTTATCAATCCAGTGAAAATACGTTTTGTTGTAGTGTTCTGGAATAAGCTCAACTTGACCACCATCAACTGCAGCTCGCATGATTTGTTTGAGAGTTGTTTCTTTACCAGCTTCAATGCCTTTTATATCAGAAAAGGGAAGTATAAATGGTTTGTTTACAGCGACGAACCACTGCTTCATAATTTGAGGTTCAATTGTTCCTCCGGTTCGCTCAGCAGTTGCAATATTGTGTATATACTTATCTTCAATTTTTTCTACGAGACCTTTGCTTGCAAGTTTTTCAACTATCTTTTCTCGCGCCTCTGAAATCTTCATTCCTGCAAATTCTGGCCCAGCAATCGGGAGAAGTCGCCCTTTTTGGTCAATAATTTGTTCTTTGTCGAGCTTATATTTTTCAGCAAGTTGAAAATCGACGCCTGAGTGCCATGGGGTAATAGTCATTACTCCAGTACCAAATTCCATATCAATAGTTTCATCTTTGATAATAGTGGCTTCGATAGGTCCGTTAATCCATTCAACGGTAATTTTCTGTCCGTGCTCATATTGCTTATACCGTTCATCTTTAGGATGCATTACAACGTACTTGTCACCAAATTTTGTCTCAGGTCGTGCTGTACCAATCGTGAATGGTCCATATTTAAAATAATAAAATTTACTTGTATCTTCTTTGTATACAATCTCGTCATCAGCAATAGTAGTCTGACCCTTTGGATCCCAATTTACAATACGAGAACCTTGATATATAAGTCCATCATCGTACATTTTTTTGAACATTGTTCGTACTGCGTGGTTTCGGGTTGCATCGAGTGTATAGGCTTCGCGTGACCAATCGAGAGATGTACCCATTCGCTTTGTTTGTGTGACAATAGTGTCATGGCTTGCTTGTGCGAACTCTTCAACTCGTCGGAGAAGTTCTTCACGCCCAAGATCGTATCTACTCTTACCTTCGTTTTTGGAAATTTCTTTTTCTACTTTAGATTGTGTCGCGATAGCAGCATGATCTGTTCCTGGAATCCAAAGTGCACGCTTTCCACGCATTCGTTCAAATCGAATACTGATATCAGAAAGTGATGCCATGAGTCCATGACCAAGGTGAAGTGTGCCTGTTACGTTTGGAGGGGGAAGTATTATAGAGAAGTGTTCAGCTTCATCTGACGTGAGACCAAGTTTGATACATATGTCAGGATTTGAGAGCTGGCTTTTTTCATGAATATCAATGACCACCACTTCTGAAGATTCAGGTTTGTAGGGTGATAAAAGCGGAGCAGGAATGTTGGGTGCTTTATATGCTGATGCGTTATTTGTGTCAGCTTGGTTTGAACCGTTATTCGCTGTCGCTGAAGATGTCGTGTTTTGCGCGTTTTGTGCACCTCCGTTGTCATTGATATTTTTATTCATAATACCTGCTAGTGTAGCAGAAAATGGGGCTTTGGATAAGGGTTGTTTGAGGTCTATAGAAGAGGTAGTTTATGCCTTTATTTTAGGTAATTTTTAAGATTTATTTAAGTGTATTTTATGTATTTTCTGATAATGTTCGCTAATGGAGAAAGATTTTGATCTGTGGAATTTAGAGAAGCAGAAGATAGATAAGAAAATCCTCCAAGACTTCTATTTTTCTGAGAGAGAAATTTGGTGGTGTTCAATAGGTACCAATATTGGTGTTGAATCGAATGGAAAGAACAGTAAGTTTGAAAGACCTGTTTTAATTCTCAACAAGTTTAATGGTTTAATGCTTTGGGTATTACCGCTCACCACTAAAGATAAAACAAATAGTCCTCATTACACTAGAATTGAAAATCCAACTGTTGCTTGGGTGTCACTTACTCAAATTAAGTGTGTAAGCTCACTCAGATTATTGAGAAAAATTTGTACTTTAAATAATGAAGATTTTTCTAGAATAAATTCTTCAATTATAAAATTATTTTTAAAATCAAAAACCCCTTAACGGGGTTTTCTCGGAGGCCGAAGCCACTAATATCTGTATTATATTTATATCAAAAGAAATGTCAAATAAATCTAATTTATTTCTTAAAGTAATTTAAAACTACAAACTTAAATTACCATTTGCTCTAAATTCAGCTAATTTTTCCATACTAAAATCTCCATTATCTAAAGTGCCATCTATCTTTCGCAAATTTTCTGGCATCAGTATCCCTTTGTCTTTAGCAATCCACCTTAAATATCCAGCAACGCCTATCATCACAGAGTTATCTGTTGAAAGAGAAACTGATGGTGTAAAAAGTTGAACGCCGGTTTGGTCAGCTACTTTTTTGAATGCTTCACGAATATGTGTGTTTGCAATAACTCCACCTCCAATGATCAGTGTTTGAGCATTTGTTTCTTCAATTGCTTTGCGAGTTTTATGTACAAGCACATCAGTGACTGCATTTTCGAATTCCTCAGCAAGAGTTTTTATTTCTATTTCTGATAATTGAGGTGTGTCTTTGCTGGCAATATGTTCACTGTGTAATTCTTTGGTAGAGATATTTGCAGAAATATCAGCAATATCAGTTCGATTTTTTAGCTTGTCTTTCACTGCATAAAGTACAGCTGTCTTTAATCCTGAAAATGAAAAATTAAAATCAGAACTTTTAAGCATCGGACGAGGAAGTGTCCATGGATATTCACCAAGACCGGCGTCGTAGCTAAGGGTTGTATCAGTCTTATATTTCTCTCTTAAATTCTCAGCACGACTCTCGGCTGCGAGTCTAGATATCTTTGGTCCGCCTGGATAGGGTAGATTCATGAGTCGAGCCACTTTATCAAATGCCTCACCAACCGCATCGTCAACTGTTTGTCCAATTACTTCATATTGGTGCCAATCCTTTGAGAGTACGAGTTCAGTGTGACCACCTGATATGAGTAGAGCGAGAGCTGGGAACTGAACGGCTCGATTTGTTTTACTATTGTGTATATCGTCATTTCGGTCGAGTTCAGTAGACTCTGTCAGTACTGATACTATGTGACCCTCCATGTGATTCACTGGAATAATCGGCTTATTAAGCGCTAGCGCCAAAGCTTTTGCAAAACTAATACCAACCCAAAGTGCCGGTTCGAGTCCTGGTCCTTGTGTTACTGCAATTGCATCAATACCAAAAACTTCATGCGTGTCTAGAAAATCTAAAAGTGCTGGTCCGAGATCATTTTCACGTGAGAGAATTTCTAAGATCTGTGCGCGAAGTTCTGCTGAGAGTTCAGTGTTTGCAGTTTCTTGGGCGTTCTCACTTTTTTTGTTTGTAGTTTGGTTTGTACTATTTTCTGCACCATTTTGTGTGGCTTTACTTGCGTGTTCAAACGCTTCTTCAGTCGCGAGCTTGAGCATCGGAACCAAGTTTAGTGTATGTTCACGTTTTGCCAGAGCAGGGAAGACTCCGCCGTACTCTGCATGTGTGCTTATCTGAGAATAAAGGGCGTTACCTAAAATTGTAAAACGAGGCGAATTTAAATCACCACTAGCTTCAATAATGGATACTGCTGTTTCATCACAACTTGTTTCAATAGAGAGGATTTTCATGTGGATAATTTGAGTAACTGAGTCTGTCGAGCACTTTGTTAAGTGCCACCGAGTACTCCGTTTATTAAAAAAGTACTTTACTATGAAAACGCTTGAAAATCAAATTAGAACACGTTTTTTAAGCCTGCACAATTTTACGGAAATAAGAAAATGAGGGTATGATTTATATGCGTTCTACAGAATTCATTCACAATTTACCAAGAAAGGAGTTAAGTCATGAGCAACGCAGATAGTTCTTTGCAAAATCATCCGGAGTTTTTGGAATGGGCATGTGAGAAGTGGAAAACAAAGCCTCAAAAACCTGCTGGCAATTTCGTTGAAATAGGAGAACCTGCTGCGGGTCCAGGGCTTGATAACTTCTTGCTCGACTTCAGTATGCCGGTCCTTGTACCTCGACTGTTCAGTGAACTCAAAAGGGTTATAAAAGTCCCCGATGCTGGAATCAAACAAGGGGAGTATGGATTTCAATTCATCCACCCCAAAGCAACGCTTCACACACGTCTGCTGGATAATCCACTTACCATCGCAAGTGAAGGTGGTTGTCCAACTACGGTAGGACAAGCTTTTGAAGCTATGAACAGAGTCTGGAGCGATGGAATATACGCTCCACTTGATTGGTCATCTTTCGCTATGCTGGTCAACGACCAAGATTGCGGAGAGGCTTTTCGAGATGACCTTGTCGAACGCTTTAAAAAGTACAAGCAAGTGCTAATCCTGTTTGCAGACAAGTTGACGGTTGGCGAAAGTGTCAAAAGGGTTTTCATAGTTTGGCAGTTGGTCTTAGACAAGGGGAAGATTAAGGCTATGAGTTTTGGTTTGGCTGAAGAGCATCTTACTTACTATATGTCCTTGAGAGATCCTCAGACTATTTTGTCAGTCTGTGTTAAGCAAGAAGATGTTGTCATGGAATTGGAACAAGAGGACGAAACGCCCTGCCGTGCCGTGCCTCTCAATGGATTCGCCGTACCGCCGTCACTGGTAGGTAAGGTTGTTACCCCATCTAGGTTGCCAACTTTCAAAGATATGCACGCCGATCCAAATTGGCGCACGACGTTTAACTTGCCAGAAGGTTAATGTGTGCCGTCTTAGTAAACTCCATCGAAACTACGTAGAGCCGCCCGGCCCAGATTTTCTGGACTGTGGCGGCTTCACTTTCATATATTTTTTAATAAACATGACCATCATTTTTTCTTTTTTATACACGCACAAGTAATATATTCTCCAATACAGCGGCTTCTTTAGTAAGCAGGTTCAAATATTAAATCTCACACAATTTGGATTGAGTAATTTGAACAATTAAACTTATTAAATAAATTTTTTATATATGAATTCATCTTACAACGCATCAAGTACAAAACACCTCTATCGTGGAACTCAAATTGTTTATTATATTCTCGGAATAATTGAAGTATTGCTCGCGTTTCGTTTTATTTTAAAATTATTAGGAGCAAATCCTGAAGCGGGATTTAGTAGTTTTGTGTACGGTATTACATATGTGTTTGCAACACCATTTCTCACAGTTTTTCAGAGTAGCCATATCGTAGCTGGAAGTATATTTGAATGGACAACATTACTAGCGATGGCTGTGTATTGGATTGTTGCACTTGGAATAATTAATTTATTTCTCATGGGCAAATCTGTATCTACTCCAGAAGCCGCTGTGAAGTTGGAAGAGCAGGAGAGGGAATAGATAAAAGACCTGGTACGTTGTAATAGGGAATTTAAAAATAGAAAACGTTTGCAAGAAATTCAAAAGGATGTGAATCTTTTCAAAGATTAATTATTCGAAACAAATTTCTTGAAGTTTTCTAGAATACTTGTCCATCCACCTTTTTGCATTTCCTCACTATTAATTTCTTCAGGATAAAATTCTTCCTCAATCTTGGTAGTACCATCACCTAAATCAGTGAAGATAATCTCACATTCTCTGTGTTGATTCTCACCGTCTGCTTTGTCCATTAGATATTTTATATTTTTATACTCCACGACGTCAGTGTATATACCAGTAAAATCAAAAGTCTCACTGCCGTCTTTTGCAGACATTCTTGTTAGAAATCTTCCTCCTTTTTTTAGATCGTTTTCTGCGTACGGACATTCCCAACTGTCGCTCGCAAATGCCCAACCTTTAATACTTTCTGTATTGTTCCAGTGCTCCCACACTTTTTTAATATCGGCATTTACAGTCACTTCAACTTTTATTTTTTTCATATAGATAATTGTATCAAATTTTTGAATAGCTTTTGTATTTTAATGTGTGTTTCTGGGAGTGGTATGAAATATTTGAACTAAGTTAGAGGGAATTGGAACCATATTGTGGAAGAATTTACGGGGTGGCAGAGGCTGGTAGGGATTTAAGCATATAAAAAAACACCGCTGGGTCGGTGTTAAGTTGAAGTTGTATTAAGAAGACTTCCCAGTGGTCTAATTTATTAGAGGTTGAATGCGTCGTGAAAATTCACGAAGTCTTCTTCCCGAAGGTAAAGCCCTACGGGTGCTTTTGTCAGCGGTTCGAAGACGACAAGTGCGTTTTGAGCCACGGTAGCGGCATAATCGAAGGCAACGCCTAGAATAGGGTCTTTTGCGCCTAGATTGACGAGTTGTGCCGCTATTGCTGCCGCAAGAATACCCGATTTTACAGTTAATTGTATGTAAGTATCGCTACCTACGGTCATTTTGATGAGGGGCTCTCCAGAGGAGGTATCAAGTTGAATTTGAATTGATTTGGAAACGATCATGTCAATATGTGGTTGAGGTTTAAAGATGCTTGCAAGAAATAATAAGTTACTTCCTTAAAGCAACCCTAAACGCCATCTGTTAAGATTTTTAACATGTATTATAGTATCCGTCAATGGTGACCCTACGGAGAGTCGGTCCTTACAGGACCAGTGCAGGTTTCCCATTTTCTCAAAATTCGCACCATTGGATTGTTTTGCTCATTTCTCGAAAATATGGGAGAACCTTTTCGACTCTCCGACGCAAGCCAAGCAGTTGGCTTGCTTAGTTCCACGAGGGTGCAAAATAAAAACACGCCTTACGACGTGTCTTTATTTTGACCTGTGACCCTACGGAGAGTCGAACTCCGCTTCTCGCCTTGAAAAGGCGATGTCCTAACCGATAGACGATAGGGCCATAATCGCGTATTTTGAGCTCTAGAAGCCCATTTTGGACAAATGTGCGTATGTCCAAGCGATGGCGAATAATATAACATTTTTTGAAAAAAACGCAAAATATGACCAAAATATTGATATAATAAAGGTCAAAAATGGTCAAAATATGATAGAATAGTCCGATGAATAAAGAAAAAGCTTTACGGCTCCAAAACGTTACTATTTTGTTTGATATAGCCTGGGAGACTTACAAGAAGTATTTCAAGGTATTATTAAAACTAAACATCTTACCTGTAATAATTGTTTTGACAGGTTTGTCCATTTTCTCGATGATTGATGATTTTGAGGACATCTCAAAGTACCTAGATAAGTATGATTTTATTATGATCGCTGCACTAATTTTGGGTGTAGTGGTTATTTCTGTTGTTGTTTCGTCTCTTAATTATATTGCACAGATTACTGTCCTGAATCAGTCCAGTATAAAAGATTCTGAAAAATATGAGACCGAAGGTGACGCCACTGATATAAAATCTACGGAGGTCACTCTTTTTGGAGCTTACAGTGTTGCTTCAAAGTTACTTTTTCCTTATTTCTGGATAATGTTACTGACTGGTTTGTTGATTCTTATAGGGTTTGTACTTTTAGTTGTTCCTGGCGTCGTCTTCTCTATATGGTTTGTATTTGCTTCATTTTTTCTTGTGTTTGAAGGTAAAAGAGGAAAGTCAGCATTACAAATGAGTAAACGATATGTAAGGGGAATTTGGTTTGAGGTATTCCTTCGTCTTGTTGTAGCTGCACTTTTGGGACTTTTGTTAAATATTGCACTTGCGACATTTAAGGGATTTATGGGAAGTGTTGCCTCAGATGTAACTGATACAACATCTCTAAACTTGTTTCTTGATTTCATATATCAATTAGTGATTACTCCTTACTTTGTAGTCTATATGTACGAGTTGTATAGAGATGTCGTAAAAGCCAATGAACCCATACTCGAATAGACTTGTATTTAGTTTATAAGTTTGTACAATACGGAAAGTCGGTAGAAAAAATAAAAAAGTCTGTGAAAAATAATAGAATCGGGGCGGTTAGCTCAGTTGGTAGAGCATTGTCTTGACGTGACAAGGGTCACAGGTTCGAATCCTGTATCGCCCACATGTACATAAAATAGGTGCCGGTTACTTGTGCCTATTTTTTATCTTTGAACAACTCCTATTCACAAATAGGACAGTCTGTACTATAGTAGAATCTTATTGTTAATTTTTTGTGCCTAGGCGCATTTTAGTATGATTCATCACCTCAGACATCATTCTTCATTTTATCTTCTGGCGGTAAGCGTAATTATCTTTGCAATTTTTAATACTGTTTTTGTACAGTATTCGTCCCTTTTGGTACATATTGGTCATGAAATAGAGGTTATAGAACCTCTATTTTTTATTGGTGGATTATTCTTGCTTGGGACAATTTGTTATTCGTTATCAAGGGGAACTATATTCCCATCATTTCTCGTTGCTCTTTTTCTTGGTCTAAGTATGCATGATTTACTGCAACCATTGGTTGAGAACAGTCATATATTAAATTTAATTGTAACTATTGCGGCAGTCTATATTTTGTTTGGTGGAGGGCTTGAGATCTCATTTACTAGTTTTAAAAAGATTGTTTTGCCGACATTACTTCTTTCGACTGTTGGTCTTGCTGTGTCTACATTCTTTTTCGCTGGAAGTTTGGCTTTTATAAGTAGTACATTTGGCTTTGGAATGAGTATATCGATTGCATTACTTTTAGGTGCCATACTTGCATCTACTGATCCTGCGGCAATTATCCCTGTATTAAAAGAATTAAAATTTAAGAAAGAAAGAATTAAAGATATTGTTGTTTCTGAGAGTGCACTCACTGACGTGACAGGCACACTTGTGACTGTTGCTTTTATTGCTTTTCTTGGAAGTGGGGGAGAATTTACAAGTATTTCTAGTGGATTTAATGCACTTGCGTCATTAAGTTCACTTGGTTTTTTGATAAAGGAGATTGTTATTGGCTGTATTGTTGGAGTAATTGGCTTCTATGCAATTCGATTTTTCGTACGACAAAGAATGCTTCGGACAGAATGCCATGCTGATATAGGTTTCTTTATTGCTATACCAATTATGTCATACGCATTTGCTTCATTATTTGGAGGAAGTGGTTATCTCGCGAGTTTTATTACAGGTCTACTTGTAGTCCTCAATGAACGAGTTAATAAGACTGAGACTTTCTTCAATCAATTAGTAGAGGGTATTGCTAAACCGACGGTATTTATAATACTCGGAGCATTAGTAAATATTCAGACACTTCTAGAGCATTCACTTTTTGGAATAATTGCTGGTTTACTTTTTATCTTCGTAATTCGTCCAGTTGCAGTGTTTATTTCTCTTGGGGGCTTGAAAGCATTTCCAAAAATTGCCTTTAGTATAAAGGAGCTTTTGTTTATGTCTTGGGTCCGTGAGACAGGAGTTATTCCGGCTGTGCTTCTCGTTCAGACTGCATACAGTGGGCTCAATGCTGTAGGATCAACAGCCGAAGCAAATATGCTTATCTCAATCGGTATGTGGGTTATTATGATGACTCTCGTAATCCAGCCGCCACTTACTCAAATGATTGCTCGGAAACTGGATGTAGCAGAATAGGTGACTTTTACTATCTCTTGCTAACCGCGATATAGATGTCCTCAAGCGCTTTTACAGCGTCACCTGCTGCAATGTTGTTTTGATGATACAAACCGTCTGTACAGTCACCAGCAGCCCAAATACCGGCTGTTTTTGTTCGCTGTGTCCGTGCGTCTGTGAGAATTTTTCCATATGAGTCCAGTTCCACAACTTCTTTCACAAAAGCAGTGTTCGGAATAAGACCAATTTCTACAAAGATACCGCCAACTGCGAGTGTTTGAGGTGCTCCATTTTCAATACTTGAACTTGAGTAAATAAGACCTTTTACAAATTTTTCTCCAAAAATTTCATCGACTTTTACACCCTTTATAACTTTTACATTTTCCTTTGCACAAACTTTTTCAACTGTTACAGGATCAGCTCTAAATGTTTCGCTTCTGTTAATGATAGTCACAGTTTTGCAATATGCTGCAAGTTGAGCTGCACTTTCAAATGCTGCATTTCCACCACCAAGTACTGCAACATCCTGTCCAGAAAATACTGGTCCATCACATGTTGCACAATACGTGAGTCCTTTGTGTTCGTATATATCTGCATTTTTAGCTTCAAGCTTTCGTCGCGTACTTCCTGTTGAAATAAGAATACTTTTTACGACTGACTCTGTAACTTCTCCACTGAATGAGTCGGTAACTTTAATACTAAAAAGGGGAGCGAGGTCTGTATAGTCAGAGTGTTTTGAAATAGATGTAACTCGACAGTGAATCTTGATATCTACAATGTCAGCTGCATATGCCTTAAGATGGTTTTCAAGAGACTTTGCGAGATCTGCTCCACTAATCTTGATTGTTCCAATCCAGTTTTCTATACCTTCTGAAACGGCACTTTGTCCTTCAAAAGATTCTGTTACAAAAAGAGTTTTTAATTGTTTTCGTGATGCATAAACACCTGCTGCAACACCCGCTGGTCCACCACCAATAATAAGTAAGTCGTATGTATTCATATGGGGTTATTATATATGAAAATGTAGAAATACCACCATTTAATAAATATTGACTAATACCTAATATTGTGCTATTATATACACAATTCACCTAGTAATCTCTTCAAGGGTTCTGGGCGAAAGTCTAGTTCTTTGAAGTCTAGTGAAACCAAAACAGTTCAACAATCAGTCAATCACTGCTATGCAATCTGAATCCGCTAATCCTACTGTTACCGAAACACCCGTCGAAACCACCAAGAGTGGCCATAACCTCCTTAATTGGGAGTTCCTCAATGCATTGTTTGGCAGTGCATACCGGAAGTTCCGCTGGTTCATGGTGAAATTGAATCTTCTCGCGGAGATGATGGTCAATATTATCCGTACCGTACTTCTCCTGATTGTCGTCGGGTTTCTCTGGTTCCATATGTCCATCGGCCTCAACGTCGTCCTGAACAGCTATGAACCTCAGATTTACCAAGCTCTCGAGGGGGTGCTTAGCAACCTCAAGATCAATGACATTGTCATTGGGCGTACAACAACGTTGTTACCATGGGTCAATACGATTTTTTCGTTTGCAGTCTCTTACTTGATCGTCATTAAGCTGGCCAATTTCGCAGTCAAAGTTGGCCAGCGAATTTTCCGGTAATCGACCAACAAGTAAGGTGATATCTTCAAACAGAATCTTCAACAATAAAACAGCCCCGATGCGTTGAACGCGTCGGGGCTGAGTTTTTTATTTTTTAGTGAACAAAGAAAAACAAAACACCCTGTATGGATGCAATCCTGGATACAAGGTGTTTTGTTTGTTTTGAGTGAATTTTTACTTGAGTTTTGATCGTCGTAAAAACGCAGGAACTGCACCCCAATCATCGTCATCGTTAGTTGTCTGGATAGGTGTAGCCTCTATCTTCTTTTCTTGCACTGGTGCAATCGGTGTAGGAGCTGCTTGTGTAGATACTGCTGGTTGAGCAGGAGCAGGTGTTCCACCTCCGAATGAATTGAAAATACCTTTCTTTGGTTCTGAAATCTGTACTTCTTCTCGATCATCGTCTGAATTACCACCATTTAGGTTTTGAGAATTTGAGCCTGTTTGTGATTGCCCTCCAGACTGTGAGTTTGAAGTAGACCGTGGTCCGTTTGCATTATCACTATTGAAAAACATTTTTCGAACATTGTGTGAGTCAGGGAAGTTTGCTGCAATAACTGTAATCTTGATTTCGTTCTTCTTGAGCTTCTCGTCTTTTACTGTACCGAAGATAATCTTGGCATTTGGATCAACAGAGTCTGTAATGATTTTTGCAGCTTCCTGAATTTCCCACATAGTAAGATCATCACCTGCAGCAATAGAGAAAAGAACTCCTTTTGCTCCATGAATAGAGATATCGATAAGTGGAGAACTAATAGCTGCTTTTGCAGCTTCCTCAGCTCGCTTTTCACCAGAAGCTGTACCAATACCCATAAGTGCAGAACCAGCATCTTCGAGAACTGCTCGGATGTCAGCGAAGTCAATGTTACCAACAGTACCTGGCATTGTAATAAGGTCTGAGATACCTTCTACTGCTTGTCGAAGTACTTCATCACACATAGCAAAGGCTTGCTTAGCTGTAGTATCTTTTCCAACAGCTGCAAGTAGTTTGTCATTTGGAATGACTACGAGTGCATCTACAGCATTACTCAAGTCATCGAGACCTTGTTCAGCAAGTCGCATTCGGTTTTGTCCTTCGAATGAGAAAGGTTTTGTAACTACACCAATTGTAAGAGAACCCATTTCTCGGGCAATCTTTGCGACAACAGGTCCTGCTCCAGTACATGTACCACCTCCAAGTCCTCCAGCTACGAATACCATGTCAGAGTTTTTGAGAGCTTCCTGAATTTCTTCTTTTGTTTCTTCAGCTGCTCGCTTTCCAACTTCTGGATTCATTCCAGCACCGAGACCTTTTGTGAGGTTTTTTCCAATATGGATTTTCTTTTTTGAGAGAGAGTTGTGAAGGTCCTGTGCGTCTGTGTTTACGACGAGAAAATCTACGCTCTTTACTTTAGCGTTGATCATGTGGTTAGTGGCGTTCTTTCCTGAACCTCCCACACCAACTACTTTTATTCGTGCAAATGTTTCTACGTCTGATTTTACTTGAGGCATGGTATTGGTAAATTTTATATAAAAATATTCTAAAGAGTGTGAAGCATGATTGTGTAAGTTTGTTCGTATTTACACACGAACAATAATTTACAGAACCCTGAACACAAGTCCCCGGTTAATATGGAGTAATAATATCACAAATGAGAAAATAGAACAGGCGACAGGATATCTAAATTATGGCGTATATAAAGGATAAATTAAGGTAAGAACTGTTTTATCCAAGTCCAGAGGCTTTGCCGAGTTTTATTGAGCCATCGGCGTCCAAGACCCATGTCGATACTATCGTCATCATCATTTGTAAGTCCAAGAATAACAAGGCCGTAGGCGACTGACCATTCAAAATCACGGAACATTGTTTTTGTATTTCCTTCAAGCTTCAATCTAGATTGTTTTGATGGAAGTCGAAGTGCAATTCGAGACAACTCTTCAATATTTGGGATACCAGATCCACCACCAGTTAAAATAATACCTGCAGGAAGTAATCCGCTTCGATCAATTTTTCGCAAGTGATCTTCTATTAAATCAAAAATATCTGAAAGACGAGCAACAACAATTTCTTCTATTTTTCTTTTGGAAAATTCTCCATGTTTACCTTGTCCAAGTTTAATAAGCTCAGCGTCTTCTATAGAAACTTTTAGACCGAGTGCGAGGTCATTTGTAATATCATTTGAACCAATTTGGAAAATTTCCATTGACACTGGAATATTATTTTCAAACACCATGATAGATGTTGTCTCTGCACCAATATTTGCAAGCACACAACCTGCAATCTTTTGAGTCTTTGTGAGAGTAACAAGACTGGCCGCCATAGGTGAAGCAGTAACATCGATAATTTCAATGTCAGCTTCTTCGAGAGCGAGCATAATGTCACTTAAATGGTGGGCGAGTGATGTGATATAGAGCACTCGAGCTTCGAGCTTTACACCTTTGAGTCCTTGTGGACGTCCAAGTACGCGTTTGCCGTCAATACGGTACTCAAGTGGAATAGTATGAATAATCTTTCTATTTTGAATGTACGCGTTTGGAAGTTCTTTTTCACTTTCTTCGATGGCACGTTTAACATCGAGATCTGTAATCTCATTGTCTGCTTTTGTAACTACTACTGTACCAACAGAGATAATAGCACTGAGTCCGACACCGCCAATAGATATGTAAGCTTTCTTTATAGAAATACCAGCTGATTTTTCCGCAATACTTACTGCGTACCTGATGCTCTTTGCTGCGTCATTCAAATTTGTAACAAAACCGTGTCGAATACCTCTTGATTCAGAAATCCCGCTACCAATAATACGAGGAAGAGAATCTCTCTCAAACTCGGGACTTTTTTGTGAATCCTTTTCAGCGACAATGACTTTAACCTGATGTGTTCCTACGTCAATGCCGACTGCGATATTCCGACCTTTTGCCATTTGATTTTGCGAAATCATGTCGCGCAACTGATTCTGCGAATCATGTCGTGTCGAGTCCTCTTGGACACGACCGGTTGGCGCGACTTTTTTCTATTATTAATTATTAAATTTTGAATAAAGCGCGAACTCGTGCTTCTTCACTCTCCATTCTACTACCATGATCGAATCCTTTCAAATGGAACAACCCGTGGATAAGTAAAAACACTAAATAATTTTCGTATGTTCTTTCAAATTCTTTCGCTTTTGATTTTACTTTTGCAGGATACATATAAATTTCTCCCATACTTTTATCAATAGGAAAACTCAAAATATCAGTTGCATAATCTTTTTGCCGAAATTTAAAATTGAGAGTTTTTGCGCGAGTTCGCCCGATAAACATCAAATCAAGTTCGTAGTTGGATCCAAGTACCTCATCCTTTATGCGACGAAAAAGCACCTCGTTTACACGCGGTGCTGTCTTCGTTGTGGATGATATATAGAATGTGTTTGTCATGTATATATGTGTGCCACGTAGTATGTTTTAGTGAAGTTTTAGCCTCGGAAATCTTTGGAAGGGAACCGAAGCTGGGTTAACTGTAGATTATCGTCGCTTCTTTGTTTCTACAAGTTTACCGAGTTTGAGAAGTGTTTCTCGTTCCTTTCCTCGTCGGAGCTTTTCGAGTGCACCCTTCTTTTTCTTGTAATCTGAGAGGTTTCTTGCTGAGTACTTGATAGATCGTACTCGGTTAAGAACACCTGATTCCTGAACCTTTTTTGTGAATCGTCGGAGAACTGAAGCTGCGCTTTCAGTTGCGTTTTTCTCTATATTGACATTTATCATATGCGCACCACTATATCATGCAGAGTCATTGAGTGCAACGGTGTTTTGTGATACCGTTCTACATTAGAAAGGCGTTCCGTCTCTCTGTCAAACCCCGCAATCCCGCATGGATTCGATTCCTGCATATCACTTCTGGTGTGTACAAATCGAATTCAAATTCAGATAACCTCAGTTACCCTTATTAATACCCATGCCAATTGAACTTTTACACAACAACAGAGGAAGTTTCTCAGAACTTGAGCGTTTCCTTCATCCAACAATCGTCACTCAGACTTTCATGTTGAATCCATTTGAGCTTCTCTGTGAAGAGGGCTTGCTCCCAGCAGGTTCCTATCTCAGCGAAGATCCGATGTTTTTCTCCATGGACGACGGGCTTGCTACGCAGAAGATGAGCGAATCCATTGGCAATTCTACTTTGTCAAAAATCGCCATTGATGCTTTTTCTCATCAACGTCCTGAGCGGGTGCTTGATCAGTTGATTATCAAGAAGAGGCTTGTGAATAAGCCGATTCCAATCAGTGTTTTCAATGACTGTGTTAGTCACGAGAATGCTCTTCCTCGGCACGTTCTCATTGCTCTTTTGAGTAGGTTGAATCCTATCAAAAGGGACACAAATCAACCTTTTGCTCTGTTGGGTGGTGAAAACGTGATTCCTGTCATGCGTAATGACGGTTGTCTCGGTCGTTGTCTTGCTTCGTCGCCGAGTGTTGGAAACGGAAAGTGGATTGTTATGCTGGATAAAAAGGATGAAAACATCACTCATATTCCAGTCGGCAGAACTCTGATCCTCCGGTCTCGTATGGCAAGTGTCCACTTTCCTCAATCACCTTGGTTTTGATATTTCTGTGACAAGTATCAAAACTCAAAAACCTCGTCCGCTCTCTGTACTCATTTGTACTCAGGCGCACGAGGTTTTCGTCTTTTTAAATATTTCAAAACATACTTTAAATCTGAGTGATCTCTTTACTTGAGTTTTTTAAGATACTCAACCAACTGATGTACGAGTACTGTTTCCTGTACGCGTGTATGCATGTGACGAATAGTCACACTTCCTTCGATAGCTTCTTTTTGCCCGAGAATTAGAATGTAAGGCACACCCATCTTTTCTGCAGCGGCTAGCTGACTCGTGATCTTGTCACGCGAGAGTGATTGGTGGACAGGAATGTTGGCAATACGTAGCATCTCGATGATTGTGAGACTCTTGAGTTTTGCATCATATCCAAGTTGAATAAAGTAGAATCGAGCTTCTTGCTGTTTAGGATGCTTAGCTGACTCCTTCATATTTTTGAGAGCTTTTTCATTAACTAAAAGAGTTGCACCTATTGCAGGAATTTCCTTTTTGCCCCAAGCCTTTTTTGAAACCGTATTATATCTTTCTCCTATAGCCAAAACTTCTCGCTTTTCTATCTTCTTGCCGAGTTTTGTTGTTTCGCAAGTAATTTTTACAATTTGGAAAATTGTTCCAGAAGAATAGTGTTTACTACCGATCAAAGAATGATTGATGGTGTAGGGAAGCGAAAGGGATTCGATGTACTCAAGTACTTCACGAAAATGGTCTCTACTCTGTTCTGAAAGATAACTCATAGGTTTTGGAGCCTCATCAAGAAGAATACTACATGCTTCATCTGTACATTTGAAAAGAGACAGAGGATCTTTCTTAAAAGCATTTTTCCATTCAGTTGGAAGTTCTGTTAATCTCTTTTTACAAAATCCACTAAATTCTTTGTTGAATCGTGCAAATGAATCTTTGTCGCCTATAGAGTTAATTTCAATCGAGAGTTCAGCATCTTTGTCATCAAGATGTTCTTTGAGAATAATAAAAGCTGTTTCAATAACGATAGCATCAGCAATACTTTTTGAATTTCCTAAGATATCAAAATTGAATGTCTTAAGTTTAGTTTTTTCACCTTTTTTGTCACCTTCATGAGTGTGAGGATTACCTTCAAGTGGTCCACTAAAGTACACCATAGGCGGCTGACTCATGTCATTCATCTGTTTATCCAAATACGCACGAACAAGGGCGATTTTTTCCTCAAGAAGATTGTCAAAACTCAAAATAGAGTCCTTGTCGTTGAAAGAGTTCTTCTTACTATCTTTGAAATTTTTAGCCTTAGCGATATCCTGTCTTTCTACCTTTATCTGTCCAAAATGGTTAAATCCATAGTGTTTTGCTGTAGATTCTGCCTTTATGTGACCTTTGTGAATGTGGACAGGTTGTATTTTCTTTGCTTCTTTCATGTGTTGTTTAATTGTTATTTTGCAACGTATTTTTCTGTTTTGCCTCAGTTTTATGTACTTTTATCCTCTAAATTTGCCTAAGTTGTGTAGGAGGGGTCTACTTGAATTTTGAACTGTCGCCGGGAAGTATACTAATAGAATTGAAAGGATACAAACGTAAGAAAGCTTTGCCAGTAATGTGGTCTCTTGTCAATGGACCCCAACTTCGAGAGTCGTAACTCACTGTTCTGTTGTCACCCATAACAAAATACTCGTTGTCTTTGAGATCAAAGTGAGCCTCTTTGTCGCTGTGAAACTTAAGATATGGCTCTTTTAAAAGTAGACCATTTGGGTTCGCTGCATTGTAGATAGTTACTTGATCTCCTTTAACATCAATCGTCTCATTTGGTAGACCGACTATTCTTTTGATGAAATGCTTAGTTTCGTCTGTCGGTGGGCGTAGGACAACAACATCACCACGTTTTGGATTTGAGACTCTGTATGAAAGTTCATCAACAATAAGATAGTCTCCTGTATCAAAGTTTGGTTCCATTGAACTGCCATATACTAAAAATGGTTCAGCTACGAAAAGCCGAATGGGTAGAAGAATAATGATAATGAAAAAAATAAATTTCCAAGAGATACCATCTTTGTGATGGTTTTGAGTATTCTGTGGCGCTACTGGATTAAGCTCTCCATCGACGTCATATATTTCAGTTTCGTATTTTTCCAATGTAAGAGGTGTCCCTGTTGGTACTTCACTTGCCTCTAAAATAGTGTCATTAAGGTTGTCTTGCATTGAAGGTTGTCCAGAAACCTGTCCCAAAGAATTATTTTCATCATTCATGATTCGAATATAATACTATAAATGTGCGACTATTCCAAAATAATTAATAATGCTAATATTATTTCACTATGTACATAATCGTCGGACTCGGAAACCCTGGTGAAGAATATAAGAACACTCGTCACAATGTGGGGCGAATGCTTGTTGAATATTTTGCAAAAAATGCAGAAAAAATAGCTGAAAAGCGAGATACAAAAAAAGCAGCAAAACAAACTGGCTTTGATGAATTTTCATTTAATAAAAAATACAACTCTCAATATGTTACAGGTGAAGTAAATGGCGAAAAAGTAATGCTTCTATTACCTGATACTTTTATGAATAAGTCTGGGAAGTCACTTGAGACTCTTGTAACAAGTGTAAAAAAAGCAGAAAAACTTATCGTTGTTCATGACGATCTCGATCTCTCTATCGGTCGCGGAAAGATTCTTTTTAATCGTGGTTCAGGAGGGCATAAAGGTCTAGAATCAATCGTAAGAACAATCAAGACAGAAGCATTCACACGTCTCAAAGTTGGTGTGTGTCCAACAACTCCAACAGGTAAACCGAAAAAACCAACAGGTGATAAGTTGCTCGATTTTATTGTGGGACCGTTTAAGCCTGCTGAGATGGATGAAATAAAAGATGTAATAAAAAGTGGCGCTGAGGCTTTGTATGTCCTGATAAAGGAGGGAAGGGAGAAGGCGATGAGTCAATTTAATTCATAAAAAAAGTCGACCGGACACCCAAGATTGGGGCCGGTCGACGTGGTGAATTTAATCCTTCACTGTAGGACGCCGCGATTTGAACGAATCGCCGTAGTTTGCTGGGTTTTCGTACGAGTCTCCACTGCGATAGAAGTCTTGATCGTCATCGCTGTTCGGAATCCCGTCGAACGCCATGCTTTGAGCTTGCTCAAAAGTCATCATAAAATCTCCATCCGCAGGGTGAACTGTGTTTATTGTGTTTGACATAAAAGATCTAATTGTTGTGTTTAGCAGTCTATAATTAAAATAATTCTAAATTAATTACACATTGCTAAACGCAAGGATTTTTAATATATCACTTTTTTTCCAAAACAAAAGCCCCTCTCCGGACCCTGCAAGATTTTGGATAAATATCTTGCGGAGTCGGAGGGGGCGGGGCTTTGAGGGCGGGCCTAGCCATCATTCTCATCCCATGGACCAGCACGGTCGGTGAGTGGGCGAGGATCGTATTTGCGATCTGCTGGTTCAATGCGATGTGGATCGCGAGGAACGTCTGTGGTGCTGTCCTGGCTTGGACTGGGTGCGTTGCGTGACATGGTGATTATCCTCTGTATGTTGTTAGTTGCGTTGTTGTTTCGCCACTTACACACTCGTCAGACGAGTTGAAGTGAACACAGAAAGGTCCATATAATATGAACCACTTTGTGTTCACTTCAACAAGTCTTACTAATCCCGTCACTACTCTATAAAGAACTCTACGAATACAATTTTACCACTATACCTAGGTATGTCAAGCTATACCACCAAAACGCCTATATTTAAGGCTATTTTGGCATTTATTTTCTTCATAATTAACCCTTAAAAACAGTCAGATAAATGTCTCTAACATTAAGGAGCGAGCAAATTAAAAACAAAAAAGGCCGCGCCGTAAGGACGGTGGCGCGGCACGATTTCGCGAAATCGCATGGATGTAATCCCGGATACAGGGCTATTTTTAGGTTTTACTTATTTACTTCTTATCCACAAAACTCAAAGCCATCTTCTGCTCCTTAGCGTCAAAGAGATTGATCTTGAATGTGTAGATTTTACCGAGCTCTAGTTTTTCTTTGAGCTTGATATCACTACCGAATTCAGAAACGTGAACGAGTCCAGCAACACCTTCTTCGATTGAAGCAAGCGCACCGTGTTTGTTGAATTTGATAACAACACCTGAAACGATGTCATCTTTCTTGTACTTCTTCTCAGCTTCTTTCCAAGGGTTTGGCTGGAGAGCTTTGATAGAAAGAGAGATTTTTCCGTCTTTGATTTCGATAACTTTAACCTTAACTTTGTCTCCAACTTTGTAGAGAGCTCGTGGATCTTCAACGAGTGCCCAGTTGATTTCTGAGATGTGAACGAGTCCTTCGAGACCTTCTTCGAGCTTGATGAACACACCGAAGTCTACAACTCCAGTAACTGTTCCTTCAGCTTCATCGTTGATAGCGTACTTACCGATGATTCGCTCTTTGTCCTTAGTTTCAGGGTTCTTTTCAGAGAAGATAAGCTTACCTTCTTTTGGAGAAGCTCCGATGATAGTTACAGAAAGCTTTGTTCCTACGAACTTCTTAAGCTCTTCGAGAATTCGATCCTTGTCACCATCAGCTACACGTGGGTAGTGATCAGCCTTGAGCTGTGAAGCAGGAAGGAATCCGTGAATACCGTTCCATGTAAGGAGAAGACCTCCTTTGTTTGCTTCAAGTACTGGGATATCAAATACAGTTTTAGCTTTGATAGCTGCTTCAGCTTCACTCCATGTGAGAGCTTGCTTAGCTTCTTTGAGTGACAATTCGACGTAACCGTCTTCATTGTTCATATCAACAACTTTCGCTGCAATACTGTCTCCAACATTTACCTTTCGAATAATATCTCGAGCGTTAACATACTCTCGTCCGAAGATGATACCTGTTCCGTATGGTTTAAGATCGATGAATACACCTTTCTTATCAATAGCGATAACAGAACCTTCAACAAGGTCACCAACACTTGGGGGATTAGCTGTATCAATGAGTAGTTTCCCCATGTAACTATCATTTTTTGGTGCGAGTTCTAGTTCGTCGTTTGAGACTTCTGGAATCGCTGCATCTTTTGTTTTTGTCATTTTTAGGTTTGTGAAATAGACGCTTCTGCTTGGGTGGACTGGATGCACTAGCTTGGTTGCGAATCGTGAGCGGTTAGGCTTTGCGACTTGCAGACCAAGTGAGCGGGGACACAGCAGGGTTTACATCTACTTCGGGTTAATAAAGAGCTTGGAGAGTATATCGCATTAGGAGACTATTTGGAAGAGTGTGTTTGTATTGACATATACTATATATATGGCTATATTTCGCATAGTTTTTTAATAAGTTTTTGCTTATTTTCTAAGTTAGGTTAAAATACTCGCATGATTGTTACATACCTTGGACACGAATGTTTTAAATTACAGTACGGAGACCTTACTATTGCTATTAATCCACCATCAAAAGACTCTGATTTTAAATCAAGTAAATTTGGTGCTGATGTTGTATTACAAACTCTCGAACACGCTGACATGAATGGAGGAAAAGATATGTCATATGGTGACACAGTTCCGTTTGTTATTTCAGGTCCTGGTGAATATGAGACTAACGGCATCTTTGTACACGGTATTGCCGGAGTTTCAGAATATGATCCTAAAACTATTAATAATGAAAATGGTGCAGGTGGTAAAAGAGTAAATACTATTTATTCACTCAGTGTTGATGGTATAAACATGCTTTTTTTGGGTGCACAAAGTGGAGCTCTACCAAGTACACTTTCTGCTGCTATTGATGTAGTTGATTTACTCTTTGTACCTATTGGTGGAAGTGGGGTGTATGACGCGAAAGAAGCCTACAAGATTGCAATGAACGTCGAAGCAAAGATGGTCATCCCAATGCATTTCAAAAGTGAAAAAGATGATTGCGTAAAAGCCTTTCTCAAAGAAGCAGGTTCTACTGTTGGTGCTATCGATAAACTTACAGTTAAGCGAAAAGATTTGGAAAACAAGGAAGGTGAGATTGTGTTGCTTGCACCACAGGTTTAGTAATAGTTTCGCAACTAGAAGTTATTTGACTTAAATTAAGATATTTAGAAAATCTGCTATACTTCAGATGTAAACTTACTTTAAAAAATGCTTCAAAAAATTATTAAAAACATTCGTTCAAAACCTGAATCTGTAAGAAAGGGAATAACTCTTAGTGTTAGTTTGGGTATTACAACTATAATTGCATTTTTTTGGTTTATTTCTTTTTTAAATTATTCAAATCAAATTTTGACAGCTAAACCAAAAATTGAAAGTCCAACAAGTTTTTTGAGTAAAATGAGCACTCTTATTGGTGAAAGCTACGCAAACGTTCGAACGAAAATTGGTGCTGGGACTAGTTTTGTGGAAGGAGATATGAATATTCAAAATGAAAATGCTTCTACTAGTGAAGATGTTTTTACGACTGATGTTGTAGCTGAGGACAATAATGTTGATGTTGAGTCAAATAATTCTTCAAACAACTCCTCAAAGAGCTTAAATGACATTTTGAATACAAAAAAGCAGGTTAATCAAGAGAATAAAGCTACCACTTCGAGTGAAGTTTTGGTACAATAGTCGCAACTAAAGCTATACGCAAATCTTTGCGGACATTTTATTTTATTAAGAATTTTACAAAACACTGTAAATCAATATGGCAAAAAAATACGAAGAACGATCTGAATCTGAGAAAGCTGCGAATCATGCTGCGAATATGCTCGTTGAGCGAATAGAATCACGAAGTCTCACAAATGAAATGCGAGAGTCTTATATTGACTATGCCATGTCAGTTATTACAGATCGTGCTCTTCCAGATATTCGTGATGGGTTGAAACCTGTACATCGACGTATTCTGTATGCGATGAATCAAAACAATCTTACATACTCTGCTAAGTTTCGTAAGTCAGCCTTTGTGGTGGGAGAAGTGATGGGTAATTATCACCCACACGGCGATGCTGCTATTTATTCATCTCTTGCAGGTATGGCGCAGGACTTCACACTCCGATATCCACTTATTGCAGGACAGGGAAACTTTGGATCAGTAGACGGCGACAACCCAGCTGCCCCTCGATATACAGAAGCAAAGATGTCAAAGCTTGCGAGTGAACTTCTTCGAGACATCAACAAGCAGACTGTAAACATGGTGCCAAACTATGATAGTACAAAGCAAGAACCATCAGTTCTTCCTACAACTGTTCCAAACCTACTACTCAACGGTATTCTTGGTATTGCAGTAGGTATGGCGACAAACTTCCCTCCGCACAACTTGCGAGAGCTTGTAGATGCTTCTGCTCATTTACTTGAAAATGAAGATGCTACGACAGAAGACCTTCTACAGTTTATAAAAGGTCCAGACTTCCCAATGGGAGGTGTGATTTATGGTTCATCAGATATTACTCATGCATATACTCACGGACGAGGAGGTGTTGTGTGTCGAGGTGAAGCTGAAATCATAGAGGAGAAAGCAGGACAATCAAAGATTATGATTACGTCTATTCCTTTCCGAGTAAATAAGTCTAGTCTTATTGAGTCGATTGCTGATCTTGTGCGTGACAAAAAACTTGAAGGCATCAAGGACCTTCGAGATGAATCAACATCTGATATTCGTATTGTTATTGAACTCAAAAACGGAAGTTACCCACAAAATGTTCTAAACTTTTTATACAAACATACACAGCTTGAAACAACGTTCCACTTCAACATGGTTGCACTCGTTGACGGTGTGCCACAAACTGTTTCTCTCAAGACATGTCTTGAAGAATTCCTCAAACACCGAAAAGAGGTTATCCGACGGCGAACTGAGTACGATCTAGCTAAAGCACTTGATGAAGAGCATATCTTGCTTGGTCTCAAAAAGGCACTCGATCATATTGATCAAATCATCAAGCTCATCAAGGCTTCAAAGGACACTCCAACAGCTCATGCAAATTTGATGAAGGAATTCAAGTTCTCAGAACGACAGGCTACTGCAATTCTTGAAATGCGACTCCAGAAGCTTGCGGGTCTTGAGCGAAAGAAAATTGAGGATCAATTGTTTGCCGTGCAAGCATTTATCAAAGAGTGTCAGGATATTCTCAAGAATCCAAAGCGAGTTGTGCGAATCATTCAAGATGAACTTGTTGATGTTCGAGAGCGATTTGGTGATGACCGACGAACAAAAGTTATAAAGCACGGTGCCAAGAATTTCTCTATAGAAGACGTTATCCCAGATGAAGAATCTGTACTTGTACTCACTTCAGGTGGTTATGTGAAGCGAACTGATCCAGACGAATACCGAAAACAGAAACGAGGTGGAGTGGGAGTTGTTGATCTTAATACAAAAGAGGAGGATTTTATTACGCACCTCATCACGACTACAAACCACAGTGAACTTCTATTCTTCACAGACAAAGGCAAGGCATACAAGATCAAGATGTATGATATTCCAGAAGGTAAGCGAGCTACTCGAGGTAAGTCTATTATGAATTTCCTTTCACTCGAGGGTACAGAAAAGGTTACTTCTATTTTACCAATGCCAAAAGAAATAAAGAAGGGAAGTGAGCTTTCATTATTCCTCGTAACAAAGCAAGGAACTGGAAAGAAAGTATCTGCAGAAAGTTTCCATGATGTACGACGAAGTGGAATCATTGCTATCCGACTTGATGCTGGTGACGAACTTGTATCAGCTTCATTTGTAGAAAAAGGCGATAACGTAATGGTTGTATCTTCAGACGGTCAGTCTATCCGATTTGATCAGGACGAAGTACGAGAAATGGGACGAGCAGCTGGAGGTGTACGAGTAATGAAACTTGATAAAAAAGTTTCAGTTGTGGGTGCTGATGCAATAAAGAAGGGTTCAAATGATGGTGCTATCTTTGTAGTTTCTGCGAACGGTTATGGAAAGAAAACAGAACTCGAAGAATACAAAGTACAAGGACGAGGTGGTTCTGGAATTAAGACTATAAAAGTAACTGAGAAGACAGGCGATCTTATCTCTGCAAGTATTGTAAATAGTGAGTTTGAAGAAGCTGTTGCTATCTCAAAGAAAAGTCAGGTTATTCGATGTAGTCTCAGTGAAATCCCAACTCTTGGACGAGATACACAGGGTGTACGAATCATGAAATTGCGAGAAGGGGACAGTTTGGCGTCAGTTATCTGCTTGTAGGGATTTGACGGCGGTGTTTAGTAAAGAAAAAAGGGTAGTAGTATTCCCTTGTAGTTAATTTAAATTAATATCCTAAAATAATGTTTCTTACAATTCTTCTGTTTATTGTCGGTTTCGCGCTGTTAGTAAAAGGTGCTGATATGTTGGTTGACGGGTCTGTTTCAATCGCTGAGAGATATGGTATATCTAGTATTGTAATAGGTCTTACAATAGTGGCATTTGGTACGTCTGCTCCAGAACTCGTAGTTAACCTGATGTCTGCTTTTTCAGGAAACGTAGATCTTGCGGTTGGAAATATCATTGGAAGTAACATTGCAAATGTGCTCTTGATTTTAGGTGTTAGCTCTCTTATTTTTCCTTTAATAGTCCATAAAAATACTGCATTTCGAGAAATACCGTTTGCTATAGGTGCAACTCTTTTACTCGTTATTCTCTCAAAGGATAGTATTTTTGGTGCTAGTAATATAGATATCCTTTCTAGGTTGGATGGATTGGTACTTATTTTCTTTTTTGTTTTGTTCCTTATATACACATTTAAAATTGCTAAAATCAAATCGCCTGAGTCACCTGATTTGAGTGAACAAATTAATAATTCTAAAGAATCTATCCAGTCTGTTGGTTCTCCGATGTCTATTTCCAAAAGTATAATATATATAGTGCTCGGGCTGGCTGGCCTTATCGTAGGTGGAAAATGGATAGTTGACGGGGCAGTTTCAATTGCGACATTGTTCGGAATCTCGGAATCAATGATAGGCCTAACAATTGTTGCTATCGGCACATCGCTACCTGAATTGGCGACTTCAATTGTTGCTGCATTCAAGAAACAGTCAGACATCGCAATTGGAAATATAGTAGGTTCTAATATTTTTAATATCTTTTGGATTTTGGGTATAACTTCTGTTATAAATCCATTACCAATAGATAAAGGCTCTGATATTGATTTTATTTTTCTTATATTTTCTAGTGTCTTACTGTTTGTTGTGCTTTTGGTTGGTAAAAAATACACCATTGAGAAGTGGCAAGGCATGTTCCTAACTTTTGCTTATGTCGTCTATTTAGTTACTTTTTGGTTTAGATAAATTTTCTTCGTACTCTTTAATTTTTGCAAAGATAAAATCCACACGCTCTTGGGGCGTCATAAAAGGTACAGGAATAAGTTTGTATCCACGCTCTACATAAGCTTTTTCAAGCATTGCCTGTATTGAGAGGCTTTCTTCAGGTTTTAAAATACGGCCTTCATCAAAATGATAAGTTTCCAACGGTCCGAGAATGAAGATAAGGTTATAATCTTGGCCATTTTTACGTAATTTCTGTATATGATTGTCTATTTCATGAGGAACAACAACTCCTGCGTGTTGACAAAAAGCTATACCGTCGACAATACATCTGTCCATAAAAATATAGTCTTTTTCTTCACGTGTATTACCTAAATATTTTTCAATATCCATTTCTTCACGAACTTGTTCCTTTGCATACATATCTTGAAAAATATCTGGTTTGGTCCAAGGTAAGACGCCATCTTCTTTTTTAAGCTCGCGATTTATAATAATTCTAGAAAATTCTGGAAAAGTGGGATGCTCGAGTTTTGCTAGTAAATCTATAATAGTAGTTTTTCCAACAGAAGTTCCTCCTGTGAGTACATATTTCCGGAGTTTTGGTTTCTTGTTTTCTGCAGGTATTTTAGAATTCATTTTTAAAATTGTAACATGTTGTTTGCTTGGGTAAAAACTATGCTAAAATATATGCACATGTTTTCCGATCCTAACAAAGTTATTTCTGAGTTATTTGTAGCTGAGGGTATGACAGTGGCTGATTTTGGTTCTGGGGCTGGATTCTATACTCTTGCACTTGCCAAAAAAGTGGGTCCATACGGTAGGGTATTTGCTATAGACTCACATCCTGATTTTTTAAAAAGAATCAAAAATGAGGCTGTCCGTACCGGTCTTCAAAATGTGGAGGTTATTCAAGGAGATTTGGAGTCAAAAAAAGGGTCTGGCTTAGTGACTGCATCTGTAGATAGGATTGTTATTGCAAATACACTTTTTTCACTCGAAAATTTGGACGAGATTGTTTCTGAAACTAAAAGAGTGCTTAAACATGATGGAAAAGTCGTAGTTATTGATTGGAATGAGTCATATGGCCAAATAGGTCCACATCCTGATCATGTAGTTACAAAAGATGAGGCGAGAGAAATTTTTGAAAAGGAGGGGTTTCATCTTGAGAGTTTTATTGATGCAGGTTCGCATCACTATGGAATGTTGTATGTACTTACCCACACACCAACTCCTGGGGAACTCACTAATGTAGGGTATAATGTTCAGGAAGAAGAAACGAGTTTTGCATCAAAACATCCAGGGCATTTAGAGTAAATTGTGTAAAAATTAAGCAAAAATAAAAAATATATAAAACAATGAAGAACGTAAGTACATTTCAATTAGCTTTTCTCGCAATCTTTATACTTATTGCTGTTGTTGGTATTGCAGTTTTTGCAGGATTTGGAGGTTCTAGTCGTGCCGCAGTGCCAAAGGCAACAATTTGGGGAACGCTACCTGGGTACTATATAAGTGAGATGGTACGTAACATCAATATCAGATCTACGGTTATTGATGTTACGTACGTTGAGAAAGACCCTGAGACGTTTCAAGCTGACTTTGTAAACGCTCTCGCAGAAGGTAACGGACCTGACGCTGTACTCTTGGATGACGACATGTTGTATTCTCAAAAAAATAAGTTACAGTCAATACCTTTTACAACATTTGCAGAGAGGGATTACCTCAATACTTTCATTGATGGAGCAAGTATTTTTATTGCTCGAGACGGTATTATGGGAGTTCCATTTTCTGTTGATCCTATGGTGATGTATTACAACAAAAATATACTTGCTCGGAGTGCTATTTCTCGACCTCCACAGACCTGGAAAGAAATGAATCAAATTGCACCCTCTATCATTCAAAGAACTGATACTTCCAATATAACGCAAGCACTAGTACCGTTTGGTGAATATTCAAATGTCAAAAATGCAAAAGAAATTTTGGCGTCACTTTTCTTCCAATCTGGAAACAATATTACTGAGAAAAATCCACAGAATGATGAAGTGTATTCAGTGATTGATAAAGACCTCGAAAAAAGTCTTGATGAAAGTTCTCCTATTGCTTCAGTTCTTGATTTTTATACATCTTTTGCAAATCCTTCGAAGCCTCTATATACATGGAATAGATCTCTTCCAAATTCACAAGATGCTTTCCTTGGTGGAAATCTTGCTTTCTATTTTGGATACGCAAGTGAACTGCAACATTTGCAAGATAAAAATCCAAACCTCAATTTTGATGTTGCTCAGATTCCTCAAGAGGCTGGTGGTGTACCTAATGTGTACGGAAAGATGTCTGCTTTTGCAATTGTAAAAAATACTAAAAACTTTGCGGGGGCGTTGGGTGTTATTTCTAAACTTACGGACAAAGATTCTATTGTTATCTGGAGAGATTTATATAATTTGCCCCCTGTACGGCGTGATTTGCTTGCTGAACCCGCAAAGGACGCATATATGACTGTATTTTACAGATCGGCTATCCAATCAAAATCATGGCATGATCCAAATCCAGCGGGAAGTGACTTGGTATTTAAAGACATGATTGAATCGATAACATCTGGAAAAGATAAGCTAAGTAATGCTGTTGGTGATGCAAAACTTAAACTGGATAGATTACTAAAAGTAAAATAATAAAAATGAAAAAAACAATTAAATTACTCATACTGCAAGTCTTTACAATACTTACAGTATTAAGTGCTTTTATTTCACCGGTTGTAGTTGACGCTGCTGGGTTGGTATCGTTTGTCCCAGATGAATGTTATGGAAAGCCTGTACAAGGTGCTAATGGTCAAGTGACAGTAGCATGTGGATGGCCACAGTTGATGAAAATGGGTCAAAATATCCTCCAAAATGCTATTTACCTTGCTGCAATGGCGGCTGTTGTTTCAATGGTATATGCAGGGTATCTCTATATGACGTCTGGAGATGATACTGGGGCACGTAAAACTGCAAACGGCATCTTTGGTAATGTGATAAAAGGTATATTTTTCACTATGGCAGCTTGGTTGCTCGTGGCAACCATGTTGAAGTTTTTGGGAGTAGACAATGCATACAGTCTGCTGCGCTAGGAATTCATCTTTTGGCTACTAGTGAAAAGTTTGTGAAGATTAAAATCTATTATATAATTACAGCTATGAATATTAAAAAAATTACTACTACGTTTCTAGCATCTGGTTTTACGCTCCTTCCAACCTTACTTAGTGCTCAGCAGTATTTCACTAACCCTATTCAGGCAAGCACGTTAGATGGCTTCCTGCTTCAAGTACTTGATGTTGTTATTTTGCTAGGTGCTATTGTTGTTGTATTTTTCCTTATTCTTGCTGGTTTCAAATATGTTACTGCAAGAGGGGACGAAAAGCAGATTAGTTCAGCTCACCAGACGTTGACATGGACTATTGTTGGAGGAGCTATTGTATTGGGAGCTCGAGTTATTGCAACGGCAATACAAGCAACAGTTAACGAATTAGGTATATAATAGAAAACATAAATACACATATGAAATTTTCATCATCTAAAAAAATTATAAGCGCAGCGGCTCTGCTTCTTATTACTTTTCCCTTGCAGACGCAGGCTTATGGTCAGGTAGCGTATGACTTTGGTTCATTGGTGGGACTATTTATAGGTATGATTAAAACCCTTGTACCTCTCATCGTCGGCCTTACCCTGCTTTATTTTATCTGGGGAATTTTTCAGCTTGTACGAAGTAATAGTGAAGATGCCCGAAAAGAGGCGATTGGTGTTATTACGTACGGTGTCGTCTCTCTCTTCGTAATGGTATCTGTATGGGGATTGGTAAGTATACTTACATCCACTTTTTTCGGAGGAGGCTTAGTTATTCCGCAATTAAGATAATTTAAATAATATAAATATATGGGAGCTACAGGAATATTCGCAATAATACAGATGATAAAAGAACTTATAAACGTGGTGATGCCTCTTATCATTGCTATGACAGTTCTCGTGTTCATTTGGGGAATTTTTAGAATGGTTACAAGCTCAGATGGTGCAGCAAGAGAGGAGGCTCGAGGGTATATTACATGGGGTATCGTTGCACTCTTCGTAATGGTCTCAGTATGGGGATTAGTAAATATTTTGGTAACATCGTTACATTTGAACAACTCAACTCCTCAAAATCTTGAACAATTGATACCAGTTCGATAGAAGCAATCCACAGCCTGCTATCTTCAAACGCTAAAACAAAGTATAATTAGAGTACGACTTTTTAAAAAGAAGTCTCTTAATAAAATTATAATTCGTTATTAAAAGATGAAAAAGACATTTCTAAAACTTTCTGCACTTTTGGTACTCATAACTCCTGCTATTGCTGGAGCACAGACTATTGGAGGTTTACTCGGACTTTTGGCTCAGGCAAACGACCTCATCAACAGACTTATCCCATTCATCATTGCTCTTACAGTATTGATCTTCCTTTGGGGTATTTTCAAATTTGTTATTGCTGGTGGTGATGGTGAAGCTCGAAAAGAAGCACAGGGATATATTATTTGGGGTGTTGTTGCACTCTTCGTAATGGTATCTGTATGGGGATTGGTAAATATTTTGGTTAGAAGTGTGAACTTGGACAACACAGCTCCTGCAGCTCCTCAGCTTCCAAACGCAGCTGGGTACTTCCAGCAGAGATAGGTTCACGATACATATAAATTCAACACATGAAGCCAGCACTCGCATTTATTCACAAAATTAACCAAGTTATCATTAACCCGATAATAATGTTGCTCTTTGCTGTTGCGGTACTGGTTTTTTTGTATGGCGTTTTTATGTATATAAAAGATTCTGATAGTGAAGATGGGCGTGCTACAGGTAGTAAGCACATAATGTACGGAATTTTTGGTATGTTCATTATGATCTCAGTATTCGGAATAATGAACCTCATCATGAACACTATTGGTGTATCTCCATCTGATACTGGCGTTACGCAGATATTTGGTCAGTAGAAATAAAAACGCTCGAAAGCAGAAAACCACATGTATCCGGGATTACATCCATACATGTGGTTTTCTTTTTCTCGCTTTTTATTAACTAGAAGAAAAGGTGTTTTATTTGTCTCAATTTTTTAAATGTAAAAACCCGCCGTTGTGTTGCGCGGGTTGCATCCGTAAGGATGACTTTTTGAATTGTGACAGGTGGATTGGTTACACCTTTGGGAGGGCGAACTTAGACCGTTTGGACTTGAACAAGTCGTGCAGTCCGTAAATGCCGAGCCCAACGACCGGTGCTAGTGCAAAGATCCAGTACAAGGTACTAATTGTGTAGTACGCAGTAGGGTTGATCCAATCTTGCATGGTCGTCCATTCTTGATGTTTTTCTTGCATCTTGAAAAGCTGGCTGAGGACCTCTGGCGTGACGAAGCAAAGGTAAACCAGTGCAACGACGAGGGACGTGAACGTGGTGAGAATTTTGAAGTTCATGATGTCTGAGTAGTGGGATTGTGGGTGAGGTGACGATCTAATAAAGATCGTCTGTATATATATTAACATAGATTCATATATAAGTCAATTTTAGTAAATTTAACCATTATTTATAAAAATAAAAAGCCTATCCGAAGATAAACTTTTTATTTTATTTCTGTGGGCGAGAGAGGACTCGAACCTCCAACCCTTGCGGGACTAGTTCCTAAGACTAGCGCGTATACCAATTCCGCCACTCGCCCATATTTTGGTCAAATCATAAGTTGGAAATTGCATGCAGACTGACTTTTGCAGAGTTTCTAACTTACTTGTGCACCCGGTAGGATTCGAACCTACGACCGTCTCCTTAAGAGGGAGCTACTCTACCAACTGAGTTACGGATGCATTTGTATTAGTTCAGTCACGAAAGTGAGCTAATCTATACAGAAAAAAATAGTAACAAAAAAATGCTTATTTCGCAAGGTAAAACGCTTGTATAAAGTCAGGGAAAATTGACTGAATTTTGTACACTGCGACTGATACTTTTTAGCTTCTTACTTTGTGCTCGGGGTGGGACTCGAACCCACACGGCTGTTGAGGCCAGGGGATTTTAAGTCCCCCGAGTCTACCATTTCTCCACCCGAGCATTATCTAACAGAACTGTAATTTACCATTTTCTTGGTGTCTAGTAAACATGAAATAGCGATTACTTTCTTTCTTCCCAAGCAAAGACAATTGGTGTAGTAGATACTTCTCAATAGGACTTGTGCGGTTATTTTCCCGAATTATAACCGTGCATAATTCTGTTCCAAATAAGAAACTTGTGTATAAGTTCCGCGCCTCAGATATATTAAACGCCCCTCATTAATTCATCCATCAAATTTGCCCGTCAAATTAACCAACAAAATTTATCTCACTAAATTAGCTTATTTTTGAGACGCAGGCCGGGCTCGAACCGGCGCATAACAGTTTTGCAGACTGTCGCGTTGACCAGCTTCGCCACTGCGTCTTGTCTCTATCTTCTATTGCTTTGTTTTTGGTTCACCTAGTTATTTACGGTCAATAACTAGTCCTAGTACTATATCAATCTGTCTACGTTTTGTCGATTTTTTTCACCAAAGTCGAGTTCGAAATCTACAAAGGGGATAATAGGGAGTCGTGAGTGACCTTTCATGTATTCTCGAAAATCTCCTCGTTTTCGCTTTGTAAAATCTGCCACAGCCTTTTCTTTATCCTCAGGGAGAACGGTAAAAAAGATAGTGACGTTTTTTCCTCTATTGTAAAGGTTAATATTTGTAACCGTTACGAGGGAAGTACGGTTTGATTCGATAGATAAAAACTTGCCAGCCATCTCTTTGATGAGGTCTTCAGTTCGTTGGTCTCGATATGGGTTTGTACGTGCTGTTGTTGCCATTTGATTTGCGAAATCGCATCGCGTGACCGTTTTCTATGGTGCGATACTTATTCTTTGTTTTCTACTTTATAACCGTGTGAAATGCCTCTATTTTGTCACCAGGAGCGATTTCTATCTTTGATTCGAGTAATGCTCCAAATTCCTTTCCTTCATCGACAGAGCCCACTTTAGACTTCATCTGCTGAAGTTCACGCACTCGACCTCGTGCGATTTCGTTTTCTCGTCTCATGATTCGAATTTCATCATTAAATGAAATTACACCAGATTCTACTCGAGCGCCAATCACTTGTTTGTCACGCACAGAACTAAAGAATTTGAGAATCTTAGCAACACCTTTTTGCTCCTCGATTTCAATCTTTGGAGCACGTTCTTTTGCTTCTGCTTCAAGCCATTCCGTCATTTTGTAAATAATATCGAACGTATGAATTATTATCTTGTTTTGATCTGCAAATCGTTTTGTGGCTCCATCTACTTTTACAGTGAAACCTATAATAATTGTCCCAGGAATACCAATGGCTGATTTGATCTCGTGTTCACCTATGTCACCGATTCCAGATTGAACTATTCGAAGATTGACTCGGTCGATTTTTAATTTTGAAATTTCATACTTGATGGCTTCAATTGATCCAGACGTATCTGCTTTAATAATGAGTGGAACAGTGCTTGTCTCACTCTCACTTGTAGCAGCATTCATTCCTACGCCGATATTTTGTCCAAATGATGCTGAGTGTCCACTTGGTAGATTAGACTTATCTTTTTGGTTGGAAGCTTTTTCATTTTCTTCCTCAATGTATTTTTCGGCTTCTTTTTTGGATGAAAATGAGAAACACATACCACCAACTTCTGGTTCAGAATCCCAACCGACGATTCGTACTGGCATTGATGGAATTGCTTCTTTGATGGCCTTTCCTGCAAAATTTTCCATAATTCGAACAGGGGACATAGCTTTTCCTGCTACTAGGAATGAACCAGACTTGAGTGTACCGTTTTTAACTATAAGTGTAGCGGTAGTCCCTCGCACTTTGTCTCTATTTGATTCAATTACAAGGCACTCTGCTGGCACATTTTTTTGAGCACTGAAATCTTCAACTTCTGCTGTAAGAAGAATCATGTCGAGAAGGTCGTCGATACCCTGACCAGTTTTTCCAGAAAAAGGTACAAATGGAATAGTTCCACCATAACCTTCTACGTAGATTTCATTTTCAGCCAGACTGAGTTTAACTCGATCTATGTTTGCATTTGGTTTATCGACTTTACTAATACCAACTAAATATGGGAGAGCTGCTGCTTTAATCTCTTTGTATGCATCAAGTGTCTGTGGTTTAACACCGTCTTCGGCAGATACAATAAGGATTGCTATATCAGCTGCATTTGCTCCTCGTGAACGAATAGCTGTAAAAGACTCATGTCCTGGAGTATCAAGAAAAGTAATGTGTTTATCTTCTTTTTTACCGTCTGAATTTGTTGCTTTGTGAATAACTTCGTAGGCAGACATTCTTTGAGTAATGCCTCCTACTTCTCGGTCTACAATGTTTGTTTTTCGAACATAATCAAGGAGAGTCGATTTTCCGTGGTCAACATGTCCCATCACAACCACAACAGGAGGCCGTGACTCGTTTGTCACTTTTGATGCTTTTTCTTCTGTATGTGATTTTGATGGGTTTTTTGACATAGTTGGGGATTGTGAGTTTTGTATAGAAAATTTGTGTAGAAAATCTAGGAGTTCAAGATTCTATCAAAAAAGATAAAAATAAAGCGAGATTTGAAGGCGCTTATCCATAAGATACAACATTTTAGCCCTTTTGGCAAAGATTTTATATCTACGCGCGATATAAAGTTTTGAGAGCCTTTTAAATAAAAAAGCTGGCACATAAGGTCTTTTTTGCTCAAGTTTGATTTTGAAGCAAGAAAGATTGTCTTGTGTGCCAACGTGGTTGCGTCAGGGTGGGGATTGGTTACCAAATCCACCCAAGGAAATCATAGACATTTTGAAGCCATAGGATTACTCCTGCTCCAAAAAGTACCATCAATCCTCGGTATCGCTTGGCGTTAATCCAAGTCTGTGTAGGTGCTTTTTTCATTTGTTCTAAGTAAGTGTACAGGTTTGCGAGTAGAAACGTTTTCAACCTTTTTCCAAAGCAAGGCTTGTTCCATTCGCGTTTTTAAACTGTACAATATAATATCAATATTGACAATACTTACCGTATAGTACATAATCAGCTCGGAATTAACTGCATTCCAAAAACGTTAGTAGAGCCACCTTTCAAATGAGTTCGTCCTAACAGATGAGCAAAACAGTTGATTGTAATTGTCGCTAGGGCTGATCGCCCCTGATGTAAAACCACGCAGTATATTAGGAGGATAGAAAGTTATGAAGCACACAGCTTCCAATGCGCCATCATTTCTGGCGGGTCGTACAACCCTTATCATGTGCGCGCTTGCTCTTTGCTTGACGTCATGTCAGGTCGGTGTTTACAAAGGTCTTGATGGACGTCTATATAGGGTTCCTCCAGAGATCTTGTACTACAACCAGTACCCGGCGCCCAATCCAGCGCCTACGTACAGCTACCCGCAACCAGTTGCAGCCCAGCAGCCTCAGGTTCAAAGGAGTGTTCAGCCGAAGCCGAGAACATCTTTGGCAACGGTCAATGCACCGCAAGTTAGCCAGAGACCTATTAGGTCTCAGTCAAAACATGTGACGCCGCCAATACCTCGCGAGGGCTATAACGCCAGGTTGGATACTCGGCGTACTGCAGAGCATCCTAATGGCCTATTCTGGGTCGTTGACACGGCTGGGAATTTGACAAAACTCCCTCCGGATAAGTTCTGGAGGTGGCGGGCAGAATGCCTCCGTCATCGCGTGTCAATCAGGGCTTTTGATCAATATGACCCGGACAGTAGGTTCTGACGTAGTTGAAACTGGTAAAAAAAAGATCGAAAAAGCCCAGCTGCGCAATGTGCGCAGCTGGGCCCTTCTTTTGTTTAAATTACAAACTTCGGTTTTTTATTTCAGACGTAATTCGCCCTATGAAATCTTCAATAGTTACAGCACCTTCATTTCCAGTTCGGCTTTCAACAGTAACTGTGTTTGTTTCAATTTCTTTATCTCCAATAACTAGAACGTAAGGAATCATTTCCTGTTTTGCACTTCTGATTTTTTTACCTAATCCATCATTTGATGAATCGAGTTCCACACGAATGTCTGCATCGAGGAGAGTTTGGTTTAGAATTGTTGCATATTCCATTTGACGTTCGCCGATAGGTACAATCTTTACCTGAACAGGTGAGAGCCATACTGGGAAAGCTCCACCAAAGTGCTCAATAAGAAAACCAATGAATCGCTCGTGTGTACCAAGAGGGGCTCTGTGAATAACTGCTGGAGTCTTTTTTACACCATCATTATCTACATATTCAAGTTCGAATGCTTTACCCATGTAGAGGTCAAGTTGGTTTGTAGATGCTGTAAATGCTCGTCCTATTGAAGAGAAAATCTGGAAATCCATTTTTGGTCCATAAAAAGCAGCTCCTTCTTGGACTACTTTGTAAGGCACCCCGGATTGCTCCATAGCTTCTATTGTCATTCGTTCAGCGTCTTTCCAGTCTTCCTCGTTTCCATGATACTTATCCATCTTGCTTGGGTCGCGGAGAGCGAGTTCCATTTCATAGTTTTTGATACCAAGAGTTTTATAATAATACTCATGAAGTTTGATGACTTGAACAAATTCTTCAACAGCCTTTTCTTTCTGAACATATATATGTGCATCGTTCATTTGCATTCCTCGCACTCGCATAAGTCCAAAAAGACTACCTGAATCTTCATATCTATGACACCAACCGTATTCAGCAACACGGAGAGGAAGCTCTTTGTAACTTCGCATTCTTGCGGAGAAAATCTTGTGATGGAACGGACAGTTCATCGGCTTAATGTAGTAATTCTCATCCTCTATCTGAATAGGAGCATACATACTTTCTTTATAAAGAGGTAAGTGCCCAGATGTATAGAATAAGTTTTCCTTTGTAATAATAGGAGTTGTAACTCTCTGGTAGCCCCATTTCTTTTCAGTATCTTTTGCCCATTCTTCTAGTTGTTCCTTGACAATATTTCCTTTAGGTAGCCATAATGGAAGTCCTTTACCTATTGATTCATCAAAGCAAAATAGATTGAGTTTTTCTCCAAGAATTCGGTGATCACGCTTTCGTGCTTCTTCCATGAGCGTTTGATACGCTTTGAGTTCATCTTTAGTCTGGAAAGCAAGTCCATATACTCGTGTGAGCATTTTGTTTTTTTCGTCACCTCGCCAATAAGCACCTGCAAGACGAGTGAGTGCAAATGAATTTTGATCAATTGTACTCATATCATCAGCATGTCCACCACGGCAAAGATCTGTGAACTCATACTCTGTTCCAGAACCTACTGTATAGAGTGTTATCTTTTCACCTTTAGCATTAATTTCCTCGATAAGTTCAAGTTTGTATGGGTTGTTTGCAAACAAAGCTCGTGCTTCGTCTACTGAAACCTCTTTGTGTAAGAAATGACAAGCATCAGGTGCTACGCCTTTTTTACTTGAAATAGTCCAATCTTTGAGAATATCTCGCATTTTCTGTTCGATAACTGGAAGGTCTGCATCCTTGAGTGGGGCAGTAAAGTCCATGTCATAGTAGAAACCGTTTTCAACAGCTGGTCCAATCGTAAGAAGCGTATCAGGATATAAACTCACCGTTGCGGTTGCAAGAAGATGAGCTAGCGAGTGTCTGATATGTTCTATTGATTGTGCGCTATTTGAAGCGTGCACGGCGTCGTTAGACGCGTCTGTTTCTTTTTTCATAATACGGGCATTTTAGCACATATTTTGAGATTTGTGCGTATGAATTGGCTAGGTTTTTTATATTTAATTTATGTCTATTTCATGTTGATCTGGTATGTTTCTATAGTTGTGGCTAGGAGTGAATGAGTCGTATTTGATTGACTATATTTGGCTGAAAATGGAAATAAAATTAAATTGATGCGGGTGTATCAAGTTGTGTGTATCAAGTTATGTGTATCAAGGTAATGAGTATTGATGTATATGTATCAAGTATCCAATAGATACACTATGGATACATAAACAGTATAAAAGGGATACACGTTGGATATTTGATATATGCAAAAGATATTTAAAAACATATTTAATCAAATTTAAAACTAACTTCAAGACTAAATATTAAATATGAGACCAACTATAAAGACAACAATGATTCACATTAAGGCTGACGCAAGAGTCAAAAGGGAAGCTCAGATGATTATAGATAATATGGGATTAACATTGAGTGGTGTTATCAATGCTTTTCTAAGGCAGCTCATACGGACACGTGAGGTGAAGTTCACGGCTGACGACGATATGAACCCTTATCTTGAAGAAGTGATTAGCCGGTCTAGAAAAGACATTAATAAATACAAATTTAAAGCAATGCCGCTTGAAGATATTCTCGATTAATTAAATTTTCAGTTTAAGGCTGATCTTAATTCAACACCTTCACGGTATCTATAATCAAACTCGGCGTACCATTTCGACTTGAAGTCTTTGCTTTGATTGCGACGCATGCTTCAGGAACTAGGACTGATTTGAATTGTTCATAGGTTTTTGGAAATACTACGACCTCAATAGAACCTGTAAAGTCTGCAAGTCTCAAAAACATCATACGGATAGTAGGATCTTTCTTTGTGGCAATTTCTTTAGCTTCCTCGATAATACCAGCAACTACAACTTGGCGTTCCTTTGGTTGATTTGCTTGCATCTGCTTTTTCCATTCCTCTTTATTGAAACGTTTTTTAGGTTCTCCAGAATTGCCTCCTCCTGATTTTGTATTCTTAGTATCTTTTTTCTCATCTTTGACGTCCTTCTTGTCGCCACCATCAGTAGAACCATCCAAACCACTCACAATATCACTTACAATACCATTTGCTTCTTCAAATTCACGTTTCTGACGGTCCATTGATTCTAGCGCAGATTTTGCGTCTGCTTCTTTGGCAACCTTTGCAGCAAATTCTTCTGCATCAGCTTCAATAACTTTTTTCAATTTTTCAATATTAATATCTCGTTTATCCAGAATTTCCCGATACTTATCGAGTGGGTGACCGGTGATGTAGAGACCGAGTAATTCTTTTTCCCACGCAAGCATTTGTGATTGTGTAGCTAGCCCTCCTTCAATATTGTCAGTACGAAGTTTGAGATGTTCACCATATCCACCAATTTTCACTGCTTTTGAATTTGTGCCGTTGCTTCCATTGTTGCCAGCGTCATTATTTCCGCTATTATTGCCACCGTTACTGCCACTATCTGCACCAGCACTTGCCGCTGGAGCCGTATCAAACATTCCAAAAAGGGAAGTTTGGTTATCAGGTCGCTTCTGTTGCTCTTTATTATATTCAAGTAAATCAGGAAGGTTGGCGAGCATTACTGATCGATTGCCAAAATCATCCATCGCTCCAGCTTTTACGAGTGCTTCAAGAGATTTTTTGTTGAGATTTTTATCTTTCACTCGATCGAGGAAATTTTCAAGAGTTGTGAATGGTCCATTATTTTTTCGCTCCGCGATAATTGCATCACCAATACCTTCACCAAAGTTTTTAATACTATACAGTCCGAAACGAATCTTGTCGTGCTGAACTTCTGGAATAAAATTACCTTGAGCATCCATACCTCCACCAGTTTTTTCACCTTTAATAACTGTGAAGTCACCAAAACTTTCATTAATGTTTGGAGCAAGTACAGGAATACCAAGTCGCTTACATTCATTGATGTAAATAGAAATTTCTTCTGTGTCGCCATGTGCACCTGTAAGGACTGCCGCCATATATATAGCAGGGAAGTTAGCCTTCATATAAGAAGTCTTGTACGCCAAGTTTCCATAACTTGCGGCATGAGCTTTGTTGAATCCGTATGCTTGGAATGGTTCGAAAAGCTTCCAAAGTCTATCCGCAAAAGCCTTTGTCTGGCCTTTTTTGATAATACCCTCAGTAAGTTTTTCGCGCTGTGCTGCCATTTCTTCTCGGTTCTTTTTACCTACAGCTTTTCGGAACTTGTCGGCTTCAAGCCATGAATATCCAGCGAGTTCAATAGCAGAAAAGAGCAAGTCATCTTGATATACGATGAGTCCGTATGATTCCTTAAGATATTTTTCCATTCGTGGATCTTCGTATTTGATGAGCGATGCATCATTTTTTCGACGAATATATTCTGGAATAGTTTCCATTGGTCCAGGTCGATACAAAGCCACCATGGCGTTGATGTCATGAATAGTTGTTGGTTTCAATTCTTTCAAGAAACGAGTCATACCAGAACCGTTCAATTGGAACAAACCTTCAGTCTCACCACGTGCAAGCATTTCGAATGTCTTTTTATCTTCAAGAGAAATTTCATCTAGGTCAATCGTGATGCCTTCAATTATTTTTACAAGATTTATAGCATCAGAAAGCTGAGAAAGGTTTTTAATTCCCAAGAAGTCGAATTTCAAAAGTCCAGCGTTGTTTTCATCTACAGAACGCATGTCGTACTGGGTAATAATTCTTCCTGTATTGTTACCATCTGTTGCTTTTGGATCGAGCTGGAGAGGCACGATATCAGTAAGTGGAATTGGAGAAATTACTACACCTGCGGCATGCACAGAGATGTGTCTTGCACAACCTTCAATTTGTTTTGCCATATCCACTATCGTTCGAACGTCTGGATTAGTGTCGTATAATTCCTTAAATTCTGGAGTTTCATTCATTGCACGCTCGATTGTCATTGCAAAACCTTGTTGGCCCATAGGAATAAGTTTAGAAATTTGATCACCAAGTGTATATGGAAAACCCATGGCTCGTGCCACGTCACGAATAGAACCTTTGGCCATCATTGTTCCGAAGGTTCCAATCTGGGCCACTTTGTCAGCGCCGTATTTTTCTCGAGAATATTGAATCATCTGATCTCGACGGTTATCGGCAAAGTCCATATCGATATCGGGAGCAGAGGGTCGCTCAGGGTTCAAGAATCGTTCGAAGGGGAGTTTATAATCAATAGCGTTTACGTTTGTAATACCAGTAAGATACGTAACCATAGAGCCCGCTACAGATCCTCGAATGTTTGTGAGAATACCGTTATTGTGTGCGTAGTGTAGAAGATCGGCTACCACAAGAAAGTATGGTGAATAACCTTTTGTTTTAATAACATCAAGTTCGTAATCGATACGTGTTTTTACTTCATCTGTTAGTTCTACTTTTCGTCGCTCAAGACCTGCATATGTAAGTACACGGAGTTCATCGTCTGCAGTACGTCCACTCTCTACTGTAAATTCAGGGAAGAGCCACTTACCAAGTGCGATTTCAAGATTACATTTATCAACAATCTCTTTACATGAATCTAACGCATACTCAATGTTTATAGTTTCTCCTCGTGCGTCTATGATTTTTTGTGCATCAGCTGCTTTTTGATCTTCTTTAAACTTTTTAGCGCCACCAACTTCTTTTTCAGAGTTAATAACTTCTCCTGTAAATGGATCAAAGTTATCGTCTTCACCGTCATCGAATCCATCGTCTTCAAGATTCATCTCAGCTCCAGAACCTTGTAGTCCACCATCATTTGTTTTTTGAGAATTAATAGGAAAGTTTTTGAAATATTCTTCAGCTTGCTCTTGTGTGATAAAAGAAAAGTCAGCATTATCTTCACGACTCTTTGCCCCGAATTGGTCTTGTACAGAAACAAGTGTCTCGCGTGCCTTTTTGTCTGTTGGTTTAATATAGTACGTGTCATGAGCAGCAACGAGTTTTATACCTTCATTTTTTGCAAACTCCACGACTTTAATCATTGCTTCTTGATGATCTTCAACCTCAGGATGATGTGTTACTTCAAGATAAAAATCATCACCAAAATGTGTTTTATAAAATGCAGCAATTTCTTTTGCATGTTCAATATTGTTTCCTTTGAGTGCATATGCAATATCTCCACTAAAAGATGGGCTAATCACAACAAGACCTTCTTTGTGCTTTTCGATAAGCTCCTTATCAATACGTGGTTTATAGTAAAAACCTTCGATACTTGATGCTGTAACTAGTTTAATTAGGTTTCTGTAGCCTTCTGAATTTTTAGCTAGCATCACAAGGCGACTTCTTTTGTTGTCGATACGTGGTTCTCTATCAAAACGAGTTCGAACAGCAACATAAAAATCCACTCCGATAATAGGTTTGATACCTTGCTTCTGACACTCTTTGTAGAACTCAATAGTTCCATACATGTTTCCAGCATCTGTTAGAGCAAGTGCTGGCATACCACGTTCAATAGTAGCTTTTACGAGTGCTTTCGTCTTAGGTAATGCTTGCAGAAGACTATAGTGACTATGTGTGTGTAAGTGTACGAATCGGCCGTAAGATTCAGGTTTGGTCGCTTGTGATGCATCAGGTGAAGCCATATACTTAAGTATACATTTTTTATGACTTTTATGAAAAAAACCAAAAATCACAAAACTGGGGATAAATCCAAGACGCTCTCAAAGTCCGATGGAAGCGTAGTAAATTCCATAAAATCTGCAGATTTTATGGAATGCAAAAAATGGTTGGTTGGAATAGATGAAGTTGGTCGTGGTCCACTTGCTGGGCCTGTAACTGTGGGAGCTGTTGCATTTTTAATTGATGGTAGTGTTGCTCGAACTTATGCAAATCTTCGAGAAAAATTGATGGGAACTTCAGGTGAGCTAAATGGAGGAGTAAAAAAAGAATACCCAATCGGAGTTGATTCAAAAAAGATGAAAGAATCTGATCGAGAATTTTGGTATAAAGTAGTTCAAAAACTTGTGAATGAAGTATTTTTGTATGCATGTACAAGTAGTGCGTCGGCAGAAGAAATTGATAAAAAGGGAATTGCTGTTTGTATAAAAGACCTGGTAAATAAAAACTTAAAGAAAATATCAAAAATTTCTAAACAAGTGGAACAGGTATCTTCAGAAGAGTCTTTATCGGCGCTGAGAGTATCTTTCGAACAATTGAATGTTTTACTCGATGGGGGATTAAAAACTGAACTTCCTGTAGGTTCACAAAAAACTATTATAAAAGGTGATGAAAAAGAGCTCGTAATATCACTTGCCTCAGTCTATGCCAAAGTTAATCGAGATGCTCGTATGAAAAAGTTATCAAAAAATACTAAATATTCAGTATATGAATTTGATGTGCACAAAGGGTATGGAACTCTTAAACATAGGCTTGCATTGAAAAAGTTTGGTTTGTCGGATGAACATAGAAGAAGTTTCTGTAAAAATATTTTAAATAGTAAGTAAAATTAAGATAAAAATAAAATCTAAATTATACAAAATTGACTAAATAATAGGTTCATATAACATAAGATTAATCTTGCCTGAAACCCGTGCTGTTTCCAGGATGATCAAGATTTTGGAACCTTTTAAGAATTTTAAATCATGAAAATTTTGTCTGTGTCTAATCGGAGACCTGCTGTTTGGTACGAGCGGAGTCCTGGTGAGGGGGAGAGAGTGTATACATATCGTATGGAACACCCTGAGTACTTTACAGGCATGAGTCTCCTCCGTAATGATGTTTCAGCTGCAGTTTTGGCTGAGTATCAAGAGCTTCAACGGCAAGATATCAAAGGTATTCAAGTTAGGAATGTCGAGGCCAATTTTTGGATGCCTAAATCCCTCAAATTTTTGAAAGTCTGGCTTAGTCTGAGACTTAATCATGTTTTCAAACGTTAGTGGTTTAAATATGTGCATCAACCATATATACTATACACCTGATCCACTCAGGAGACCGCCACCACCAAGGCGGTTTTCAATTTTCATACATAATCTTAGTAAATATTTTTATAAAAACTTCAGGTAATTTAAAGAGACTAGACGGCCAAAATGACCAAAGTGGATATATGACGTTTGCCAAAATTAGAAAAATAAGTATACTTTAGGAACTATGGTAAATCACATGCGACATACTCGAGGTCACACTCGAAACCGACGAAGCCACCACGCTCTTAAGGGTGTTGGTTTCATTCTTTGCGTAAACTGCGGACAGCCTAAACTAAAGCACATTGCATGTTCTGCATGTGGACTCTACAAAGGTAAGAACGCTCTTGCTAAAAAAGAGAAACTACCCAAAACTGCTAAGAAGGAACCAAAAGCTAAAGTAAAGAAAGCTAAGGTTGCCAAGAAAGCTAAACCAGCAAAGAAATAGTCAATTAAAAGGCCCCGAAAGGGGTCTTTTTCATTACTTGCATATGTTTATAGCCTTTGATTTTTGTATAAAATTAGACAAAAGAAAAACCGCCTGCTGTGAGCCGGCAAGAGGTTTTCCTCTGCCTTATGGCTTCAGCTGCGGTCTTTGTAGAAGGGTTCCCTTTGGACGTGTCGAATCAGATTACCAAGTCCTGATTTTAGGCGATCTTTCACCGTTCCGAGTGGAATATTCTGTTCGTCCGAGATTGTCCTCTGCGACTTTCTTGCAATCCAATGAAGAGTCATCACCTGGACCTGGACCTCAGTAAGGTGTCTCTTCATGATTTCCAAGATTCTTTGCCCTTCCTCCTCTTGGAAGAGGTGACGAATTCCAGTATCCTCGTGATGGATCCTGTTTGATGGATCTGAACTTAACGCTGTTTTGTACCTGTCTAACATTCTTTCTCTCGCGTCGACCCTTCGCAGGAAATCGATGGCTTTTTTTCTGGCAATTGATGTCAGCCAAAAAACTAGTTTGCCTTTTCTCTGATTGTAGGTATGTCTTTTCCTCCATGCAGCATCCATTGCTTCAGAAAAGATGTCTTCTTCATATGCTCCGCGAAAGATCTGCCTGATATGTGAAATCAGGATACCCCTAACTTTTTGATACAGTTCAGTAAAGGCTTCTACATCGCCATCAATAAACCGCTGCGTCAATGCTTCAACAGCATCAACATTCTCTTTGGGATTAAGTACCGTGTTTGATGCGTGTGTCATACTAAGCTTTTTGTTTGGGTTCCAGGAGATTTTTACCATTATTTGGTAGCAGACGCAATACTGCCAGGGGCTTAAGATTGCTACCTGTATTAAAATATTTATGCTGATTATGTATTTAAAGGTGGAAACTATAAAAGGTAAAGAAAGCTAAGGTTGCCAAGAAAGCTAAACCAGCAAAGAAATAACAGTCAAATTCATTAAAATAATGCGCAAAAAGGCCCCGAAGGGGGTCTTTTGTTTTAGGTAGTTTCTCCGTGACGTTAACTGTTGCATGGAGTCCATACAGTGTGGTTTTCTTTACATTTCTATACTTAAGAATACTATGATGCTCAAATCGTTGTTTGACTTAAATTCATAAAAAACCACAAAAACCAAAAATTGAAAGACCTAAACAAATGTCACAAAAAAATGATAAGGAGCTTGTTCCGGAACCACCGTCGGTGCAGATTGTCATTCCGAGTGTAGACTTGAAAAAAATGGAGAGATGGATTGCCTTTTTTAATGGGTTGTCTGAAAGGGTCTATCTTATCCGTCCCAGAGATGATGCTTTTGGTCAGTTCTACAGGAATGCTGCGGAAAAATTGCGAGTAGAGAAAATGTTGGAAGATGACTATAAAATTCTCGACTGGCCAAAACCAGAAGAAATCGCTTTTGTTGTCATGATAAACATTGCGCCTCCAGGAAGTATGTTCTCAGACTTTAATATAGGAAACTCATACTTCTTTTGCTTTGGGAAAAGAGCATTCAGTGTCACACATTTTGTATGGGATGGAGATGCAGAGCAGTGTGACTGGGCTAAAAGTTATTCTTTGTCGAGCTATACTGAGGCTGCGTTGAGCTGGCCACACATCCTAGACATTATCACGGGACGTATTCGTGAACTCGAGGACCAAGTTCCAGATCCACCTGCCGCAGAGTGATAAATGTCGTGACTAACTGTTATGACTATCAACTCAAATCTAAGCACCGCTTCAACGGAGAAAACCCGTCGAAAGTCGGTGTTTTTTCTTTTTTGAAATTTTGGGATACACAAAAACTACCTATAAAATCCATCTGCTATAAAATTGATACTGCAAAACCTAAAGAATAACCCTCTTCTGTGCGTCTTCAAGTGCAGATGCTTCTTCCTCTGTAAGTTCAAAAGATGAAGCAAATCCTTGTACTGGCTTTGCAAAAACACTCATTCGATCACTAGAGTAGAGACTTGAGAGAATAAGACCATCACCATTTTCATTTATAAAAGCAGATGCGAAACTTTGGTTTCCTCCAGCACCTGAACCTTTGAATGGATTGAATCGTTTTGTTTCAATAGACTGTACAGACTTTCGGAGACGCTGTTCTACAAGCTTGTGATATACCTCAGCTTTTTCCTTGAAGTCAGTGAGAGTATCAAGTTCTTTTGCAAGCTCAATGATAGATTCCTCTATAGTCATTGTGTTATTTCCACGAAGCATTTTTGTGATTCGGCGGTGGGCTTGGATAACAAGACCAAATAGTATTAAGCAAATGAGGACTAGTAATATAATAATAAGTAATTCGAGAGATGTTTGACCAAGTCCAGGGATTTGTACAACAGATGCTAAATTCATGTGTAAAAGTATACAGAGTCAATACTTTTTTGTATAGTTAAATTATGAACAGTTTCTTTTCTAAGTTCGGCCAGAAATTAAGTCAAAATTTGAGTCTAAAAAACAATCAAATGAGAATATATCTTGATTACACCTCAATGACGCCAGTAGATGAGCGGGTTATAAAATTTGTATCAAAAATTTCTAAAGAATATCCGGCAAACCCAAGCTCACTATATAGAGAGGGAGTTGAATCTTTTAAGCAGCTCGAACAGGCTCGGGCTAAGGTTGCTAAACATCTTGAATCTCATGCTGATGAGATAGTCTTTACATCAGGAGGTACAGAGTCAAATAATCTTGCAATACAAGGTGTTTTGAAAGCTTATAGAGCAAATTTACAAAAGGTAGATAAGGTAGAAAAGGGAGATGACACAAACAAGATGAGTGTTGGGTCTCTAAGTTCTCAAATAAGGCCTCATATTATCTCGTCTGTTATAGAGCATCCGGCTGTGCGAGAGCTTTTGCTCCAATATCAAGAATCAGGTGAGTGTGATGTTACTTTTATTCCAGTCGGTTCGGATGGAATTGTGGATTTAAAAGAATTGAAAAAAGCACTTCGTCCAGAAACTATTTTGGTTTCTATTATGTATGTGAATAATGAGATTGGAACAATTCAGCCAATTTCTGAAATTTCTAAAATTGTACGGCATTACAAAAAAGCAAAACTAGAATTAGTTGTTGAAAAAAACGAGAAACCAATGACGTATTCTTCAATTTATCCGCTCGTTCATACAGACGCATGTCAGGCAGTACTTTTTTGTTCACTTCGTATTCCTACACTTGGCGTGGATATGATGACGCTTGATAGTGCAAAGTTTTATGGTCCGAGAAGTGTTGGTGCTCTATATATAAAGAGAAGTGTTATTCAATCAAAGTCTATTTCGTCTATACAAATAGGGGGTAGTCAGGAAAATGATCTTCGAGCGGGAACTGAGAATGTTGCAGGTATTTCAGGATTTGCGTATGCCATGGATTTGGCGATTGCTGAAAAAGATAAAGAATCTGCTCGACTGGGTAAGATGCGAGATTTTTTGGTTGATGAAATAAAAAAGGCCGAAAGTGCTGAAAAAATTCCAAAAATAATTTTTAATGGTACTTATGAAAATGATCATTATGGAAATGCATTGCGTGTTCCAAATAATTTAAATATGTGTGTGGAGGGAATGGATGCAGAATACGCGGTACTGCGTCTTGATGTTCGTGGAGTATGTGTTTCTTCGGTAACAAGTTGTCGATCTAAAAATGAAGATTCAACTTCATATGTTGTTGAGGCTTTGAGTACTGGTGTAAAGAAAAATGATGAAGCAAGTAATAATGGAGGCGAGGACACAAATAATAGTTCTAAAAATTGTGGAAAAAGTTCTCTGCGAATCACACTTGGAAGATTTACAACGATGGGGGATGTTAGAAGTCTTTTAAAGACTCTTGTTGAGGTTATTGGAAAATAAAATTGCTCATATTTTTCATATTTGCCAATATTTGGAATATATTCAATTGCAGTCGCTTAGGTCTTAAAAAAAGAGGAAAGTATGTACAAGAAATATCTTTTGTGTTATAAAGTGTGCGGGTAAAATTCATATAATTTTTAGACTTAAATTAGAATGTAAGAATAAAAATCAAACGTCAAAAAACACAGAACACACAAGAGATCTATGAAAATAAAATTAGACGAAGAACAGTCAAAGGCATTCAACGCAATGGTGTTGGTGTGGTTGCGGGCCCAAAACATAGTGGCGGCCGATGCTACCGTTTCTCTCAAAGTTACGATTCATGTAGGTGCTGTCGGTGAACAGTTTGAACCAGGTTCAAAACCGCCACGTAAACTGAAGAAAGCAGAACTTGCCAAACTCCGCATCAGAACACTCGAGTCCCTTCAGATGGAGGATGGGAATAATATCCGCAGCGCGCTTTTGCGCTATGGTTTGACTACAATTGGTGAGGTGCTCGAAAGTGGCGGAGAACATGTAAGGAAATATTCTGGTATGGGATATGCGAGAGTCAGGACTTTGCGTAGTACACTTCGAAGTCTCGGGATTCCATTGGGGTCAAGCTGGGTAATTCCAGGGACTGGAAATTACAGTTGGGAACCAGACTTTGAAGAGCCGAAAGCAAAGCAGTTACAGCTCATTTAAGCTGACATGAATCAACTCACCAAAGGGGAACTTACCCTTCCTCGGTGAGTTTTTCTTTTTTAAAATAAACTACATTAATACTATGATTTTCCACCTTATATCTCAGATATGTTTATACTTGACTCGTATGCTATAATGGCTATCTAGATAGGTATTTCGGTCATTCCAGAGGTCATTTCAGTCACTCTGGACGCTATGTGGTAATACTTTAGATTTTCTTCATAGAAATTTCAGGTATTCCAAGTTAGAATAGGAATCAGCTATAGAAAAAAGATACATAATCAACCAACAATATGCCACCATTCAACCACTTCACAACAAAAGCAAAAGAAGCGATTAAGAAGGCTCATGAGCTGGCTATAGAGCGTGCACAAAACCATGTGAGTCCTATTCACTTGCTTACGTCTTTGCTTGTCCAAGAGGACAGTATTGTTTTTTCTGTGCTTGAGCGACTTGAGGTGGACACACTCCTTTTGACTGACAATGTTCTCGAAGCTATTGAGAGTGGTGAATCTGCATCTACTATTGCACCTTCATATCAGCTATACCTCACTCCTGAGTTGGCACAGATTATTGAGAACTCAGCAAAAGTTGCAGCCTCTATGAAAGATGAGTTTGTATCTGTAGAACATCTTTTCCTTTCTATATTTGATAATAGTAATCCTGCTAAAGAAATGCTCGCACGATTCAAGATCGAACGTGACGCAGTTGTAAAAGCCCTTCAAGAATTTAAACAGAATAAAGTAGCAGGTCATGGAGATACCGGTTCAAATAAAAAACAAAAAGCAATTCAAAAATATACTCGTAACCTTACGACTATGGCTCGTGAGCATAAGCTCGATCCTATGATTGGGCGAGATCCAGAAGTAATGCGTGTTATTCAAATTCTTTCACGACGTACAAAAAATAATCCTATTCTTATTGGTGAAGCCGGTGTAGGAAAAACAGCTATCGCAGAGGGTCTAGCAAGTCGTATAGCAGCAGGAGATGTTCCAGAATCTCTCAAAGACAAAGAGCTTGTATCGCTAGATTTGGGCATTCTTATTGCAGGTACAAAATACCGTGGTGAGTTTGAAGAGCGACTTAAAAATATTCTCAAAGAAATTGAAAAATCTGAAGGTAAAATCATTCTTTTTGTTGATGAAATCCATACTATTGTAGGTGCTGGTGCAGCAGAAGGATCTATGGATGCTTCAAATATGCTCAAACCCGCACTTGCGCGAGGAGAACTTCGAGCTATTGGTGCGACTACTCTCAAGGAATACCAGAAACATATCGAAAAAGATCCAGCATTGCAGAGACGTTTTCAGCCTATATATGTACAAGAACCATCTATTGAAGATGCTATCTCTATCATGCGTGGACTCAAAGAAAAATATGAGCTCTATCACGGAGTGCGTATTACTGACGACTCTATTATCGCAGCTGTAAATCTTTCTTCAAGATATATTAGTGATAGATTTTTACCTGACAAAGCTGTTGACCTCATAGATGAAGCTGCTTCAGCTCTCAAGATTTCACTTGAAAATAAGCCAGCAGAACTTGAAGACGCACATCGAAAGATTATGCGATTAGAGATTGAAAAGGAAGCTCTCTCAAAAGAAATTGATGGTAGTTCAAATACAAGTACAAAGACAAAAGATAGACTCAAACAAATTGAAAAAGAAATTGCTGATTACAGATCACAAACATCTGAGATTGAAGCAAAATGGATAAATGAAAAAGAGACTATTTCTGATATAAAAAACATCAAGAAGCAAATAGAAACCGCAAGACAAGAAGCAGAGCGCGCTGAGCAAAAATCAGAACTTTCTAAAATTGCAGAGATTAGATATGGGCGACTTCCAATGCTCGAAAAAGACCTCGAAGCAAAATCAAAACGACTCAAGAAACTTCAAGTTTTCCGAAAAATTCTTAAAGAAGAAATAACAGAAAGTGATATTGCTGCTGTAGTCGCAAAGTGGACTGGTATTCCTGTTGCTCGAATGATGGAAGAAGAAGCAAAGAAACTTACTCGTATGGAAGAGGAACTCAAGAAACAGGTTGTTGGACAAGATGAGGCAGTAAAGAAAATTGCTGAAACTATCAAGCGTTCACGTGCTGGTATCAACGATCCACAGAGACCTATTGGTTCATTTATTTTCCTTGGTCCAACTGGAGTAGGAAAGACAGAGCTCACAAAAGCTCTTGCAAAGTTTATGTTTGATGATGAAAAATCTCTCATCCGAGTAGATATGTCTGAATACATGGAGAAGCACGCGGTATCAAAAATCATTGGCGCGCCACCAGGATATGTTGGACACGAAGATGCTGGTTCTCTTACTGAAATTGTTAAGCATCGACCGTATTCAGTTATTCTTTTTGATGAAATAGAAAAAGCTCACCCTGAAATTTTCAACGTATTACTTCAGGTTCTTGATAATGGGCGACTTACAGATTCAAAAGGCCGTCTGATTAACTTCAAAAATACAATCATTATCATGACATCAAACATTGGTGCTCAGTATATCGATAAGATGCAAAAGATTGGATTTACAGCGAGCAAGAACGACGCTGAGAATTATCAAGATACAAAAGAAAAAGTTAATGAAGCACTCAAAGAACATTTCCGACCAGAGTTTTTGAACCGTCTCGATGAAATTATTCTCTTCGATATTCTAAGTCCTGATGCAATTAAAAACATTGTGTCTATTGAGCTCCAAAAGGTTAAAGAGCGACTTACTGACAAAGACATCAAACTTGAGTTTACTCCTGCTGTAGTCGAATATTTGGCTAAAGAAGGGTACAACCCACAGTATGGTGCTCGTCCGCTCAAGCGACTTATTCAAAACAAGATTCTCAACTCCGTTGCATCTCTTATCATCGAACAAGATGTTGTTCGTGGTGGAACAGTAAAAGTTGATTTCGATCCAAAGAAAGGGGAGAAGAATTCACTTGGTGTTGCAAGTGGTGAATTTACACTTGATGTGAAGAAGGGGAAAAAAGCAGAGAAAAGCAGTTTGGTGCGAGAGAGTTTGGTTGCTACGGGTGTGTAGGCATATTGTAGTAGTTTTTGTGAGTGACTCTCATGAAATAATGGTCTACATGTATCAAGTATCTAAAGGATACACAACGGATACATAAGGGATACATAAGGGATATACAAAGGATACTTGGTACATGTATATAAAAGTTTAGGGTTGAAACCACTCAAATAAAATGCTACTATGGCACTCATGCGCAGGTGGCGGAGTGGTCAATCGCAACAGACTGTAAATCTGTCGCCCAATGGGCTTCGAAGGTTCAAATCCTTCCCTGCGCACCAAGATTGCTAGAGATATATTCCAGGGACAAGGCTTTAAAGAGTCCTTGATTTATTGGGAATTTATGCTAATCTTAAATAAATAATATTTAAAACAAATGGCACAAGATCGACTAATAAAACTAGCAAATAAGAAGACAGGAGAGGTTATTTACACTACAAAAAACAAGAAAGGTGTAGAGCGAAAACTCGAATTCAAAAAGTTTAGTAAGAAGACTCGAAAGAGAGAAATCTTCAAAGAAATCAAGAAGTAATTCTTAAAGAAAAACATCCATCGAAAGGTGGGTGTTTTTCTTTTCTTATACACACCCATATTTGACAGAATTTTTAACCTAGCATAGTATTGCACTCATGCAGAAATTTTTCAGCACAAGTTATCGACATAAGAATATTTCAAAGCGGTTTTGGCACCTGCTTCCTTTTTCATATTCTCGAGATCTGACTTGTGTTGATTCACTCAATACCCAATTCACAAAATAGCTTCGCACTCATACTGGTGCAAATGCTAGTGAATAATACAAGCCAGCTCTCGATGAGCTGGCTTTGTTCTTTTTTCGGTTCGTATCATTCACAATAAACTATCCAAACACACTATGAAAAACGCAAGTGCATCGTTAGGTCAGAATGGAAGCATCGGTTCGATTTCACCACATATGGTCGCACAGCCAAAAAGTATTTCAAGTACTGAGGCGAAGCACCAAATGGCAAAAGAAGAAGCGATGAGAGTAAACCTGAAGCGTAAAAATATGCTACCAATACCTGGTCCAGGTTGCGGTGGTCATTGCACGCTGTAAGGTGCGTCATGAGTCGAAGGAAAAAATCCTGCACATGTAATGTTTGTTCAGACAAACTGTTGCACACGCAGGTGGTTTATCGCAGAGTTCAATCCTCTCATAAGCCTTTTAATACAACGTCTTGATTCGCACTTAATCAATCAAACGTTAGGGTTACTAAAAGTAAGTTATAATTTATTACAATGAAAAAAATAGCAAACATATCAAAAGGGGGAGATTCAAATCAAAAAACTGCGCAGGGTAAGTCTCAAATTTTGGCGGTACAGAATTTACAAAAAGAATACATGAATCTTTTAAAAGAATTTGTGGCTTTTAAGACTGTTTCAACAGACCTTACTTACAAAGATGAAATGAAAAAGGCTGTGAATTGGTTGACTCAAATTTTTAAAGAAAATGGTTTCAAAGTGAAACTTCTCAAAGGTAAAAGTACTAATCCTGTCGTTGTCGCCCAGTATGCTCTTAAAAACGCTCTTAAAAGTACAAAGAATAATGCTGAAAAAAATGCGAGTGTAAATTCCACAAAAACTGCCGCATCCGCAAAAACTTCAGCGTCACCAAAAAATATTCTTGTCTACGGCCACTACGATGTTCAACCTGCGCAGAAATCTGATGGATGGAGTACTGACCCATTTGTACTCACAAAGAAAGGCGACAGACTTGTAGCGAGAGGTGTGGTTGATAATAAGGGGCAGATACTAGCTCATATGGTTGGTGTGTTTAATGCTATTAAAAACGGGGCACTTACTACGAACGTAACTTTTGTTATTGAAGGAAATGAAGAGTCTGGAAATGAGGATTTGGCTAAACTTCTTAAGGAAAATAAAAAAGAACTTGCACCTGATTTTATTATCATATCCGATGGTGAAATAGTAGGTGAACATCCAACTCTCGATATGTCATACAGAGGTGGAGGAAATATGAAGGTGACATATACAACATCTAGCAACGACAGACACTCAGGTCTATATGGTGGTGCTATTCCAAACGCAGTGCTTGAACTTGCGACACTTGTATCTAAAATTAAATCTGAAAATGCAATTAGTTTTGGAGAATTTTATACTGGAATGATTGAACCGTCTGAAGAAGCTAGAACTCAACACCAGAAGATTTCTAATGTTCAAAATGTGCAAAAGCTCGCAGATGTTAAAACACTTACCACTATGAAAAATCTTTCTGCTCACGAGCAAATAGGGCTATATCCGACGATCGAGGTGTCAGGATTTTCTGGTGGATATGTAGGGCAAGGATTTAAAAATATTATTCCAGGAAAAGCTGAAGTAAGACTCAATGTTAGAACTGTGCACCCACAGAAAACGAGTGAGGTAATCAAATCTATTTCCAATTTTGTGCGACTAAATACTCCTTCACACGTAGATGTTTCTGTAGAATTTGAAGATCACGGTGAGGCTATTAGACTTGATACTGATCACGAGGCTTTGAGTAGTGTTAAAACATTGCTTACTGACGTATATGGAAGGGAAGTTATATGCAAATCCATTGGTGCATCTATACCTGTAGTGGCTGATTTTCAGAGTATATTCAAGGTGCCCATGGCGATGGTTTCACTCTGTAATGATGACTGTAATATGCACGGTGTGAATGAGAATTTTACAGAAAAACATGTAGTTAAAGCGCTCAATTTTACAAATCGATTTTGGAACAATCTAACGACTTAAACTATCGAGAGACTTGTATTCAAAATGCACGTAACACCAAAGCCCCTCTCGATAACGGAGGGGCTTTGGTGTTAATGGAGTACACAAGTAAAACTACAAAGTGTAATGTGAATACAAATGCGAAATAGACAGTAAAAAAACAAACCAAACAAAAAACAGAAAGGCCAATACATGAAAAGTAAATTGCTCGAACATCCACTCGGGAGCATGCTCCATAAGTTCTTTACACAAATCGTTGCAACACACGAAGACAATGAATATATCATCGAAATACTCTGGCGTGCAGTATCTCACTACGATGCGACGGGAGAATTTTCTGTCGCCGTCATTGTCTGTCCTCAGTACAGTGAGGATTGTAAACAGCTTTTGTCGGGCGTGAGCTTAACAGCGCAGCGCTCTATTAATCTGTTTGTGATGCTTAAAAAGTTTCTTCGCAAAAATATTCGTTACCACTCAAAAGTCCACTTCAGGTCTTTGCTCTTTGACCAAGAGAGCGTTGGGTTCCTGGATATTCCGCTTGAGAAAGCACAAGCGTGCATGAGTCAGTCAGTATGCGAAATTCAGAGAGTATTTACCAGGAATCCTGATTTACCTCCAAACTTTAAAGCTGAAAAGCTGGTCGGTGCTGAGTTGATTCAGAAGTGGCAACGCATGATCGAAACAGGTCGTTGTTTACTCAAGAGTGAGGATTTTAAAGGTCGCTCGGATTTGCCATTCAACGATCCTGATGAATTGTTTAAAGTCCTTAAACCATTCTTTGCTAAGGTGATGCATACTGATGATGATACTGCACACAGACGTCTTTTTTACGACGAGGACGGCCCTGCATATCTATCCGCTGGTCATTTTCTTCGTGAAAAATATGGCGCCCATACGCTTCAAATCGACGTCGGTTCAAATCAAAGATTCGCTAAGTTCAATCTCTGGCAGCCACCTGGAGAAGAACTGACTGAATTGCCAGCACTAATAAGGTTGAAAAACCCGCAGGTGCTTGATTTGGTGTAGGTTGTTAAAAACCAACGCACCGAAATCAAACGTACTAAAATTTGGTGCACCAAAAACCCCACTATTCTGTAAAAGGAGTAGTGGGGTTTTAATCTTTGTTCGCGTATTACTAAACCTTCGTAGTCCATCCATACTTGTTGTCAGCACCAGCTTTGATAGCTCGAAGCTTGTCGAGTGCGGGTTTGTAGAATTCACCAATAAAACCACCTTTACCGTCAGGAGTTTTTGTTAGGTCAGGGAGTGTGTATGTTAGGTCGCCAATAGTCACAGATTCGATTTCTATGAGTGTTACGGCTGTACCAGTTCCAAACATACCCTGTAGAGTTCCTTTTTCCATTGCACTCTTGAGTTCAGCTACAGAAATCTTTCGCTCTTCGATAGGGATGTTGAGTTCTTTGCAAACTGTACATACTGAATCTCGAGTAATACCAGCGAGAATAGTGTCTGTAGTTTTTGGAGTAATAACAACGCCATCAATAACACAAAAGATATTCATTGTTCCAGATTCTTCGATATATTCATGTGTCTGTGAATCAGTCCATACGATTTGATCAAAGCCTTCTTTCTGAGCCTCAGCAGTTGCGAGCATTGCAGCTGCGTAGTTTCCAGCCGCTTTTGCAGCACCAACTCCACCAGGAGCGGCTCGTGTATATGTTTGTTCAACTTTTACTTTGAGTTTCTTTGAGTAATAAGGGCCAGTAGGTGCAGAGAAAATTATAAATGTATATTCTGAAGATGGTTTTACACCAACATATTCGTCAGTCGCAAACACAAAAGGACGAATGTAGAGATATGAACCGGGCTTTTCAGGAATCCATTTCTTATCAAGCTTAATAAGTTCGATGAGACAATTTTCAAAAAGCTCAACTGGTATTTCTGGCATCATGAGTCGCTTGAGAGATTTTGAAATTCGTGTGGCATTGTCACGAATACGAAAGAGTACAGCGGTAGGTTCGTTTGTTGCTTCGTTTGAGTCGCCTGTACTGTTTGCGGCGTTTGCAGTCGAATCATTTGTGCCATTCGTGGCGCTTGAGGACGATGTATCTCGATACGCGGACATTCCTTCAAAAACAGCCTGACCATAATGGAGAGCAGAAGTAGAAGGAGATAGAGATAGGTTTGCATAAGGGACGATTTCAGGTTCCTGCCATGCACCATCTTTGTAATAACAAATTGCCATGTGGTCACTCATAACCTTTCCAAATGGGAGGTTGTTGAGGTCTACTTCTGGTAATCTACTTTTGTCTATTTTTGTGATTTTCATAATTTCTCTATATTAGCAGATTTTGAGGGGAGGTGGGTATAGAACGAAGTAGGGTATTTAAAGCTCGCACTTCCCGAGGGAGATTGAGTTTTAAGCCGTTTTAGATTAGTATAGCTAGCACGGGTCCATAGTTTCAATGGTAAAACATCGCACTCCAAACGCGCAGTTCGAGGTTCGAGTCCTCGTGGGCCCGCAGAGCAAAAAACCATCCAATTTATTGGGTGGTTTTTTAGCTCCAGAAATGGACCAAGAAAGCGTGGGGCGCTTTCGGCGAGGAGGAGAAAAGCTTTTGAATATATTCTGGAGTTGAGGCACTTTCGGGTGTATACTGCGGGTATTGAAAATAGGGCAGCCAGCGAGACGAACAGAATATCCAAAAGCTATACTGGTCGTGTAACGACCGAGGACGAGTGGGCCCGCCAGCTAGTTTTATATCGATGGACTGAGAGGAGCTGTTGAGGTATAACATATATATTGCGGAGTGGTGTAATGGTAGCACCTTTCTCTTTCAAAGAGCTTTTATTTAGAGCTTTTCGAAAGGAAAAGATATGGGTTCAAATCCCATCTCCGCAACCAACAAGAGCTAGTACGAATGCTACATAGGACTCGTACGCTCGTTGTATACGCTATGTACAAAAAAATAGAAATTTTAGGCTTAAGAGGTTTTAATGAAAAGCAAACGTTAAATATTGCTGTACCAAAAAATGGAAATAATGGTAGTGGATTGACAGTTATTGTTGGCCCTAATAACTCCGGTAAATCAACAATTTATGAGGCATTCAGAGCTATATCCCAAAATCAAACCCCGAGCTTTACGGAAGGTAAAAGAAATAAAATAGCTGGTGATAAAATTGAAATATCAATTTTCGACATAGACGATAATAGCTTAACTCTTAAAACAACATCTAATGGAGGAAGCGAAACAGAGTATATTTCAAATAAACTTGAAAAAGAGAAAGTAAAATTCTTAACTTTACCATCAAGAAGAACATTCAGCCCATTTTTTGGTAAAAGTATTTATGATCGTAACCAATATATTAGCACTTCAAATCTACAAGCAGTTAGAGGTTCACAGTTTGATAATTTTTCACATAGACTTTTCCAAATCCAAAAAGATCCAACAACTTTTAATTCGGAATTGAGTAAAGTTTTAGGATACTCTCCGAACTGGAACATTGATCAGGCAGATAATGGAAATTATTATTTAAAGTTTATTAATGATAATTCTTCTCATAATAGCGACGGGGCCGGAGAAGGATTATTGAGTGTTTTTACAATTGTTGATGCTTTGTATGATAGTCGATCTGAAGACTTAATATTTATTGACGAGCCAGAGTTGTCGTTACATCCGTCACTCCAAAGAAAATTATTAAAATTACTTTTAGAATATTCAAAAGATAGACAAATCATAATCTCTACTCATTCTCCTTTTTTTGTCAGTTGGCCTTCAATTTTAAACGGTGGACGAATTGCAAGAACAGTTAAAGAGACTTCTGGAACAAAAATTTATCAATTAGAAGAAAAAACCACTAATGATATTACTCCTTTTTTAGATAACTTAAATAATCCACATATTCTCGGTTTGGATGCTAGTGAAATTTTCTTTCTTGAAGATAATATAATCTTAACAGAAGGACAAGAAGACGTTGTCTTTTTAAATAAGATTCTTGAAATAAAACAAATTCAGACTAATGGAGTATTTTATGGGTGGGGCGTTGGAGGTGCCCCAAATACACGAAAAGTAATTAAAATGCTTGAAGATTTAGGTTTTAAAAAAATTACATCCATACTAGATAATAATATGTCTAGTTTAGCATGTTCGCTCAGTAAGGAATTTCCTAAATATAATTTTGTATGTATCCCCACTAACGATATTAGAGATAAACCTGAAGTTAAACATAGAGACGGTGTCAGTGGATTAATTGATACCAGTGGTAAAAATATAAAAACGAAATATGAAGCGAGAATTATAGAAATTTTTAATGAAATAAATAATTATTTTTTAAAAGATTAGCTGTGTAAAGACTTTTAGATGATAAGATATAAAATATTCCAATGAAAGAAATTGAAATCCTCATTGAAGTAAAAAACACTAAAGAAGAAGCCTTAAAACTCCTTGGTCAATTTGAATTCAAGGGTGCCAAAGAGACACTCGATGTATATTTTAATAATCCGCTTCGAACAGAACTTCGACCTGACGAAAGCGGTCGCCTAACCAACTGCTATCGATTCAGACTTAAAGACGGCAAAGCCACAGTTGCTTACAAAGTAGATCACTTCGATGACTCAATGAATTGGACATACTCAGACGAATACGAAACAGGAATAGATAACTTCGACACCGCTTTGCAAATTCAACAACATTTAGGCTTTGAAGAGCTGGTTAGAATTGATAATACAAAATACACGTACCTCACTGATGTATATGAAATAGTTCTCGAAGATGTTAAAGACCTTGGATTATTTTTAGAAGTAGAAAAACTCGAACAAGTATCAGATGATAAAGTGCTCGAAGTAAAAGAGGGAATTAGAAACTTTATTAAAACTCTCGGTATTAGCCTAGGTGAAGAACAGAATGCAGGGAAGCCAGAGTTGATGTTGAGGAAGATTAATTTGTATAATTAGTCCAGCAATATGAGACACTGTATCGCCTATATAGCAAACGAGGAAGTTCAAAAATATTTCCAAAAACTAACAGAAGAATTGAGTGCTCAGTTTGGTATTTCCAATTTATCAAAAAGAGTTCCTGCTCATATTACTTTAAAGTATCCCTTTGAAGTTGATGATACTATGGAAATTGAGTCAAAAATTCAATCTGTTGTTAATGATTTTAGTCTAAGAAAAACGAGTATTGCACCTTTTATTATTAGTGGTTTTAATCGTTTTGAAAACAGTTTTGAGACAATTTTCATGAAAGTTGAAGGAGGCTCAATATTTGAGAAAACTATTGAAGGCTGTATTTCTGATCTGGGAGAAGTTGATGAGGATAGAAAATTCGCAAAACGGATATTTCACATATCTATTGCTCGACATATGAATCAGAGTCAGTCAGATGAAATATTTGCATATTTACAAACGAAAGAATTACAACATTTTGAATCATTTTTTGATAATATAGCTTTAATGAAATTTGAGAATGAAGTCTGGAGTGTTAAAAAGTTTTTCAAATTTAATTAAAACCCATGAAAACCTCCGAAATATACGCAAAATATCAGATACCAAGTGTCCTCAGAAATCACATGTATCGCGTGGCTGCAGTTGCACGAATTCTTGTTCAATCATTAAAACATGAGATTCAACTAGATATAGATTTAGTTACAAAAGCCATGTTGCTTCATGATATGGGCAATATTATTAAGTCTCCAATTGCAAACGATGTTTTATATACAGAAGAAGAGAGAAAGGAATTGCGAAGAGTTGAGGAATTTATCAAATCATATGGAGATAACGAACATACGGTCACAATGGCAATTGCTCATGAATTGAATGTTCCTGAAAAAGTACTATATATTCTAGAGAATATTGGTAGTTCAAGACTTCACCTGACGGTAGATTTAGATGATTTGTATATAAAACTTTGTTCGTATTCAGATTTTAGAGTTGCTCCTACAGGAATTGTATCTGTGGAAGAGCGATTTGATGAGGTTATTCGAAGATATGCGGGTAGTCAGCACGCGCTTGCTGATGTAGAAAAAACTGAAAAGAAAAAACAGCTTGCTCTAGTGCTGGAAAAGCAGATTCAGGAAGTGTGTAATATCTCTCTAAATGAAATTGACATTAAAAAAGTTGAGCAGGTTGCTAAGGAGCTTGAAGGGTATGAGATGTAAGAGCAATAATAAATTATTGGAATGTTCTTTATAATTTCTTTAAGATTCCTTAAGGGAACTTTTGCTAGTATCTGAAAATGGAAAAAGAAAAACAAATCGAAACGGCAATAGATATAGAGACGATTAAAGAAAGGATTTACTTAATAAGAGGTGGTAAGGTGATGTTAGATATGGATCTTGCTGTCCTATATGGAACATCTACTAAGGTGTTAAAACAGTCTGTTAAAAGAAATATTGAAAGATTTCCAGATGATTTTATGTTTAAATTTACCAAGGAGGAACTAGATAATTGGAGGTCACAATTTGTGACCTCCAATTCAAGGTTAAAATTAGGGCTTAGAATTGAGCCTCTAGCTTTCACAGAACAGGGAATTGCAATGCTTTCAAGTGTCTTAAATAGTCAACGTGCCATTCAAATCAATATCCAGATAATACGTATATTTACAAAACTACGAAGAATGGTTGATACCTACAAAGAGCTCCGTGAAAAAGTCGAGGAAATGGAAAAGAATAATGAAACAAATTTTAGAGAAATTTTCCGAGTAATTCGCTTACTTATAAAAGAGGATAAAAAGCCAAAGAATAAGATTGGCTTTAAAGTTTGATATAAATATTACAGTCTAGTGTTTTGTATTGGAAGTGCCAATTTGGCACTTCCAATTGTTCTCACTAAATTAAATTTACCTTGAAAAGGTACAAATCCTAATTCTTCTTCTTTATAGCATCCTTAATATTCTGGAACGTACCGCCAACCTTTTTACCTGGATTGAAAATGTTTTGCGGGTCAAACGTCTCTTTTGTTTTTTGGAAAAGATTAACAATGTTTTGACCGTATTGTTGCAAGAGATATGGTGTTCGAATAATTCCATCATTATGCTCAGCTGTTATTGAACCGTGATATTCATTTACAAGTGTATATACCTTTGCAGAAAGCTCGAGAATAATATCGGCAGAGAAAGGGGAGTTGAGATCCATAAGTGGAATGATGTGGAAGTTTCCATTTCCAAGATGGCCTTGAACTGTATAGTCGAGTTTATATTCATCAAGTAAAGCTTTTACTTTTGGTAAAAATTCAGGTAAATACTCAGGCTTAACAATAATGTCATCGATAAAGGGCGCAGTTCTCTTGTTTTTTACATGCTTTCGAAGAAGGTTGAAACTCTCATGTCTAATTTTCCAATACTTATTTGCCTCAGCACTTGAATGTGCAATGTGCATATGGAAACCAAAGTGCTTTATCTGCTGTTCTACTTCCATCAATTTTCTTTTTACATCAGCTTCATTTTCACCAGTAAATTCAATCATGAGAATAAGTTTCGGAACTCCACCAATCATAATCATCCATGTTTCAGGAATAAACTGTAATCCAAGCTTGATAGCACCCCAAAAACCAAGTTGTTTAAAGAAATCAAAGAAGAATCGTACAGCCAAAATCATACTTTTATCATCGTATGTTTCGAGACTATCTGGTTTGAAGGGTACAATTTCTGTAACGAGTTTACTTACATCATTGAGAGAAGGAAGAAATACAACCAAAATATTCGAACATGGCTGTGTAGGAACAATTCTAAAATTAATTTCACTTACAATACCAAGCGTGCCTTGTGAGCCGACGATAAGTTGGCATAGATCAAATGTACCAGCTTCTCTATTGTATACATTCCACAAATAGTAGCCCGCAGAATTTTTTGATACAGCTGGCTTTGCTTTCATTATCTCATCATAATTTTCTGTAATGAGAGCGTACAGTTTTTTATATAATTCTGTTTCAAATCCAGCACCTCCGGCAATCTTTTGTTCAAGTTCAGCTTTTGTAAGCGACTTGATTTCATATTCTTCGCCATCAGAAAGAATCACTTTGAGTGAGTTTATAAAATTCTCAGTCTTGCCGTACTTGATAGCTTTTTCTCCACCACTGTTGTTTCCAACCATTCCACCTACGGCGTTAATCTCTCGTGAAGCTGTGTATGCAGGCATGAAGCGATTAATCTTTTGTGTAGCAGCATCAAAATCTCGATAGTAACAACCCGGCTGAACAATAGCGAACTCTGATTCAACTTGTACAATCACATTCATATATCGAGTAAAATCTACGATAATAGAACTACCAATAGCAGCACCTGACATATCTGTACCCGCAGAGCGAGCAGTAATAGATAGGGTAGGGTCTTTTTCTTTATTTTCATTAACCCATTTTACGAGAGCTTTGATGTCAGTAGAGTCTTTTGGGAAAACAATCACACGCGGGCGAATTTCAAAGAGACTGGCATCGTTTGAGTATGTTTTCAGTGACGCATCTGTGGTATCAATATCTCCTTTAAAATTTGATTTGAGGGAATCGAAAATATTTTGTGTATCTTTGAGGTTTTCAATATTTGTAATGTTTTCGTTTGTTTTTTCCATATGTTTTTATAATAACACAAACATACACAATGCGATTTCATACCAGCCAGCAATAAATATAATAATAAAACTCAATTTAGTTTTGCACAAAATCTAAAGATAACTTCAAAATTTTCTTAATATCAGCAGGGGACGTAGGATCAAACCACTGTACTCCTTCTTTTTTATAAAACCAAGTTCGTTGGCGTTTGGCGTATTGCCACGTTTCTATGAGAAGCCTTTCTACAAACTCTGCTCGAGTAATTTTACTTTGTAAAAAATCTGCAAGAAGTCCGTATTCAAGACCTAGTTGCTTCATTCTTTTCCAAGAAACCCCACTCGCGTGAAGATTTTTGGCTTCAGCAACCATACCTTGTTTTAGGCGTTTAATAGCACGTGTATGAACTTTGTCCATAAGTTTTTCTTTTTCAATATCGAGCCCTATAAGCAAAGTATCAAACTTTTTTTGTTTTATTAGTTTAGGAACACTCCCAAGTTCATCTGCTATCTCAATAGATCGGATGAGACGCACTCTATTGTTTTTATCAATTTCGTTTAGACGATGTTGATCCAATTTTGAAAGTATATTGATAAGTTTTTTAGTTGCATATGTTTCAAGTCTTTTACGAAGTGCAAGGTTGGTCTTTACTTCCGGTAGTACTATTCCATCTACTATTGCATTAATGTAAAATCCAGTTCCTCCACATAAAATCGGAATATTTCCACGTTCAATAATCTCAGCGATTGCTTTATTTGCATGTTGTTGAAATTCTGCTACTGAAAATTGTTTACTTCGCTTTGGAGAAACAATATCAAGACAATGATGGGGAATACCCCTCATTTCTTTTTTTGTAATTTTTCCTGCACCAATATTTAAACCTGTATAAATTTGCCTTGAGTCAGCTGAAATAATTTCTGCTTTAACAATTTGAGATTTCGCTATCTTAGATGATTGTGACGCTAGGCCGTCTACTTTTTTATTTTTACTTACCTCAGCAATAGCTAATGCAATCTCCACAGCCATGTCACTTTTGCCAACAGCTGTAGGGCCGAGGACTACTATGAGTTTAGGGAGGGATTTACTGGTACTTTGAGTCATATTTATGCATTAACACGCGAGTTTACATGTCGTGTTTCTTTTTCAACCATGTGACCCTCTTGATCGAGGGTGTAAATAAGTATTCCACCAAAAAGCATTTCTACATTTTTAATATTACTAGCTGAAATATTCTCAATATATTTTTGAAGGGCTCGAATAACATTACCGTGAGATACAAGCAGTACATTCTTTCCTTTTTTGAGTTCAGGCAAAATATTTTCCAAGAAATAGGGAACAGCTCTGGCGTAAACCATCTTGAGAGTTTCTCCATTTGGTACTGGACAATCCCAGTCTCGTCTAACAGTATTCCAGCCATCTTCTCCAAGCTGTTTCTTCATCTCCCATTTATCCTTACCTGTATAATCTCCATAATCCCGCTCACTGAGTGATGAAGTGTGATCAGTAGGAACTGAATATAATTCTAATGCATCAAGCATACATGAAAGTGTTTCAATGGAACGAACTTGCATAGATGCAAAAGCGCGATCAATTGGAATATCTTTTAGGAGCAATCCCATTTCGAGAGACTTTGCAAATCCATATTCAGTAAGATGCCGATCTCTTTTTCCTGTCCAGAGACCCATTTCATTCCAATCAGACTCATGATGACGCGCAATAATTAATTTTCCAATTTGCATTGTGCCGGAGGTGGGACTTGAACCCACAAGCCCTTGCGAGCGCTCGATTTTGAGTCGAGTACGTTTACCATTTCGTCACTCCGGCATTTTGTACAAAACTGTACTATTTACTAGGTAAAATATCCTAAAAAAACGTTTTGTGCGTCTATATTAGCTCAAAATTATAAACTTGCAAAATAGACATAAATGTGTTATGATATTAAATATGAAGATTAATTTATCTGCCCCAAATAAGGGGTAGTATGGATAAAATTTTCACGATAAATTTGAACCTTTTCAACCAAAGTAAAACCAACAGCCAAACTGAATCCAGTAACAAACAGAGGACCAAATCATGAACATGAACAGAAGGAGAAAAGATAGTGCAGAATACAGAATCCGTAAGGCGCTACTTGTTGCTGAAACTTGGGCGATCGAACATCCCAAAGCTTTGTACGCAATGCTGATCTTGCTGATGCTTGCATTGGCGATAACTCTCAAGTTGAAGTCCTAGATTCACAAGTCAGTACTTCAACAAACAACCGGCACGAGGAATTAACCCCTCCTGCCGGTTTTGTACTGGAAAAATTTTGCACTTATTAAATACTATTTTCTAATATCATTTTGTGTCTTAAAATTGAATTATCAACACCCTTGAAATAGTTTAATGTGGTAAAATCAGCACATTATGGAACCAATTACACCGAACAATTCTACACACCCGACGACACCACATACATCAACTAACATACAGAGTGATATGACAAGCGCAGCAATAGCTTTCAATACAGCAGCTATGTCGACTACACCAATTGAGCCATCTTTATCTTTATCTTCATCTTCTCCAGAAGCAGTCACCGCAACGGTATCAAATCAAGCTGGTTCTAGTGTTCCGTTACCAAAAACAGGCTCACAGTATTTTAACAACTCAATTTTTTGGATCGAGGTAGAAAAAATTGTTCCAAATCCATATCAACCTCGAAGAGAATTTGATCCTCATGCACTCAAGGATCTGTCAGAATCTATTCGTATGTATGGATTGCTCCAGCCACTTGTCGTTACTCGACGAGAAATTATCAAGGAAGATGGTGGTCTTGTTGTTCAGTATGAACTTATTTCTGGAGAACGAAGACTACGTGCATCAAAGCTTGCAGGACTTATACAGGTTCCTGTTATTATCCGTGCTGGTGAAGAAGATGCTCGTGTAAAACTTGAGCTTGCTATCATTGAAAACCTTCAGCGAGAAGATCTCAATGCTGTGGATCGAGCACGTTCATTCCAACGTTTAGCTGATGAGTTTGGTCTTAAACACGTACAGATCGCGGAAAAAATGGGTAAGAGTCGTGAATATGTTACTAACAGTATTCGACTTTTGTCTCTTCCTGAACATATGCTTACTGCACTTTCTGAAAAGCGTATCAGTGAGGGTCATACACGACCTCTTCTTATGCTTGTTGACCGACCCGAGGAACAAGAAACTCTTTTTAAAGAAATTGTATTCAAAAAAATAACAGTGCGTGAAGCAGAAAGTATAGCTCGTCGTGTAGCTGTAGAGAGGACTCGAAAGAAGGACGCAAATACTCCTGATCCTGAGATTCGTGAATTTGAAACAAAACTTAATCAAGCTCTAGGTACTCGTGTGATGATTGAAAAGCGAGAGCAGGGAGGTAAGGTGGTTATTGATTTCTTTAGTAATCAGGACCTACGTCACTTGCTTGATATGTTGGAGCGACGTGATGGTTCAGGTTCTGCTGTCGTAAATTCTCAAGGTATTCCTGAAGTGCTTAAACCTCTTTTTAATAGTATGCCTGAATATGTTCCAGGAAATACACAGACATCTACAACAACCACTACAACGACTCACTCTGAGGCGAGAGATGTACTAAATGGAAACATTGTTGACATTGATACAAATGAAAAAGTAAGTCAGAATTTTAGTGCGTTGAGTTCTATTGCAAGTTCTCTAAATAATATGGGTGAGATGGCAAGTCAAAATGCTGGTGATACGGATATTATAAAATTAGTTCATACTGAAATCGAACCTAGCGAATTTGGTATAAACAGTTTTGGTGAAAATGGTATGGTTGCGCACCTTGAGCCGTCTGCGAATTCACATAGTGCGGCTATGCAGATGGAACATGAAATTGTGAATGGAACTGATGAAGATAATGGGGTAACTGGCTCATTTAGTACTCCTGCTAATAATTTATCTCCAGTAGATGATTCGACTCCTTCTGACGCAAAAGAAGATGAAGATTTGTATTCTATAAAGAATTTCAGTATTTAGTTTTAGTAATTTTTTATCGTAATAAATTTAAAACAAAAAAAACCGCACAACAAGATTTGAACTTGAGAGTGCGGAGAAGAAACTTTCTTCCATTCAGCGTTAGCTTTTTTAGCTTGGTTTTTGACGCCAGCCACAATATGCTGTTCCATCTGGCATAAGCAGCAAGTAATCACATGATGTCACCTGGTAGGCAATGCTCGTGATATTCTCTTTGGCCATAAAACAGCCACGACCACTTGAGTACCTTACAAATGCCTTGTACATAACATCTTCAGGAAAAGAGAATGCGGACTTTTTAGGGTCTGCTTCAAATTCCTTAACAGTATACGCAGACAGATCGCCAATTGCTTCACCGGAAGTGTCTTCTCCTAAATCTCTGATTGGAATTGTATTTCCATCGAAATCAACTCCAGTCATAATGCCTGTAGCGAATTCGTGGAATACTTCTTCGTGTTCTGAATCGGAAACAACCCAACATCCCGTAGTAAGACATCTACGTACGTGAGCATATTCAACTTCTAGCATAGTGAAAATGGGTTCGGGGTGAAAGTTTGAGTGTTTATGTACCTATTGTATTGCTTGTTGTGCAACGAAATATATGGCAAATTAACACATGTGAAAGAACTCCGACAAATTAGCCTATTTGTTGGGTAGTGTCAATTAAATCTCATCTAAAATTTTTATGTTACTATTCAACATATGAAAGAATCAGGACCAATGTCATCGTCAGACAATACGGAACCTGAAATGGATTCACTTCCTGCAGAGGTCGAATCTGCTGAATCTGCTGAGTCTGTTGATTCTATTGAGTTAGGAGATGTAGCTGCTCCTGAGTCAGCTGACAAACGAAGTGAGATGGGGCGAGCAACTTTGATTTCTGGTGAAATTGTAAATTCAATGAAGGCGGAGTTAGTTGAACAGGCAGAAGAACTTGTTGGGTCTATGATGTCTGAAATTAATAAAGTTAAGGGTCGTGCTAGATTAGAATTAATTCGTGAATCATTGGATTTTCTTACTGCTGAAAGAAATAGAGCTGAATTGAGTATGAGAGGTTCATCTGGAAAAGTTCATTCTGCTTCTATATTTTTAACTTATGAAGAGGCTATAAAGAAGCTTGAATCTATGCTTGAGTTACAAAGTCCAAAGGAAAAAGTAGAAGCAGTTATCGAATCTAAATTAAAGAAAGCATATGAGAAAATTGAAACTGGTGCACTTATAGATGCAATTCCACTTTTATATACTGCGTTGACTAATCCTCAATTTAAAAGATTTTGGGCAAGAAACACTCCGGAGATAGCAATAAAACGTGCTGAAATTGAGACATTGCTAGCATCTACGAGAGAAAGATGGGAGGCAGCAGGAAAACCAATAAAATAGAGAACTGAAAGATTACATGAATAATTTATGTAATTTAGGTCATCTACAAAATTTTACTTTTACTTCTGCGTATCCTCAGTCTTTTTCTTTGCCCATCGTCCTCGAGTGCTTACTTTCTTAGGTTCGCTAAGAATAGCAAGTGCTCGTTCGAGTGTAATAGTATAAGGATTGTCTTCACCTTTGAGTGATCGAAAATCTCCATCGTGAACAATGTACGGGCCAAAACGCCCGACATTTGCGGTTATAACTTTTCCTGTACTTGGCATTGTTCCAAGTCTTCGTGGAAGTGAAAGATAAACCATTGCTTCATCTACTGTGACAGCAGTGATATCTTTTCCTTTTGGAATACTTGCCATACGAGGCTTAAGAGTAGCTTTTTTTGGCTTTTTTACACGAACTTTTTTAGGTTTACCAGCTTTTGTAAGCTCAACTTTTGTTGGCTCAGCACCTGCTGAGTATGTTGTTGTTTCGATAGCAGGTTCAACGACGGTATCCTGTCCTATATCTTTGCCTTCTGAGATAGCTTTTTCGAGAGACTCTTTGTCTCCAAGCTGAACATATGGTCCGTATTTACCGACTTTTACAAAAATAGGAAGACCGGTTTTTGGATCGTGACCTAGCGGTGTGTCTGATTTAATTTCTTCACCGTTTATTGTAAGTGCGCCTGTACAAACTGGATATGTTGAACAGCTGAGGAATTTTCCAGAGCGACTCAGTTTAACAATCATATGACTACCACATTTTGGGCAAACAAATTTGACGTCAGCATCACCTAGATTAGTGATTTTATCCATTTTGTCCTTTTCTTGAATATCTTTTGTAAATGGTCCATAAAAATCTTTGAGAGTTTTTACATACTCTGCTTTACCTTCAGCAATGAGGTCGAGTTTGTCTTCCATTTCAGCTGTGAAGCTGTCACTGATATATTCTGCAAAATTTTGTTCGAGAAATGAACTTACGACGTCTCCTGTGTCAGTTGGTACGAGTGATTTGTTAGTTTTTGTGACGTATTCACGTTCTTCGAGAGTTCGAATAATACTCGCATATGTAGATGGGCGCCCAATACCACGCTTTTCGAGCTCTTTTACAAGACCAGCTTCTGTATATCGACTTGGTGGTTCAGTCCACTTTTCTGTTGAAACAACATCAAGAAGCTTGAGATTGTCTTTTGCTGAAACTTTTGGAAGTTCTACATCCTCACCTCGTGCATCAGGATCAGCTTTGAGCCAACCATCAAATATTACTCGACTGCCAACAACTGCAAAGTCGGGGATTGATTTTGATGCGTCGCTAGTATCATCCTTTATATTTGCAATAATCTTTGTACGAGCAATACGAGCATCTGTCATCTGCGATGCAACTGTACGTGCACGAATCAAACGATAGAGTTTCTTTTCATCATCATTATTCCCAGCAACCTCAACACCCATATGTGAGGGTCGAATAGCTTCGTGGGCCTCCTGTGCATTTTTACTTTTTGAAGCAAAACTTCGAGGCGATACGTATTCTTTTCCGTATTGTGTTTCGATAACACGGAGTGCATCAGCGACCGCGGTCTTGCTGAGGTTTGTACTGTCGGTTCGCATGTATGTAATGTGTCCAGCTTCATACAGCTTTTGTGCAAGACCCATAGTCCGAGATGGTGAAAACCCAAGTCGTGAACTTGCAGCTTGTTGAATAGTAGATGTGATAAACGGTGCTTTAGGGGAACGCTTTGCCTCTGACTCTTCTATGTCTAAGACATGCCAGTTATTTTTCTTTGCGATTTCTACTATAAGCTCTGCTTCCTTTTGATTGTCTGGTTCCTTAACGCATGTTAACAACATTTTTTCACCGCCGATTTTGTTTGCACCGGCCCCGCCTGTAAGTGTCTCAACTTCAGCTTGGATTACAAAATATTGAACAGGGTTAAAAGCTCGAATTTCTCTTTCTCTTTCCATGACAATTCGTAGAGCTGGAGACTGAACACGTCCTGCTGAAAGTCCGTATCTAACTTTTTTCCAGATAAGACCAGAAAGATCATAACCTACAAGTCTATCAAGTACACGTCTTGCTTCTTGTGCAGTCTTGAGATTCTCATCTATAGCACGTGGGTGAGCTATAGCATCGAGAATGGCTTCTTTTGTAATCTCATGATAGACAACTCGTTTTGGATTTTTGAGACCGATAGCCTCTTTTATATGCCATGCAATAGCTTCTCCTTCTCTGTCGGGGTCGGATGCAAGGAGTACTTCTGATGCATTTTTGGCTAGAAATTTAATTTCGTTTATAACTCTCTCTTTTCCAGGAGAAATAACATAGTGGGGGATGAATCCTCCAGCAATATCGATCGCACTTTTATTGCTCTTTGGTAGGTCTCGCACATGTCCAATAGAGGCAACCACTTTGAAATCACTACCAAGGTATTTCCCGATTGTTTTTGCTTTTGCTGGTGACTCTACAATGAGTAATTTTGTGCTCTTCATATGATGTGTTTGATTCAGTATTGCATAAGTATTGTCTGTTTGCCAAATTTTAATTTTTTTTGAACTTTTGTTTAAAATAAAATTTTTGCAATACTTGAGTCAAATTTTAAGGTAAAATATTATATATGGATACTTCTAACTTTTCGAACATAACCATATTCTTCAGTAACTAATCCACGAATTTCGAGCATCGAAATTGATATTTGTAATTTTGAAAGCTCAATACCAGTTTCAGCTAAAAGTTCCTCGCGAGATTTGGGTTCGTTCAATTTACTCATAATATTTTTTTCTTCATCTGAACACCTATCAATTTTTTCGCGAATGTATTCTTCAGCCTTCTCGGGTGCATCTTCGAGAACGAGGTCGGTTTTGAGACCAAGGAGCTTGTGTAAGTCTTCGGGTGTACATATAGGCACCGCTCCACCTTTTATAAGTGTGAGGGGGCCTTTTGATGTTTCTGAAAATATGGAACCAGGCAGGGCACACACGTCTCTGTTGTAGTCTAAGGCCAGTCTTGCAGTTATGAGTGTTCCTGAATCTTCCTCACCTTCAATAACAAGTACTACATGTGATAATCCAGCCATGATTCGGTTACGCATAGGAAAACTCCATGGACTAGCTCGGAACTCTGGTTCAAATTCTGAGAGGAGTGTACCTCCATTTTTAAGTATTGATTCAGCGAGACCTAGATGTGTTCGGGGGTATAGAACATCTTTGTTTAATCCAGACCCAGGTACAGCAATACAAGGTAGTCCGATCTCTAAAGCAGTAGTGTGGGCAATACTGTCTATACCGAGTGCTAGTCCTGAAACAATTGCGACGGGGTGGCCTTTAAGTGACTGTATAATCTGGCGTACTGCGTCATATCCGTACGATGAATACCTCCTTGATCCAACAATGCAAAGAAACTTAATAGATGAATCATCAAAGAGAGAGGTGTTACCTAGGGCAAAAAGCTTTTTTGGTGGGTCAGAAATTTGTCCTAATAAATATGGTAGAGGAATATTGGTAATTTTTTTGGAAAGCTCTATATATTGTGAATTGTTTGTTTCAAATGGCATGATTTGATATGGTTTTCTTGTAATTGGCTAAATAATAGGCTTTTGATATGATGTGAGCATAAAGAAATTCTAAAGCAATACATAAAAGAACTTAAAATTTCTAAAATAGCTTCGTGTTTGGCAGCTTTGTAAAAAATAGATGCCAATAGAAAACGCAGTTAAAATCAATTCAACAATACAAAACATCAAACAAACATGCTCGATATAAAATTCATTAGAGAAAATAAAGATTTAGTAAAAGATGGTGTTCGAAAAAAGCACATGAATTTTAACGTAGATAGACTTGTAGAAGTTGATGCTGTTCGTCGTGAGATTATTACCTCTATAGAGGCGAAGAAAGCTGAACAAAACAAAGTAAGTCAGCAGATTACTACGACTGCAGATCAAGCTGAGAGAACTAAACTCATTGAGGAAATGCGAGTGCTTAAAGATTCAATGAAAGTTGAAGAAGAAAAACTTCAAGAAGTAATGAAAGAGTGGCAAATGCTTATGGTTGCTGTTCCAAATATTCCAGATATGTCAGTGCCAGAGGGTGCGACTGAAGATGAAAACGTTGAGGTTCGGACATGGGGTGAAATTCCAAAATTTGATTTTGAACCTAAGAGTCATATCGATTTGATGCTTGCACATGACATGGTTGATTTTGATAGAGGTACAAAGGTTGCAGGTTTTCGAGGTTATTTTTTGAAAAATGATGCAGTGCGACTTCACTTTGCACTTTGGCAATTTCTTCTTGATTCATTTTTGAAGAACAACTTTGAACCAATGATGGTGCCATCACTTGTAAAGCGGGAAACTCTCATGGGTACTGGATATATTCCACAAGGTGAGGACGATCTTTATAAAACTCAGGATGGTGACTATCTATCAGGAACTGGCGAAGTGGCTACAATGGCATACTATAGTGACGAGATTTTAGACAAGGCTATGTTTCCAAAAAAGATTCTTGCATTCTCACCATGTTTTAGACGAGAAGCGGGAAGTCATGGAAAAGACACTCGGGGACTCATCCGTGTACATGAATTTTATAAATGGGAGCAAGTAATTCTTTGTGAAGCTGACCACCAACAATCAGTAACTTTCCACGAAGAACTCACTGCAAACTCTGAGAAACTGATTCAGGCACTTGAGATTCCATATCATGTGCTAGTAATGTGTGGAGGGGATCTAGGTCTTGGACAAGTTAAAAAATACGACATTGAGTGTTGGGTTCCGGCTGAAAATACATATCGAGAAACTCACTCAGCATCATATTTCCACGATTTCCAGACTCGACGACTTAATATTCGGTATCGAGACGCTGAAGGAAACATCAAATTTGCCCATTCATTAAACAATACAGCGGCGGCAACTCCACGTCTTCTTGTTTCTATTATTGAAAATCATCAGCAAGCAGATGGTTCAATTAAAATTCCAGCTGCACTTCGTCCGTATATGGGTGGACAGGAATATATTGGTAGAAAGTAATGTGTGTAAGTTTTAAAGTTTTCCACGGCTACAATATTTAAATCTTTGCGAAAAAATGCATTTCATGTGCTAATATATTCATGCAATGCATTCTACTCGCACTAGTAAAAAAGATTTTTTAAGGTCTCAGTCTCTTACTCGTCGAAGACGAAAAAAAAGAATTATAAAACTTTGGTTAATGTTTTTCTGTCTTTGTTGTTTGATAGCATTAGTGACTTGGGTTATTTCATTACCAAGCATGGCGATTAAAAAAATCGTTGTTGTTGGGAACGCTAACATTACTTCAGATGAAATTCAGCGGATTAGTGAGAGTTATTTAAATGATACCTATTTAGGGCTCTTTTCTAAAAGAAACGCTTTTATTTACCCGAAACAGAAAATTGAAAAGGCATTAACTAATCTCTACCCAAGAATATCTGAAGTAGGTATGGAGACAGAGTCATTTGAGATACTTAATATTAAAGTAAAAGAAAGAGAGGCTACTTCGATATGGTGTGCTGCAATACAGTGTTATCTTGCAGATGAAAACGGATATCTTTTTGCTGAATATCATGAACCAGCGCTAGACACTGTAGCTTCTACTACTGATACAGATGAAAATTTAATAAAACTATTTGGAGGTGATCAACTTGTCGGACCTGAGCCAATTGGTAAAAGTATATTTACTAAAAAATTGTATTTTGATATACAAAATACCGTCGTGGAATTGCAAAAAATTGGTATTACTATTGATTCTGTTCATGTATTTAGTAGAGACGAGATTGTTTTTAATGTAAGTACAGGAGGAAAACTTATTTTTTCAGATAGAAAGACGTTTGAAGATTCACTCGATGACCTAAAGTCTTCGCTTAGTTCAAGTGTTTTTGTAGGTACAAGCTCTACTAATTCTACTCATAAACCTTCATCTATCTCTACTTTTTCATCTTCTTCTAGTCCACTCAAAATCACCCTACCACCGTACTTTGAATATATAGATGTACGTTTTGGCAATAAAGTCTTCTATAAAATAGACAAGAATACTGATGAAAAGGTCAAAGCTTCGTCAACAGTTAAAAATTAATATATAATACTGTTCATACTTTATGGATAAATTACTCAGGGTAAAAGAGAATAATTCTGATCAAGATGGAGAGGTTCAAGTAGGAGGGGTTAAAATTGAAAATTTTGAAGTGTTTGAAGGGGCTGATATGCAAGAGGTAGAAGACGTAAGTCAAGTACAAGTACAAGAGCAAAAAAAAGAAAGCTATTTTGCAAATTTAGGTGCACCTAGAGACCGTTATGCTGAGGAATATACGCCGAGTGTAATTTTAGAAGAAAAAAAACAACCAACAAAGATGAAGGCTCCACATTTTAAACTTATCCCAAGCGGAACTATTTTTGAAGAGACAAGTAACTCGTCGCTTATAAAATATGGAATTCTTGCACTCTTTATAGGTATCTCAGTTACTTCTTTTATTACGCAGGGAGTTTTAACTATTAAAGATGTTGTCTTTGGTCCATCTGCATCTGATGTACTGTTGGCAGAGCAAAATGCATCAAATTTTCAAAATCAAAATAGTTCACAAACTAATAGAGTGCTTGCAGATTCAAAAAGCTCACAGAGTGAGGGATATGGTTCAGATGATTCTTTAAATGCAAGTTCCACAAATATAAACCAATACCGTCTAGCTGATGAGGCTGCATTTCCTAAACTTACATCAACCTCATATCTCGTTGCAGACTTGTTAACTGGCGAAATAATTTATGATAAAAATGAGGGACTCGTAGCTCCAATAGCATCAGTTTCAAAACTTATGACAGCTGTGATAGCTCTCGAAAATCTTGATATGCAAAAGATAGCTGTAGTTTCCCGTGATGCATACAATACATACGGAGGAGAAGGCGAACTTTTGCTCGGAGAAAAAATTAAACTCTATGATTTAATGCATCCACTCCTTATGGAATCAAGTAACGACGGCGCAGAGGTACTTGCTGAAGCATATAATGGGGGAAGAGATGCCTTTATGGTTCTTATGAATAAGAAGGCTGCTGAACTTGGAATGCATAATACATACTATGAAGATCCAAGTGGACTAAATCCCAAGAATGTTAGTTCTGTGGAAGATTTGTTAAAACTCGGCCGTTTTATATATCAAAAGCATCCTTCAATCTTTGATATGACCCATGTTCGACAGTACTCGATTTTGAAGCATACATGGTTTAACAAAAATCGTTTTCTGACATATGACACTTTTATTGGCGGAAAAAATGGATACATTGATGAAGCTAAAAAAACTACAGTATCTATATTTGATGTAACAATGGCAAAAGGAGGAAAGCGTCCAGTTGTAATAGTATTACTTAAAAGTGATGATAGAGAAGGTGATGCTGTGAAGCTTATAAACTTCCTCAAGAAAAATGCCTACTACGAGGAAGCTTCAGTTAGTTTGAATTAATCTCTAGTTTAGAATTTTGTATTTGTATAGAGAGTGTTTATGGAGAATTTTGTAAGAGAAAAATACTTGCATCATTTTTAAAGTAATGATATATTAGCTATGTCAAGGTCATTGACATAGACGCACTTCATACGAAGTCAACGTCCCTCCCCGATGGGAGATGTCTATGATGAACCTACTCTTTGTTGGTTTTGCCGAAATTCTCAGAAATTTAAAACTGTATAAAAACATAGACTACTCACATCGAAAAAATGAGTAGTTTTTGTTTGTAAAACTCGAAGTGGCAAAGATCAAACGCTATACGCGGTTTACAAAGTCACAAAACAGACTGCTGTCATCGGAGGGGGAAGTTGGCAATGAGCCGACACTTGCTTAGTCAGCAAGCGAAATAATACCCCCCTCAACTAACCAACATGTTCAGATCAATTGGTTTGGTAATCGGTCTCATTGCACTGCGAGTATTTTTGCCTGATGTATTTCACGCATTTAATCACACCGCAGTATCGTTCTTTCATTTGGCTGATAAGGTATTCGCATTTATACCAAATGCTTTAACTTTTCAGATAGGTAGTGTAGGTCACGTTGGTTCCATTTTAGATGGAGCAAACTTTGTGCCGAGCTCAGCTCCACTCCCAAACTTCAAATAAACGTATAGCGGAGGTTCCGTTATATTCCAATCAAGCTGCGCCTTTATGGTGCGGCTTTTTGTTTGTTGATATTTAGGTGTAAAATTTTTTAGCGACACAGAGTTTATTAATAAATAAAAAGACCGCCGAAGTGCATGAAAGCGCAACGGCGGTCTAGGTGTTCTTTTTATTAGGCTCTTAGCTTGAGGTATCTGGAATGCACATGTAGACCTTTGTGCCAGGACCCCAAATACTTGAGAACAATACAGAGGTGAATTCTTTATCAGATGCTGAAGCCGCAGGTGTTTTACGAGCTGGTCCGCCTTTGTAGGCTCTCACTTCCGTAAAGTCTGAAATGAAAACACTTCCAGCACGGTGAACTACACCATCTTCTGTTATCACCGCATGAATGGGGTTTGGATGAAGTTCGTCTAGGATTTGAATTTGGTATCTGTAGAGAAGAAAACCTCCAGTGGTCAAGTGCTGCATGATTCTCGTCTCAGTGCTCATGTCGCCAGCCTTAACGGTGTATGAATATTTGGCAGTTTGAGGCACGGGAATATTAATTCCTGCAGATTTAATAATATCAGCAAGTGTTCCAGCTTTGTTTACTTCGATTACGGTGCAAAAAGGAATCGTGTGACCCATTTGAACCGAAATTCTTTTTAATGTAACGAGAGGAATTTTTTCCATCTCAGCGACGAACTGCTCTGCCCTTACGGCACGCATTTGCATAAGCTCAGCAAGAATTTCCTTCATTCTTTGGATAAGAGGGTCAAGTATGTCAAGTTTCATAGGTTTCAATTGGTGAGGGTGTTGGGGTTTGGTTTCTGGTGGGTGAGTTGTCTCTTTTTCTGATTGCGAGGTTGTTGAATCCTGTCCTGTAGATAAACTACTACATCTCTTTCTATATATCAATAATGTGTGGTATAAACTGTTTATCTAAATCATGTCAGCAATTAATTTCAAAATTGAAAAAAAGCTCACAGTGAGTGGAAAAAATTCAGCAACAAATGAAGAATCTCTATATAGAGCACCACTTGGACGTGCTGGTATTTTGACTACACCTCATGGTGTGATTCATACGCCTGCGTTTGTGACAGTAGGTACAAAGGCAACTGTGAAGGGGATTACTCCAGAGATGCTTGAAGAAGCTGGTGCCGAAGTAATGCTTGCCAATACCTACCACTTATATCTCCAACCAGGAGATGAGATCATCGCTAAGGCTGGAGGTTTACAAGGATTTTCAGGGTGGAATGGTCCAACAATGACTGATTCTGGTGGTTTTCAAGTTTTTTCACTTGGTGTTGCTCTTGGAAAAAATATCACCAAGTTTACAAAGTCTGCAAATGGAGAACTTGCTGAACCACAGATACAAGCACCTGCGCCTGAAGCAAAATCTGGTTCAAAAAATGCCTCAAAATCAGAAGCAGATGCAATTCTTCGTGAAGATGGACAAGTTTTGAAACCTGCACAAATAGATGCAAACGGTGTGATGTTTCGTTCTGTTATAGACGGCAGTGTACACTATTTTACTCCTGAAAAATCTATACAAATTCAGCACAATATAGGTGCAGATATGATTTTTGCATTTGATGAATGCACGTCACCAAACGAGCCCTATGCATATCAGGCAGAATCACTTGATCGTACACATCGATGGGCTAAGCAGTCACTCGAATATCACAAGAATGCTCGTGATTCAAAAACAGGTGAGCTCATATCTGACAAACAAGCTATTTTCGGAATAGTTCAAGGTGGGCGACATGAGAGACTTCGAAAAGAAAGTGCTGAGGTATTGGCGAATATGAAAGTTAAAATTCAGGACGCAACTGGTGCTGACAGTAGTTCTGAAGAAGTGCGTGAAGTCTCTTTTGACGGCTTCGGAATTGGTGGTTCATTTGCAAAAGAAGATATGGGTGATGCAGTGCGATGGGTTAATGAAATTTTACCTGAAGATAAACCACGGCATTTACTTGGTATTGGCGAAGCTGAAGATCTCTTTGATGCTGTAGAAAATGGCTGTGATCTCTTTGATTGTGTAATGCCGACACGAAACGGGCGAACAGGTACACTCCTTACAAAGTTTGGAAAAGTTAATATTATGAATGCAAAGTATAAAGATGATTTTACTCAGCTCGAAGAAGGTTGTGGTTGTTATACTTGTAAAAAATATACTCGTGCTTATTTAAATCATTTATTTAAAGCTAAAGAAATGCTTGGTGGTACTCTAGCAACTGTCCATAACTTATATTTCACAATAAATTTGGTTAAAAAGATTCGACAATCAATTCTCGATGATAATTTTGCGAAATTTAAGGCTGAGTTTTTAGCACTTTACTTAAAAAGGGACTAAATATTTGTTCTGATTTAAATTTACCTTAGATGTATGCAAGCTGTTAGTGTGGTTGACTTCAATGATTAAAAGAGTAAGAATTGAAGGTAGATTCGGTAATTCTGCCGGTCTTTCAAAACTTCAGCGATTTGGTCTCCTCTCATGAATACTCTCAAAGTTAATCTTCTCGTTCAGTGGCTCAAAATTTCAATGTCTTTTGCTGGAATACTGGCAATATGGTTCTCCATCATTGAAAATAACGAGGTGGTCGTCGACAACCCAAATAGTTTAGGCTCAATGCTTACCAAGTTTTTCATTGGACTCTTCAAGTTCGTTTTCGCACTCGTCTCTGTGTCCTTCACTAGTTTATGGGTGCTGTATACGGTAGTTGGATTGTTTAATTTCACGTATCAGGTAACGGAAGGGTTTGTGATTGGTCCGAACTGGCTCAACCCGCCATGTTGGCTAATCGCTATCTTTATAATTCCAACTCCGTTTTGCTTGTACTTCTTGGAGTTTATCAAAGACTCAGTGTGGTCTTGGTTAAAGCCGAAAATTGAAGGTTAGGTTACCAGTTGTCTCACCCCGCCTCAAATCTGTGGAAATCCCGCCGATTGTAAGGCGGGTTTTTCATTTTCTGAATCTTTTGTAACTTATCCGCAAGTTTAGTATGATACCCATATGAAAAAGTCGCCCAAAGGTGTTTATGAAGACAATACAAATGACATTCCTAAAAAACTTGTCAAAACACCGAAAGTTCCAAAGCCGGTTAAAAAAACAAACCAAGCACACCGTGATGATGCTTTTTTGCGTTTGGCGGAGGTTGCTAAAAATGCCAAAAATAATCCTGATGATATTACTCAGGGTTCATTCGCTGAACATGCTCAGGTAACTGGTTTTGGGAGTGAGGGTAATATTTCTTCTGTTGGTGACGCTGGATTCAAACTTAACACTGAGTATAAGCCTGCTGGAGACCAACCAAAAGCCATAAAAAGCCTTGTGGACGGCGTAAAGAAGGGTTTGCGACATCAGACACTTCTTGGTGTGACTGGTTCAGGAAAAAGCGTTACAGGGGATACCCAGGTATATATTAGAGAAAATGGTATTGAAAAAACTGTAAGAATAGGTCAGCTTATAGATTTAAATTTGTTATCTAAACATACAGAGATTAAAACTATAGATGATACTGAAGTTTTAGAATCTAAAAAGTTAGGTTTTGAAGCCTTGAGTATAAGTCCTATTACAAATGAAGTTGAATGGAAGCCTATTAGGCAATTTACAAGGCATGTTTCTCCATCGGTTTTATATAAAATAGAAACATCTTGTGGTCGAAACGTTAATGTTACAGACAATCATAATTTTTTTGTTTTAGATAAAAAAACTGGCAAACTAATTCTCAAAGAGACTCGGGATGTTCAAATAGGAGATTATGTCCCAACACCATTAAGACTTTCAGAGCCAAAATTCATTATTACATCATTCAATATAAGAGATTACTGCACAATACATGAAAAAATGTATTGTTCGATGCTAAACCCCTTCAATATTTTTAACCATGAAAAAGCTAGTTTAAGAAAAATGGGTATGTATCAAAAGGTCTATAGTGCGATTCATTCAGAAGAGAGAATTCAAGTCCAAGATTTTGATACTTTGTCATCATATTTTCCATCTTTGGAAATTGATCTTGAAAAAGGCGTTGGTAGCGAATCAAAGAAAGTGTCACTTCCGCTTTTTATAAATATAGACGAAGAAATGTGTCGACTTTTTGGTTATTTTATTGCTGAAGGTCATGCTTCAAATGGATATATTGTTATTTCTTCGGCTGATTCAGAGATAATATCTGATTTTTCAAGTGCACTAAGTAAATTAGGACTCCATGTTTTTCACAGAAAAGATAGTTATGATTACCAAGCAAGTTCTACTATAATTGCGAATGTATTTAAAAACTTATTTGGAAGTCATGCTCAAAATAAGAAATTACCAAGCTTTTGGACTCAACTATCAAATCAAAATCTTGCAGAAATGCTCAAGGCCTATTTCTCTGCCGATGGCGGGGTTGATGGTGTCCAGATTACATGTACGTCAGCTAGCGAAGAACTTATCTCTCAATTATCTCTTGCTCTATTAAGATTCGGTATCACTACACGTCTTTCCGAGAGACTTGTTAAAGTTCCAAATAAGGAAGTAAGAAATACTTTTTGGAAGCTCACTGTATCAGGTCAGAAGAATCTCTTATTATTTCAAAAACACATAGGATTCAGTTTGAATAGAAAAAATAAAAAATTGTCTGAGAAAATTGCCCCAACTTATAATACAAATGTTGACATTGTTCCACTTGGAGGTAGTTGGATTAAGGAAGTGCGAGAAAAATTAAATCTATTTCAAGAAGATTTAGCTAATCATTGTAATATATCAAGATCTTTAATTTCTTTTTATGAATCAAGTTTAAGAATGCCATCTAGAGATGTTGCAACTGCAATATTGTCCTACTTTAAAACTAAGAATATGACGTTGAATAAGAAATTGAGTTCAAAATTTGAGTCTGTTGCTTCAGAAATTGCTGAAAAAGAAAACATGTTAAATGTCTTTTGGTCACCTGTAAAGAAAATACAAGAAATCGAAGGAGAAAAATATGTATACGATTTCTCAGTAGAGGATAATGAAACATTCCTAGTGGGTCATGGAGGTATGTTTGTTCATAATACGTACACAGCAGCTAACGTCATTGCTCAAGTTCAGAAGCCTACACTTGTAATTGCACACAACAAAACTCTCGCAGCACAGCTTGCACAAGAGTACAAAGAATTTTTTCCGGAAAATGCAGTGCACTATTTTGTTTCGTACTATGACTACTATCAGCCTGAAGCATACATCGCTCACTCAGATACATATATTGAAAAAGAAGCGCAGATCAACGAGGAAATCGATCGACTTCGGCATGCTTCAACACAAGCACTCCTTACACGTAAGGACGTGATTATTGTTGCATCAGTTTCTTGTATCTACGGTTTGGGTTCACCTGAAGAATATGAAAAAGTAAATCTCAAAATTGAGAAAGGTATGAAAGCGGATCGTTCTGAATTTATCCGACGACTGATTTCTCTCCAATTTACAAGAACAAATGCAGATCTTACTCCTGGTACATTCCGTGCTGTTGGAAACACTATGGAAATCATGCCTGTGAATGAACGTGTTGTATATCGATTAGCGTTTGGTATTGGTCAGGCGCCAGGTTTCAGTGTGATAGAGGAAATTTTACAAATTGATGCCATTACTCGTGCTATCCAAGGTGAAGTGGACGCTTTTTTTGTATTTCCAGCTAAACACTTCGTTACTCCAGAGGATGAACGACAGCGAGCAATAGATGATATTAAAGCTGAGATGGAGATACAGGTAAAAAAACTTTTGGACGCTGGAAAAATTATAGAAGCAGAGCGAATCAAGCGACGAACAACATATGACCTTGCACTTATACGTGAAGTTGGATATTGCAGTGGTATTGAAAATTACTCAAGACACTTTGCTGGAAAGGCTCCCGGGGAAGCGCCTGATACATTGCTTTCATATTTTCCACATAAAACTATTCAAGTAAAAAATCCTAAGACAGGTAAACTTGAAAATAAAAAGGTACCAGATTTTCTAACTGTTGTTGATGAATCACACGTGGCCATTCCACAGATTGGTGGAATGTTTGCGGGTGATGCTTCACGAAAGAAAAACCTTATTGATTTCGGTTTTCGACTTCCATCAGCTGCTGATAATCGACCACTTAAGTTTGCTGAGTTCGAAGAACGAGTTGGTCAGCTCATATATACATCTGCCACACCTGGTGCATACGAGTATGAACACAGTCAAAACATTGCAGAACAGATTATTCGTCCAACTGGACTTATTGATCCTGTACTTGTCGTAAAGCCTATTACAGCTCTTGCTCATGGAAGTAAAGCTGAAGAAAATCTCAAAAATGAATCAAAAGGTAAAAAGGGAGCAACTCCAGAAGAAACAAAAGAGAATGCAAAATCTGCAAAAAAAATAAAAAATGCAGAATACGTAGGGCAAATTTTTGACTTCATTGAAGAAGCTGAAAAAGTTATTGTCCGTGGACAGCGAGCAATTGCTACAACACTTACGAAAAAGATGGCGGAGGACCTCACAGAATTCCTCAAAGAAAGAGGAATTAAAACAAACTATATACACAGTGATATTGAGACGCTTGATCGTATTCAGATTTTGACGGAGTTTCGAAAAGGGAAGTTCGATGTTCTTGTTGGAGTAAACCTACTTCGAGAAGGTCTCGACTTGCCAGAGGTTTCTTTGATTGGAATTCTCGATGCCGATAAAGAAGGATTTTTGCGTTCTGAAACAGCACTCATTCAGACTATCGGTCGTGCTGCGCGAAACGTAGATGGACGAGTTATTCTCTATGCTGATCAGATGACCGGTTCAATGGAGCGAGCCATAAAAGAGACAAACCGACGACGTGATATTCAGCTTGCTTACAATGCGGAGCATGGTATTACCCCAAAGACTATTGCTAAAAAGATTCAGGATATTACTGAGCAGATTTTGAGTGAACATCAGAAAACTGTAAACAATTTACTTGTGCTCGATGCGAGTGAATTTAATAAAGATCCAAAGAAGTTTATTCGAGCTAAAGAAATTCAAATGGATGAAGCTGTTGCACAGCTTGATTTTGAAACCGCTGCTATTTTACGTGATGAAATTAAAGCTATGAAAGCCCGACTTGAAAGTGACGCAAAACGCGCGGAAAAAAAACGTAAAGATGATGTAAAGGGGATTCGGGCGAAGAGACAGAGTTTGCAGTAATGCGAATTTAAAGGTCAAAAAAAGCAAAAACCGCACCACCTATATTTCAAAGTAATGCGGTCATGAGCTCTTCCTCGGTCATTGACTTCGGAATACGCTGTTCTGTCCAGTGGTTATCATCTATGCGATCAAGTTTTTTTATAACGTGAGGCATGATCAGAATAGGAGAGACTTTAACATAGGATTCGTACATGATTGCCCAGTCGTGTTCACTCCAAACTCTAAATCTACCGTGCCCACTTGCAGGGTAGTGATCAATGTAGTTACGGGTTAGACTCCTTCGTTGCGACCAAGTTGCCATGATGAACAATTTTTTACGTCGTCCATGTTCGCGGATTCTGTGGTGAATCTTTTTGTAGGTTCTGAGTGATCGCACAAAGGAAATCTTAGCCTGCTGTTGCGCGTCATAGTCTTTAAAGAGTTTGACACCAGGGCAATCGAATACCTCTGTCCATCGCTCCCACATATCGTGAGCATAGGAATCGCACCATTTAAACAAAGTTCTTTCGCGTATCTGTTGAGGTACTGATCTCCAAAATTTCTTCATAAGTTCTTGGAGATACTGAGCTAGAATGTTGAGGTCCCAGTCAGTCATGCCTGTCGGCCAGGTACCTTTTTCCCGCATACGTTCATGAATCTCTTTTGTCCATTGATCGTAGAGGTTAGGTGTTTTAGGACCTCTCATCTTAAGCTGATTCATAAACTTTACAAAGGAACTTTCCTCGGGTTTCTTGGGTCTTTTAACCCGAGTACTTGGATCTAATTCATCCATATGGTCTTGCTCGTCCTTACGGATCTTGCGAAGCCATCTCTGTTCTCCAACTGAGACAAAACGGCGAACCGTCTTTCTCAGAGGGTTCAGTTTTGTTTTCATATTGTTGTTTTGGTTGTTGAATTTTTCCTTACCCAAAGTTAAGTGGTTGTTCGCTCACTTTTTTCTAAGGCAAATATAGCAGTCTAAGGGAATATTGCAATAAAAGCTGAAGTAATGGCTAATATTCGGGATGTTTTGTAATTTTCACATTTACATATAAAATGCATATCTAGAAGTGGAAAATTGAGAATATTTCACCACCCCTCTAGAAATATATGCAAAACGTACATATATTATTTCAAAAATATTTCCATAAAACACGCACATAAATGTCCACATCACATCAGCCGCACACATCAGATTCAACAAATTCAACACACTCACCGCACTCAAAAAAACTTAAACCAAAATACAAAGTACTTGCGCTCACAGGTCCACAGGGGTCTGGTAAGACTACACAGTTGAAACTTATTTTAGATAAAATTGATGCTGAATATGCATCTGTAGGAGATATTTTGCGAAGTATACTTCCATTTAGTGAAAAGCCAGAACATAAAGAGGCATTGCAAATGATGTACTCAGGTGTTCTTATTCCTGACGAATTAACTTTTGAAATTCTCAAAGATTATTTTTCAAAAAAACAGCAAAGCGGAGATACAAAAGAAGTTTTAATATTTGATGGATTTCCACGAACTAGTTTACAAACTCAGCATTTGTATGAACTTTCACGTGTGTATCACGGAATGGAAGAAGCACCGATTGCAATCGTACGAATGAAGCTTGAACACGCTGATGCAATGAAGCGATGTCTTGATCGCGCAGAGGGTTTAATAAAAGTAGGGAAGGAAGCTCGTGTTGATGACACTCCAGAAGCTATTGCACAGCGACTTGGTATTTATTTCAACAGTATTCCACATCTCAATGCGGCGTTTGAAGGAAAAGCACACTTACATGAATTTGACGGAGCTAAACAGATTCATGAGGTGCACAGTGATGTGTTGGAAAGGTTGTTTGAGTAGTTTTTGCTCTTATCTTAATTATTGATTGGTATGGTGTTGCGTGTTATAGTGCTAGCGCTTGGCTAATTCAGTCAAGCTTTTCATTTCACCCAGAACCACCAACACTAGCACTCAGTCCATTATGTTGAAAACAGCACACCCCAGTTACGTGATCTTCGGAGCTCCAGGATCAGGTAAGACAACACACGGTCGAATGCTCGCTTCCTTGCTCAACCCCTCATCTCACTTCGTTGACATGAGCAGGGTTTGCAAAGTCGCATCGGCATTCGACACGAGCTTCGGCAACTTGTTTGCCGAATGCAGCAGCAAAGGAGAACTCGTCCCTGATGAAGAAATTCTGCCGCGCTTTGAGCGCTATATGCAGTCCATCAACAAGGATGAACCGATCGTGGCCAGCGGTATTTTCCGTATGGCCGCGCAGGTCCACTTCGCTTTCCAAAAAGTGGAGTATTTCATGGAAGGCCTGATCCCATTTGTTGTCGCGAAAATCAAGCTTACAGCAGACGACGCAGTTCTTCGCCAACGCAAACGCGCCGAGGAAGATATCGCCGCTGGCCGAACCCCTCGTCCAACTGATTTGGATGAGGTAAAGAACCGTCGTCGAGTCGAAATCTATGAAGCGGAAGTTGAGGGCGTGTTGACTGCATTCCGTCAATACTGCGACTTCAAAGTCATCGAAGTGGATTCCAAGGAAACTGTTCAAGAGACATTCATCTCCTTGGCTACGTCCGCTGGTCACCACAATGATCTGCATCTCAAACTGATTGCGTAAAGTAGGCGAGTCTCGATCTCGCTTAGGCCCCCGAGTAGTCGTACACGACGAAAGGGGGTTTTTACATTTTCATATAAAAAGCATATACTACGCACACATTTATGAGCGCACAAAACCATTCACACACATCAAGCGGGCACAAAGGCGACAAGAAAAACGCGCCCATAAAAGCTACAAAAACAGACATGTCAGCTGGAGCTGGTGACATGCTTATTGTGCGTGGTGCGCGAACTCATAACCTCAAGAACATCACAGTAGAGATGCCTCGAAATAAGATGGTGGTGATCACTGGACTCTCTGGTTCTGGAAAATCATCGCTTGCATTCGATACTATTTTTGCCGAAGGTCAGCGACGATATGTTGAATCACTTTCATCATACGCACGACAATTTCTTCGACAAATGCAAAAGCCTGATGTTGATGAAATCATCGGTCTTTCTCCAGCTATTTCTATTGATCAAAAATCTCGATCAAATAACCCACGTTCAACAGTGGCGACTATTACTGAGATTTACGACTACTTACGTATTCTTTTTGCACGAATTGGAAAGCCTCATTGTCTAGAGTGCGGACGTGAAATAAAAAAACTTTCAAAAGAAGAAATTCTCCAAACTATTTTTAATACTGTTCAAAGTACAGCGCATGATGCTGGTGTTGATACAAATGGTGAATTGGTAGCTGGATCTGTTGATGCTGTAACAGGTGAAAAGAAACCTGACAGTGTCGGTGGAACTAAAACAAAAGCACTTCTCAAGAAAAAGGGCGGCACAAATGGCGCGTCTGGTGCGGAAGGTACAAAAACTGTTATGGGCGTCACTCTTGATAATCGAGTGTTCAAAGTGTATGCACCGCTAGTTGTTGGACGAAAAGGTGAGTACTATCAGATGCTCTACGATCTACTTGGAAAAGGGTACAGTGAAGTACGAGTTGATGGTGTTACAAAGAAACTTCGAGAACAAATCGTGCTTTCAAAAACAAAGAAGCATGATATTGATGTTCTTGTTGACCAATTTTACTATTCTGAAATTTTGGAAAATACTCCAGCATTCCGAGAGCGACTTAATGAAGCAGTAGAGCGAGCACTTCACGAAGCAGATGGACTTCTTCGAATTATTACAGATGAACATGATCCAAAAGCCAAAGATCAGACAGTTGGTAATCACCTCATCTCATCAAAGTTTATGTGTCCTCATGACGGATTTTCATTTCCAGAAGTTGAACCACGACTTTTCTCATTCAACTCTCCGTATGGTGCGTGTCCTGAATGTAATGGTTTGGGTACTCGTGAATTTTTCATAAAAGATCCTTGTGCTGTATGTAAGGGTGCACGACTTCGACCTGAGGCATTGCATGTATTTCTTGTTGGAAAGCATGTTGCAAATTTTGGTGACTCTAAGGTTTCTGCAAAAGACGCAAAAAACGCCGCACCAAAATCTGGTGAGACAAAAGGCATTGATAAAAATGGCGATGTAAAAATCAACATTGTTGACCTTACTGCAATGTCTATTGCAGACTCACTTGAATTTTTCAGTACACTTCCATTAAATCAAAAAGAACAAGAAATTTCACGAGTGATTATAAAAGAGATCATGTCACGACTCGTTTTTATGAACGATGTGGGTATTGATTATCTTTCACTCGATCGAAAAGCGAACACTCTTTCTGGGGGTGAAGCACAACGTATTCGTCTTGCGTCACAACTTGGTTCTGGACTCGTAGGTGCGCTTTACGTACTCGATGAGCCAACTATTGGACTTCACCAGCGTGATAATGACCGACTTATCAAAACTCTCGTGCAGCTTCGAGATATGGGTAATACTGTGATTGTTGTTGAGCACGATGAAGATACTATTTTTGCCGCAGACTACATCGTAGATATTGGTCCAGGAGCTGGCGTACATGGTGGACATGTGGTTGCTGCTGGATGGCTTGAAGAATTACTCACTGCAAAGAAAAATCCTACAGAGTCAGTAACACTCGACTATCTTCGAGGTACACGAGTAGTAGAAGTGCCAGAACGACGACGTGATGAAAACAAAGGTTGGCTTAAAATCACAGGAGGAAATGTGAATAATATTAAAAATATGAATATTGATGTTCCACTAGGGCGACTCACTACCGTTACTGGAGTGTCAGGTTCTGGTAAATCTTCATTTGTGTATGAAATTCTCCACAAAAATCTGTTAGCACGACTCGATAGAGATCATCGAACTGCAAACATATATAATTGTACAAGCTTCAGTGGTACTGAGTATCTTGGACGAACTATTCTCATTGACCAAAGTCCTATTGGACGAACTCCACGTTCAAACCCAGCTACATATACTGGTGCATGGACTCATGTTCGAGAAATGTTTGCTGAAACCTCAGAGGCAAAAGCGCGAGGCTGGGGAGCGAGTCGTTTTTCATTCAACGTAAAAGGTGGACGATGCGAAACATGTCAGGGTAATGGAATGATTGAAGTAGAAATGCATTTTCTCCCAACGGTATATGTACAGTGTGATGTGTGTTTAGGTAAGCGTTTTATGAAAGAAACTCTCGAAGTTAAGTACAAAAAAAAGAATATTTTTGAAGTACTTGAAATGACTATTGAAGAGGCAATGACGTTTTTCGAAGATATTCCGTCTATTTCAGATCGACTTCAAACTCTCAATGAAGTAGGTCTCGGATATCTCAAGCTTGGTCAGTCTGCCACTACGCTTTCTGGAGGAGAGGCACAGCGTGTAAAAGTCTCAGCTGAGCTCTATCGACCGCATGTTCAGAAAACTATTTATCTACTCGACGAACCAACTATTGGACTTCACTACGAAGACGTACGAAAGCTTATTGAAATCATGCAAAAGCTTGTGCAAAAAGGTAACACTGTTGTAGTTATCGAACACAGTATGGATATTATTAAATGTTCTGATTACATTATCGATATTGGTCCAGAAGGTGGAGTGAAGGGTGGTAACGTTGTAGCAAAGGGAACTCCAGAGGAAGTTGCGAACGTTGAGAAGAGTTATACAGGGCAGTACTTGGCGAAAGTTTTGAAGCAGAGGAAGAATAGGATGTATTAAGTGGTGGTTTGTATGTATGATAAAATCTATTGCATGCAACTACTCAAACTCCTAAACATAGATAACCTAACTGAGGAAGAAATTCAGACTTACAAACACAGACGAACTGTTCGAGTTATTGCTTTTGATAATAATTCAGAAAGTGAAACACAAAATAAAATTGCATTTATTAATGCAAAAAATAGGGGATATTATGAGCTGCCAGGTGGAGGAGTAGAAGAATCTGAATCCTTAGAGTTAGGAGCTATTCGTGAAGCAAAGGAAGAAATAGGCTGTGATATTGAGATTACTGGTGAAATTGGAATATTCAAGGAATACATAAAAAGTAAAAATCTTATTAACGAAACATTTTGTTTTATAGCACGCGTTGTTGGTGAGAAAGGAGATCAAACTTTAACTAATAAAGAAATAGCTGAAGGAAAAAGTGTAATGTGGGTAGATATTCAAGAAGCTATTCGTCTTATTAGAACAAATCCTTCACCTGATTTGTATCCTGATTCTATTGTTCGGGATGAGACTTTTATGATGAAATATCTTGAAGATACGGCTATGTAAAACACCCTATTTGCACTTTAAGGCCTGAAAGCGTAGTATTTAAACAAATGAAAGAACTAGCCAAAACACCGAAAAAAAATACAAATAACCACACACCAAAACTTCTCAAAGTTGCAGAACTAGGTCATGAAGTACTCCGTAAAAAGGCGACTCCTGTCACTGCTGAGGAAATAGCTACTCAAGAATTTCAAAATCTGCTCGATGATATGATAGCTACACTCAAAGACTCTTCTGGCGTAGGTATTGCTGCACCGCAGATTTACGAATCAAAGCGTGCAATGATTATCCATTCATCTCCAAGCCCTAGATATCCAACCGCACCAGAGTTTGGACCTGATGCATTGATTAATCCAAAAATAATCAAGAAGTCATCAAATAAAGTTAAAGGTTGGGAAGGTTGTCTAAGCTTTCCGGGTATCCGAGGTTTTGTACCACGTTTTGAATCTATAGAAATTGAATACACTGATAGACATGGAAAAAAGCAAAATAAAAAGTTTAAAGATTTTATTGCTCGAATTTTTCAACACGAACATGATCACCTCGAAGGTATTGTTTTCCTAGATAGAATAAAAGGTAAGGATGTTATTACTGAAAAAGAATTTTTGAAATTGATTGCGAGTCAGCAGAATAAGTCATTGTCACAAAAGTCAAAAGCTAAACCTAAAAAAACGGGCGCTATGGAAAAAATTAAGTCAAAATAAATGGGCAAGGGTGTTGTCATGTCGGTAGTGCTAAATATGCTATATTACCCCTATGAACCTCGAAGAATTTAAAAAACTTAATCTGCCAGAGGGACCAGGGGTGTATTTTTTTAAGAAAAATGCAGATACTAATGCCGGCGTCAGCGCTGCGTCTACAAAGAGTGAAACTGAACTCAAAAGTCAGGAGCAAACAGGTCCCGAAACCCTTTATATCGGCAAGGCTACAAGTCTTCGTGAACGTGTGCGAAGCTATTTTAATGATGACCTCATAAAAACTCGAGGTCGACTTCTCGTAGATATGGTGGCGCAGGCTGATACGATTTCATTTCAAGAGACAGACTCTGTGCTCGAAGCCTTTATTCTTGAGTCTGAACTTATTAAGCAGTATCTACCTCGATACAATACAAAAGAGAAAGACAATAAGAGTTTTAACTACGTTGTGATTACAAAAGAAGATTTTCCACGAGTGCTTGTGGTACGTGGGCGAAATCTCGAACAGGCAAATCAGGCTGGCACAACAAAACAGGAGCAAATAGACTCACTTGGTTTTGAATACACTGATGTATTTGGTCCATTTCCATTTGGAGCGGAGCTCAAAGAAGCCATGAAACTTATCCGACGTATTTTTCCATTCCGTGATAAGTGTGAGCCGTTTAATTTTGGAGCCAATAAACAGAATCACATGAATAGTGTTGAAAAAAACGACACAATAGATGATATTCAAAAAAGTACTCAGAGCGAGCCTATTGGAATCCAAATCTCAGCAGACGGCGCCACTCTCAAAAATACATATATGAAAGGGAAGCCATGTTTTAACCGTTCTATTGGACTTTGTCCTGGTGTGTGTACTGGTGAAATATCGCAAGAAGAATATTCGTTGCAGATTTCACATATTCGCAAATTTTTTAAAGGAAAAAAGCAAGCAGTAATGGATGACCTTAAACAAGAAATGCTCTCACTTGCAAAAGAGCAAAAGTTTGAAGAGGCGAACGAGATTAAGAAGACCTTGAGTGCGCTTGTACATATTCATGATATTTCAATGATCAAAAAAGACGCTGAATTTGGATATGTTGGGTCAAGAAAAAATACTTCAAAGACACAGAGCTTTACAGTACGTGCAGAAGCGTACGATATAGCACACATGTCAGGTAAGGACATGGTTGGTGTAATGGTTGTAATGCAAGATGGCGATTTTGTAAAAGATCAGTATAAGAAATTTAATATTAGAGAAATAAAAGCATCAAATGATACTGGTGCTTTAAAACAAGTGCTTGAACGAAGACTTGCTCACAAAGATTGGCCTTTGCCAACGCATATTGTGGTTGATGGTAGTACAGCTCAGATCAATGTCGCTAAAGAGGTTTTACAGAATTTTTATAGTGAATCGCTGGAGTTATCGATATCTAAGGTGAAAATTAAATTCATTGCAGTTGTAAAAGATGAGACACATAAAGCGAGAGAGATAGTTCGGGTAAATGAGGGCGATGACGTGACTAATTTTGACGATGGGGATGTAATTTCACTGAACCAAGAGTGTCACCGTTTTGCCATTGCTACACACAGAAAGCGAAGATCACTTTCGAGAGGTATTTAATATTGACTAAATCGAATATTTGTGTACTATTATGAAAATCGGCAGATGTCCGATGCACAGACAATACACCCTACAATCCAGTCCAACATACTTAGATCCTTATGAAAATTAATAAAGTTAACAAGCCCCAGCACGCGCTGGCGGACATTCTCGACTGCTTCGAACCCTTGATGGGAGTCGCTGTTGTTATCATCCTCATGCTCAGCTTCACTGGCTGCAGCGAGAAAGCTGCCACCAGTCCTGCTCCGGCCAAGGCAGAGGCATTACAGCCTATGACTTACCCATTAGTCCTTCAGCGAATCTACACTACTGAGGATGCAAATCCGGAAGTGGTCTCCGACGTCAATGTCGGGGAAGTAGTCACGTTGAAAGATCGGTTTGGAATCGTGACCAATTTCGTCACAATCGACGGCGTCCAAATCACGTACACCGCAGATGAACAGCTCAAAGCTGGTGACAAGGCGCAGGTTGTGGTTTACAAAGTCATCCGCAGTATTGGTAGCGTGTCTGACAGCACAACAGGCGGTCGCATTTTGACGAATGAAAAGATCGGACGCGTCGGTGTTATTAAACTCGACGAAGCCAAGCGAGCAATCCTCGCTGATCTCCTCGATGATACGCCGAGCAAGAATGCTTTCGGTAGATCAAACCTGTTGGTGCCGAAGGTGGCAACAGTTCCAGCCGCGACCCTTCAAACAACTCCTCTTGAGCAGAAGTAATATCTGCTGACGGGACAACACCACCGGATACGTGCCTCTACAATAATAGTAGTGTACGCCCGGTGGTTTTTTGTTGTGTTGGAATAAGTAGGAAGGTTTTAGAATTAATGTATATACATTACCAAAGGCTATTGACAGAAATCTTAAAAGAGCGTACTGTTTCAGACGTGTGTGGTGGCTTCGCATGCCTAAACGCCATTGGTAACCTCAGCTGAGGTTGTTGGACCAAGGTCCCGGTGAAGGTTCCCTGAGGGAAACCGTCTTGGTGCAAACACCAGATACTAAGGTCTCTAAAGGGATCTTTGCCGGGGCCACCCACACAACAATGCGGAACGTCCGCATTTAAGTTCTTTGAGCAAAGAGTACGGATTAATAATCTAACTCACCGCTCAACTCGCGATATTGTAATCGCATAAGTTCTTTTAAGAAACATTCCTAAACACTTGGTGTCATGGAATCTTTCAAAGGTTTGTTTTACCTCCCAAAAAGAAACTGCAAGTACCTCGGTACAAGCAACATATATGTCTTAGAGCCTACCTCGTGTAAGGCTCTTTTTGTTTTTATGCCATAGATTTTGCGCATAATGTAGATGATTTCTGGGGGTTAGTATCTTTTATAAATTCAAAGTGACTGTATAATCAAATGCATATGTCACTGATTAATGTGGGGGTATTACGAGGCGGACCTACTGATGAATATGATGTCTCTCTGAAGACAGGTCAACACATTCTCAATATGTTGAAAGCTGAGCCTCTGTCAAAAACATACAAAGGTACAGATATTTTCATAGATAAAGAGGGCGTGTGGCATGTCGATGGTACAGCACAAAGTCCTGAACAGGTTCTACGGACTATTGATGTTATTTTTAATGCTACAAAAGGGAATTTTGATACAGGAACTCCACTCCATTCTATTCTTGAATCCTTTGCTGTGCCTTTTGTGGGTACGAAAGGGTATGCTTCATCATTTACACAAAACAAACCATTATCTAAAAAGCATTTTAAAGAGCATGGAATTAAGACGCCGTACTTCCGTGAATTGAATTTGCCACAAGACAAAGATTTACACCCAGTAGCGTTGGATGTGTTTCGAAGTTTCCCTATGCCAGTCATTGTAAAGCCAGTTGGAAAGGGTTCATCGCTTGGGGTTTCGTTTGCATCAAATTTTGATGAACTAATAGAAGCACTTGATCATGCTCGTGGATTTTCTGATGAGGTTATTGTTGAAGAATATCTCACTGGAAAAGAAATAATTTCAGGATTTATTGATGATTTTCGAGGGCAAGATTTGTATCATATGTTTCCAGTGGAAGTTAAACCACATCAGCGAACACAAGAGTCTAGTCTCGCATCGAGTGTAGAAGGGTTAATGGGACAAAATGGTTACATATCACAAACAGGGTTGGAGATTTTTGATGGTGTTAAACCTTCAATGACTGACATAGTGGGTGATGAAAAAAGCTCTGAAACAAGCATAGAGGATCTTTCGCCTGAGGAGCAAGAGATTGCAAATCGTATTGCAGTGAGTGGTGTAAGTAGTGGGTCAACTAGTGGTGAGGGTCTTGATGAAAGTGTAGGAAGTGCTAGTGGATTGGATGTGACTGAATCAATTCCATTATTTAACAATCCTGTACTTCAAAAGAAGCCAAGACATTCTATTTTCAACTGGATTGCAAAACATGCTGGATTGTATGACCATACTTCGCCTGCAAATATTACAAATGATGAAAAGAGAATAATTGAGGACGCTGTAAAAAAGATTCGTGACTCTCTTGGTTTGCGACATTTTGCCACAGCTGACTTTATTGTTCACCCAAAGCGAGGTGTTTATCTTTTGGAAATAAATACAGATCCAAGTTTGCATGAACACTCACCAGTGTATAAAGCATTGGACGCTGGAGGTGTAAAACACCATGAATTTTTAGATCACGTCCTCCGACTTGCTCTTCAAAGCAAGAAATAGTAATATAGTGCTTACGCGGTTACTTGTATATGTGCAATAGTACGGAAGCCGTGTTTTTAGTTGAAAATTTGTAGGTAGATTTAGTCGGGTTGCCAGACTTTGACGAGACATACTTAAACAAACAAATTTCACGACGAAATAGACGGGCCCTTAGCTCATCTGGCTAGAGCGCCTCATTTGCACTGAGGAGGTGGCAGGTTCGAGTCCTGTAGGGTCCACAACAAAAGAAAGAGTCCAACCTGCGTTGGGCTTTTTCTTTTGTCTAATGAATACCTGAAGGATGAGAAAAACGGAGCAAATGTCGAGCCAGTAGGCGAGACTGCGAGGTAGGGTCGGGAAAGGTTTTGAGCGGGTAGCGAAAAACTATTCCTGACCGAGTCCTGTAGGGTCCACACATAATAAAAATACTACATTATCAAGATGTAGTATTTTTATTTATGCATATGGACTCTGGGGACGAAGAAAGCCGGAGCGAAGCAGCTATATGAGCCGGAAGGATTTACACGGCGAATTGCTGCGAGTGAGGTGGGGTCGAAGGGCTTTTTGCGGAGCAAAAAGAACCTGTGACCGAGTCCTTATAGTTTAGCCATTTATCTATAAATTTGTTAGTATTAGGAGAATACATAATATGAGTAAAATAAAACAAATTCTCGAGAAAACATTAAAAGCAGAGTCTAAATATATTGACTCTGAATCAGGAGAATTGAATTACATAAAAGTAAAAGATTATGCTGACAGGATTGATGAAAAGCTCATCTCTCTCCTTGCTGACAATAAGGAACTAAAATCAAAATTCTTTATTAAAATTAAAGATGTGTATGTTTTTAATATTCAGGATTTTAAATTCTTTTTAGATGAAAATAAGGTTGATAATTCATATACCAAATACGCAAACAAAATAGGTTTATCGGACAAGAATGGATTGTTGGAAAATGTTAGCAATGTTGTCTTAGATTTTCCTTTCAAGGACTGTATCTTGGAAGGAGGACAAAGTACTGAAGAGGGTACTGATACATATTTTGAATACTCCGAAAAAAATGGAATATACGAAGAAAAAAATGGAAAGAGAAATGAAATATTCTTCAATCAAGTACTTGCTCATGATGAGATAGATAGACTCTTTGATAAGAAAGCTCTTGTAAATTGGAAACGATTCACCAAAGACAGCAAGAGTGATGGAGAAGTGGTAAAAGAAATAAAGAGAGATAAAACAGGTTTAATACAAGAAAATATGATTATTAAAGGTAATAATCTCCTTGCTCTGCATAGTTTAAAATCTGAATTCTGTGGAAAGATAAAACTTATATACATTGATCCTCCGTATAACACAAAGAATGACAGTTTTGCTTATAATGATAATTTTAATCACTCAACATGGTTAACTTTTATGAAAAATCGTTTAGAAGTTGCTAAAGATTTAATGAGAGATGATGGCTCAATATTTATTTCTATTGACAATAATGAAATAGCCTACCTCCAAATTTTAATGGATGAAATTTTTGGAGAAAATAATAAAAAAAATATTGTTACAATTAAAAGAAGTGCAATATCTGGAGCAAAAGTATTTAATCTAGGATTGGTCAATGTTTCTGAATTTATACTAATTTATTCAAAAAATCCAAAACAATGGAAAATAAATCGTATATTTAGAGAGAAGGAGAGGGATACTCGTTACAGTAGTTTTATTAAAAACTTTGATAAGAATCACACTCAGTGGGAATTTTGCACAGTTCTTGATGCATGGGCAGATGATGTAGGTATTGCAAAGAAAGATTTAAAGAGGCATTTTAGTAATTCTTATGATGACGAAATTGAAAAGTTTTATTACGATAATGCAGATAAAATATTCCAACCTGTTACTCTTGATGATAAATCGGTGTCTGATGAAGTTGTAAAAACAAAATATCAATCAATCAAAGAGCCTTCAAAAATATTTCATATAAAACGAGAAGGTAAAAATGACTATTATATATATAATGGAAAGGCAATACTATTTTTATCAAATAAGTTAATCGAAATAGATGGAAAATTGGTATTTTCAGAGCCACTCTCTGATATTTGGAATGATGTTTTGCCGAATGATTTACATTCTGAAGGAGGTGTATCCTTAAAGAAAGGAAAAAAACCAGAAAAATTACTTCAAAGAATTTTGGAACTTGCTACAGATAAGGGTGATATAGTTTTAGATTTCCATGCTGGAAGTGGTACGACTTGTGCTGTAGCACACAAAACTAACAGGCAATGGATAGGAATTGAACAACTTGATTATCAAGATAATAATCCAGAAGAACGAATGAAAGGTGTTGTATTAGGTGACAAATCTGGGATATCTAAACATGTAAATTGGCAAGGTGGTGGAGACTTTGTCTATTGCGAACTTGCAAAATGGAATGAAAAAGTAAAAGAGGAGATTCAAAATGCAAAAGATCTAACTACTCTTTCAAAACTTTTTGATATTCTAATTGAAAAATATTTCCTTAATTATAACGTGAAAATAAGAGACTTCAAGAAAAAGATATTGGAAGAAGAAGAGTTTAAGGAACTTACTCTAGACCAACAGAAGAGGATGTTTTTATCTATGCTTGATTTGAATCAAATGTATGTAAATGAAAGTGAAATGGCAGATAAAAAATATGGGATATTTACCGAAGACCAAAAGATGACAAAAGCTTTTTATTCTAAAAAATAGCATGGCAGAATTACACGAACAAATAAAAAATGCCGTAGACTTTGGTACTCCAAAACCTGAAATACCTGATTATATTTTAAGTAATTTAAAGTACCCGTTTTTTGACTGGCAAAAAGAAGCTTTTCAGTATCTACTACTTAATGAAAAAAGGACAGAAGGTAAAAATGAACCTACTCACTTGATGTTTAATATGGCAACAGGTACAGGTAAGACACTAGTAATGGCTAGTTGTATTTTGCATTATTACAAAAAGGGATATAGAAAGTTTATCTTTTTTGTAAATCAAAAGAATATTATCTATAAAACCGAAAATAATTTTATTGATAGTAATCACAATAAATATCTTTTTGCAGATAAGATTGTGATGGAAGATGAAACCATCAATATTAAAAAAGTTGAAACTTTCTCAAAAAGCAATGAAAGTATTGAAATAAAATTGACTACTATACAACAGCTTTACAACGATATTCATATTCAAAAAGAGAATCAGGTGCTACTGGATGATTTAATTAAGAAAGATATCGTAATGCTGGCTGATGAAGCTCATCATTTAAATACTGATACAAAGAAACTTCAAGGAGAATTAGATTTACACACAGAACTTAATGACAAGACAAGTGAAGTAGAAATTGAAAAGAAAGGTTGGGAGCATACCGTTATTGAATTATTGTTAAACAAAAATGGAAAGAAAGAAGATAATAAAAACATACTTCTAGAGTTTACTGCCACTATCCCCGAAATTCAAAAAGTAATTGATAAATATACTGATAAAACTATATATAAGTTTGGATTAAAAGAGTTTTTATCTGCTGGGTATACTAAGGAAATAAACATCCTTTCTTCTACTTTAGAAAAAAAAGAAAGAGTACTGCAGGCTTTAGTCTTTAACTGGTACAGACATAAAATTGCTCTTAAGAATAACCTATCAAACTGGAAGCCAGTAATACTTTTTAGAAGCAAAACCATTGAAGAATCAAAAACTGACTTTGAAGAGTTTTTAATAATGGTAAAGAACCTAAAGGTATCTGATTTTGACTTCCTAAAAAACATTGAAGAAAAATTTACCCAAGGTGAAGACGCGTATGAACAAGGTAAGTCGAGAGTTTTAGATTTAATTAAATTTATAAAAAACGAGGGAATTAGTAAATCTGAAATAATAAATTTTATTAGAGATAATTTTACAGAAAGGAACTGTGTTATTACAAACTCTAAAAGTAACAAAGCTAAAACAAAAGAAAATATTGACGAAGACACTGATAAGCTTCTAAACAATCTTGAAGACAAAGATAATCATATACGAGCAATCTTTACTGTAAATAGATTAACTGAAGGTTGGGATGTTTTAAATCTTTTTGATATTGTGCGCTTGTATGACGGTAGAATTGACTCAGAAGGTAGAAATGGCGAAAGAGTTTTTACGGGTACAGCAATCTCTGAAATTCAATTAATTGGACGAGGTGTTAGATATTATCCTTTTTCATACAAAGATAAGATAAAAAATAAACGAAAGTTTGATGAAAATATCGGTTGTGAAATGAGAGTGCTTGAAGAGTTGTACTATCATAGTGATTCAGACCATAGATATATTTCAGATCTGAAGAGTCAGTTAAAAGAAAAAGGGTTCATTCAGGATAATAGGATAGAAAAGAAGTTTAAAATGAAATCTAGTTTTACAAGCACTGATTTTTTTAAGGATGTAAAGATTTGGAAAAATGAAAAGATTGAAAACCCAGAAAGAAAACAAAAGACCTTAGATTACCTAAAAGAAACTCTAGATCTAAAATTTGATTTAGAAAGTCTTGGAATTACAGAAGAGCAAATTGATTTTGATAAACAAGATTCTGATACCGAAAGATTGAATATTAATGATGTAAATAAGAGGACTATAACCAAATCAATTAAAGATTTCGAAAAGCATATTTTTGATAAGGCAGTAAATATAAAATCTAAAAAGCAGTCCTCTCTTTTACGGTTTGAATTTTTACAGCAAGAAGTTGAAAATATAGAATCAGTGGAAGATTTTAGAGTAAAACTAATTGGGGACTTAAAAATTAAACTTGTAACAACAAAATCTAGTTTTGATGAAATCACTAATAAGGAAAAGTTGAGTGTACTTCTCAAAGCTTTAGATATAATATTTACGGAACTTAAACAACATATAAATCCATATAAAGGTACTGAGTTTGATGCATATAATTTGACTGAATTTTTTGGTGAAGAAGTGCGAAAAAATGTGAAAAAAGATGAGTATAGTCAAAGGCTTGAAGATGAATTAAAGTATGAAGACTGGTATGTTGTAGATCAATTTTATGGAACAAGCGAAGAAAAGGGGTTAATTGAATTCATGAAAGAGACAATTATCAACCTTAAAAGTACATATAAAGAAGTCTATTTATTGAGAAATGAGGAACAATATAAAATATATGATTTTGAGAAAGGAAGAGGTTTTCAACCAGATTTCATTCTTTTCCTAAAAGATAAATCTGATTTATATTATCAAATCTTCATTGAACCTAAGGGTGATAATTTATTGGAAAAAGATGAATGGAAAAATGCGTTTTTGAAAGAAATTACTAAAAAATATTCAGACAAAAAAATACTTAAAATTGAAGGTAAAAATTATGACTTAATTGGGCTTCCTCTCTTCAATAAAAGCAATAATGATGAATTTGTAAAAGAATATGTTAAATTAATCAGTTAAAGTTTTATTTCAAAAAATATCTTAAATCTGTTATAGACATCCCTTCCAAATAAGCGTATCCTAACGCTCAGAATTCTTTGGTAATCACACCACTGAAAACACCTAACCAAGGAGGTACGTTCACAATGAAAAAGCTGTTAATACAGGAGGATGTACCACGCTGGTATCATCTTTTCTGGAATAAGGAGAAACAAGGGCTCTTCATTCGTATTCACCGGTTTTTTCTGGAGAATTGCGAGATCAAGAATTTTGAGCCCTACTTCAGGGATTTTATTACCACACCAAGTTACTTGCCACTTTTTGACAAGTGCGAATCGCGGCTTGGTCAGTCGTATTTCGGAATCAATGATTCCATCACGCTCGTCGAGCAGGATGGTGAGTGGATGACATATCGTGTTAAGGTCCCGTGTGTCCACCATGAGAGCAGATTCGTATGTAAAACCTGTGAGGGAACTGGCAAGAGACAGCCGGAACACCTTTTTAAAGGGGTTTGCTATGCTTGCAATGGAAGAAAGACCGATAGTTTTCTTGATTACATTGCAATTGATGAGACTTGCTTTTCACTAAGTTTACTCTTCAAGGCTCTGCGGTTTTCGTTCGGTGACAGCAACATTCCAACTGCTTCAAAACAATTGTTCACAATCACCTCGCTTACCAATGTGGGGAGAGATGGGCATGCGGTTGGTGGATATACAAGTCCGGAGTTTATTAGATTCATGGAAAGTTTCATTACTTCTCAGAATAAGGAATTCCGTTTTCCGTCGGTTGTCACAGTGATGAGAAGCGTCCAATCTCGTCTAAGAAGCAAGGATCGGACTGATCGTTTTGCTTGCTATACAAGGGTAGGCCAGACACATTTCGATTGTCCTGGAAATGCCTGTCACCTTAGTATTGAATGGAGCAGAATCATTGGTTATACATCAGGAGGGGAGATATCTTGTCATAACCTCGATGGTGCAACCCAGCAGTTGATGCTGCTTTGTGGTCTTGCAGAGCTGGCGTCACTGTATGACGAATGGATTGCTGGTAAAAAATAGTGACGCTTTGAGCCTCGCGAGAAAAGTCCTCATACGACTTCAAATCTCGCGGGGCCTTTTCTTTTTTTAAAAACTCTTCCACATAAATTGCACTTTAATCTTCTGTTGATATAATTTAAATACGAAATAGTTAGGTGTTAGTACTTTGTCATAAACCATAAAAGATCACAAATACTGATGAAAATTCTTATCGTTGAAGACGTGAAGCCAATAGCTTTACGTATCGCTGAAGTGCTGCGTGACTTAGGTCACATCGTTGAGATCTTTGGTCTCAAATCAAAAAATACATTTCTGGAGTTTCCAAAAGACGTAGACAAAGCAAAGGTTATGATTTTAGAGTCTGATGTGGAACTTGTTCTACTTGATCAGCGTCTTCATGATGCGCGAACACCTACTGGCGAAGAAGTGAAGTACTTCGGTGAGAAGTTGCTTCCTGGTTGTGCTGGAAAAATAGTTCTTGGCATTTCAAGTACGGATGAACAATTAGGAGTGCATTTCCTATGGAAAAATAAGGGAGGCTTCAATGTAAATGCTAATCCTGTACTAGAAGACCTAAGTCTTAGGACTTTGCCTTTGGTGATTCAAAAAGTCGTTGAATCAATGCCCAAGAGCGAGAGCCCGAAGTCTCATGCTCATGTTGCTGTTAAAAGCACACTGTCGAAAAAAATGCTAAAGACGGCGACTAGGGTAACATCAAAAGCCATGTCAAAGACTTCTGCGAAAAGGAGAAAAGCCGCATAGTTGGCCCATATTAGTAGCAGTGTAAATAGCTGCTTCATTCAACATATTATTATAATCATCACGTCTACATTGTGATTTTACTCGCCATGACTCAACACAGTTAACCTTAGCTGTCGCGAGATGGCGGGTTTTCTGTCTCTAAAATTCAAAGAGGTTTGATTATTTAAATCATAAAACCCTCTCCGGAACATTTCCGGAGAGGGTGTATCAGTCTTCTGTTACAAGAAGGTCCTGCAACATTGCGGACTAGGTTTCAGTTAGTTGGGTTGCTCTCTACTTTTTTGCTTCGAGTGCTTCTTTTTCCAGCTGATCTTGTGCATCATCAAACAGGCTTTTGCGCCAGACCCCAGCGTGTTCATGTGCACCCATTATTAGCGTAATGGTTCAATAGCTTGGACGCACCAAGTAACTTAAACTACAGGTATTGACGCATCCAAATTTTATTTGTACTATTTTTCAAATATTTAAGAAACTTGAAAATTAAAAATCAAAAGAAAGGTATCTGAATGAACAAGAAAAAGCCAAAAGTTAGTGATGAACCAACTTACTCCTATGTGGGTATTGTCTCAGATGAGGCTGGCAAATTTTTGAAAAAAATTGAAGTCGAAGCAACTGACAGACGTGAAGCAATCACTCAGATCTTGAAATGGCTCTATAAAGAGGGATTCAAGACCGTAAAAGGGAAACTTTGTGTTGGTGACTCATATAACGAAGTTGTATTCGACGGAGATGTAAAATGCACAGACAAACTCTACAATTACTTGCCTGACGATGTGTTAGAGCGCCTGGTCAAAGAATCAGAAGGTGTTTTGGGAATAAACCCCCAGTATCCAGCTGAAGGCTATCAAACCGTCTGCTTGAAGCGTAAAAACTACAAGAAGCTGAAGAAGGAGGGTAAGAGGAAGGTGAGCGAGGTTGAACCACAAGAATCGGACCGAGTTAAATTCGAGACAAAATCCACCAGAGGTTCTAATCGCGAAGCAAATGTTTGGGAAGAAAGCACGATTCTTGGAAATGACATTTATAGAGGTCCAACTGTAATCGAGAAGTCTGTAATTAGAATTGCGAAGGATGAAAACAAGTCAGTACTCGTTCAAGGTGGTTGGACTCTTGTAGACTCTTACGTCCCAAAAATTACAATATAAGATTACTAAGATCTCTTCTTCTGAATCCTAAATACCCTACACCCGCTCACCCCAGCAAGAATCCACTTGCTGTAAGGTAGGCGGATTTTTGTTTTATATCTTTTTGCAAATATAAGGAATACAATGTAGCCATATGAATAATTCAATCTCTACCAATAACTTTAATAAAAGTATTTTAGGACTTCTCGTTGCTGTGGTTTTAGTAGTCTTAGCAAGTTTTATATATTCAATATCTTCGCCAAATAAAGATATCAATACAGACTCACAAACAGCTTCTTCGACTCCTTCATCATCTACTTCAACAGCGCAAAATTCAACAACTACAAAACTCGTCGATTATAAATGGATTGAGCAATATATTCATCCAGTAGAATGGCCACCAAAATTTAGCACTTTAGATCAGGCTTTTTCATGTACTGAATCTGCAGTCTCAGATCAAACAGGACTCCCTATATCTCAAGGCGGGCAGACTACAATGCGAACAATTGGCACTAGAACATATTGTATTACTCAAGAAAGTGAAGGGGCTGCGGGAAGTACATATACAACTTATATATATAAATTCGCATCTTCAAATGGTGGCGGAGCTAAGACGACGGATGTCCTCGAATTTACTCTACGGGCTGTACAGTGTCTTAACTATGACGATCCACAAAAAACCGCTTGTGAGGATGAAAGAAAATCAATTGATATTGATGTAATTGTTGATAGCGTTGTGGATGTTTTAGAGTAGTTGCAAGATTTTTTAAAAAAATGGTAAGAAAAACTATAATACATCGGCTCTATATGTGTAACCATTGAGTTACCTTATAACGATTGTTTACAGGGAACATCCAAGCATTATTCTTTGAGGAGTTCTTAATTGAGTTCCGATAACAGTAAGCGAATGTACCCACTTTATCGCTCGAAAAAGGTAAACTGGTTAAGCTAAAACAACCCACTATTGATTGGGTTGTTTTGCTTATAAATTAATTGTTTCAAATTCGTTTTATAAATAATCTTTTAGAATTTTTTAAATTATTTTTTTGTTTTCTCTCAAATTTTCTTGCTATTTTTTTGAATTAATGAAACGGCTTCAAATATAAAATTTTATTAAAAAAAACCTCAAAATATGCTTCATTTCTTAGAACGTATTGCGTCAAAAAGAAAGACGTGTCCGAGCGCATAATTTATCAAAATTTTATGACTTATCCACATCACAGAGGAGTTATTTAGGTGTAAAATTTTATTCACGCCAATTGAATTATTAGTACAAAATAACAGAGTACACCGTATGAACATATCAGTAACTAAACAGGATGGATCAAAAGTTCCATTCAATGCAGACTACATCAATAAATCTATTGAACGAGCCTGTGAGGGTTTACCAAACATCGCGAGCTATGTAACGCAAATAGCCAGTGAAACCCAGTTGACGTTATATGAAGGAATTACGAGTGATGAACTCGATCAGGCTACTATAAACGCAGCTCTCCAAAATGTCTCAGACGACATTCGTTATGACAAGATTGCAACACGACTTCTCTTGAAGACAGTGTATCGACGAGTAGTACCAGAATACGATAAAGATGATTTTGATGATCTCGTAAAAAAGCACAAAGAAGCTTTTGCTCCACACATTAAAAGTGCTATTGAACAAGAACTTCTCCATGCGGATATGGAAAAATGTTTTGACCTCAAAAAGATAGCTGAGGCACTCGATATTACTCGAGATGAGATTTTTGCGTACGCTGGACTTTCAACATTCTTGCATCGATATTCTATTAAAGATAAAAATCTAAAACCTCTTGAAACTCCTCAGTATTTTTTCATGCGAGTAGCTATGGGAATGTCATATCACGAAAAAGATCCTACAGCTCAGGCTATTGCGTTCTACGAACAAATGTCTCAGCACAAGTATATTGCTGGCGGTTCGACAAACCTTACAGCAGGTACTCCGTGGCCAGCTCTTTCAAACTGTTACCTCCTTGAGGTTCATGATGACATGCAACATATTGCTAAGTCAGTGTCTGACGTTATGCTTATTTCAAAAGGAACTGGAGGTCTCGGTGTGTCTATTACAAAACTTCGAGCAACAGGATCTATTCTTAAGTCTTCAAACACAACTTCTTCAGGTCCAACTCCGTTCGCAAAGATTATGGACACTGCTATTCAAGCTATCGTACGAGGAGGAAAGAAAAAGGGTGCACTTTGTTTCTATATGGAAAACTGGCACTTTGATTTTCCAGAATTCATAAACTGGCGTCACAACGCCGGAGATGACTATATGAGAATGCGAACAGCTAATACAGCTGCTTACATTCCAGATGAGTTCATGAAAAGAGTTTCCCAGAGTGGTATGTGGTACCTTTTTGATCCAAAAGAGACTCCAGACCTTAATGAACTTTATGGTGAGGCTTTCAGTAAACGATATGCTGAGTATATAGAGATGGCTGAAGCTGGGAAAATGGTTATGTTCAAAAAAATGCCAGCGGAAGAACTTTACCGACAAATGTTGGTATCTCTACAGACAACATCACATCCATGGCTTACATGGAAGGATACTATCAATGTACGAGCACTCAACAACAACACTGGTACAATTCACATGTCTAATCTCTGTACTGAAATTTGTCTTCCTCAGGACAAGGAGAATATCGCTGTATGTAACTTAGCTTCTCTCAATATTGTTGCTCACTTAGTAGAAAAAACTGTTTCTGATCTCGGAGGTAAACAAACTATTGTAAAAGAAATTGATTGGAAAGAACTTGAAAAGACAACTCGTCTTGCTGTACGACATCTCGATAACCTTATTGATATTAACAAGCCACCAGTACCTGAAGCTGCAAAGTCAGACAAGGAAAACCGAGCTGTTGGACTTGGAGTAATGGGATTCTCAGATCTTATAGAAAAATATGGCTTTGCATATGACAGTGAAGAGTCATTTAACCTAGCAGATAAACTCTTTGAATTCATTAGTTATATGGCGATTGATGAAAGTGCTAACTTAGCAGTAGAACGAGGTGCGTATGACCATTTTGAGGGTTCTATGTGGTCAAAAGGATTTGTACCGTATGATTCACTCGCAATCCTCGAAAAGTCTCGAGGAGAACAGCTTCTTGTTACAAAGGAAAGATTTAATCCAGACCTAAACTGGGATACAGTTCGAGCGAAAGTTAAGAAGGGAATTAGAAACGCGACTCTTATGGCGGTAGCTCCAAATGCAAACATTGGTCTACTCGCAGGGACTGTTCCTGGTATCGATGTTCGATTTGCTCAGGCTTTTTCAAGAAATAAATTCTCAGGAAAATACCTCGATATTAACCACAACTTGGTATACGACCTCGAAGCACTTGGTATTTGGGATAAAGTAAAGACAAAGATTATTGAAAATCGTGGAGACATTGAATCTATTGAAGAAATTCCAGACAGTGTAAAGAAAATTTACAAGACTTCATTCTCAGTATCTCCATATGCTGTTATCGAAGTTGCTGCGCGAGCACAAAAATGGGTTGACCAGGCACTTTCACGAAACATGTATCTTGAAACACGAGATATCAATCAGCTTATGCATATCTACGCTGCGGCATGGAAAAAAGGTCTCAAGTCTACATATTATCTACATATGAAGCCTCAACACAATGCAGAGCAAAGTACAGTTAACGTAAACAAACAAAGTGAGACAGGTAAGCGAGGCTTTGCAGCTATGAGAATGGCACCAGTTATGGCTGTAGCGGGAGAAAGTCTTGCAGAACGTGTATCACAAGCTGTCTCACAGGGTTCTAACGGTAACATTGCAACAATCCAAGCATCAGCTCACGCTAATCCTGAGAATTCAACTATCACAGTGGACGTCGAAGCAACTATGCAAGCAGCTGGTAAGCCACTCGATCAAACATCACAAGGTTTTGGCGGAACAAGTACAGGGGGAAATACAAGTAAACCTAATATGATTAATCCAAATGATTTTGGAGTTGATCCTGGAGAATCAATGGTGTGCGATGGTTGTCAGTAAAAGCGTAGCTTGAAGTAAATAAATTTTTACTTAAAATTATTTAAAAAATTATAAACAATAACCAAAATCAAATGGCAATCATCGGACGACCCTCACCAACAGACACAACACTTCATCCTATTAAATATAAATGGGCGTATGAACTCTATAACCAAGCTGTACGAAACAGTTGGTTTCCACATGAAATCGCTCTCAAAGAAGACCTGCAAGATTTCGCTAAAATGACACAGGACGAACGACATGCTGTAGAGTTTGTTATGTCATTCTTTAACCCTGCAGAGCTTATGGTAAACCGTTCTGTGGCTCTAGGTCTATACCCATATCTAAAATCTCCTGAGGCTCATTTATTCTTGGCTCGATGGATGTTTGAAGAAGCAAACCACTGCGTATCATTCGAGTATGTACTTGAAACATTCCCATTCGACAAAGAAAAAGTATATGGCAATCATCTCAATACTCCATCTATGGTTGCAAAAGAGGCATATATTGAAAAATACCTCACACGAATGACAGATGTGAAGCTCGATATTGAAACTATTGAAGGTAAAAAAGATTTTGTACGAAACCTTGTTGCTACAAACATTGTAATGGAAGGGACATGGTTCTACTCAGGCTTTATGGTGGTGATGTCATTCCGACAACGAAACCAACTTCGAAACTTTGCCTCTATGATTAACTGGGTGCTTCGAGATGAAAGTTTGCACCTCAAGTTCGGTATCAACCTCATCCACACCATTCTTGAGGAAAATGAGGAACTTATGACTCCAGAATTTGCTGACGAGATTAAACAAATTATCATTGATGGTGTTGATGTAGAGCTTGCGTACAACAAAGACCTTTTTCCAAATGGAATTCTTGGTCTTAATGCAGACTATGTAAATCAGTATGTGCAGTACGTTGCTGACCGACGACTCGAAGAACTTGGTCTCGAAAAGCACTACAATGCGGCTAACCCAGCAAAATGGATGGCTACAGCAACTGATGTGTATGAGCTTGTAAACTTCTTTGAAGCACAAAACACTTCATACGAAGTGGATACAAAGGCTCACAACACAAGTGAATCAGATGCAGCAGACGCAAAGAAAGCTCAGGGCGGGGAGTAGGAGGAAAAAGATTCACAGAATTAGAGGAAACGATTCCTCAAAAATTTAATTAAAAAAATACTACGTCTTTGACTCTCAGCCAGGAACGTAGTATTTTGTGGTTTAGAAAGAGGAGTAAGGGATGCGACATAGGTCAGTATCCTAAACAATTAACAACCCTTTAATGGGTAATGAAAGGTCTTTGAGTGATGAGTATTGATTTAATAATTCAAGAAGGTCAGCCGTTTTTAGCTAGACGCACTGAGATAGACTTTTGGGCCTCTGATCACTTTGAGATTAACGACCCACGGCATGAAATAAATATGATTTGGGTAGGCGACTACTTCCGAAAAAACTTCATGACAGGAGAACGTGACAAAGGTGAACCAGCGAGACAGGCTCAGTATATGATTTTGCCTTTTAGGTTGAGTCAGAATGCCTTAGGACGCCAAATTTTGCTGTCAGCACAACAAGAAAGACTTAAACCTGTTCAGTTAGTCGATGTCTACAATCTGGTTGTTCAGCAAGTAAAGATGGAAATTGATGTACTAGACATGAATGGGCGAAAAAACTTTTTCTTTGTGAATGACAATCAAGAACAACCTCAGTGTCATATTGTCCATGTAAAGTATTCTTTAAAGTGGAGAGGTTGGGGGATTGGAGGCTATCCAATTATTCACGAGGAAGAAAACGAAGCAATCAGGCATCGAGAAAATGCGGCGTTTACTTGGTACGCAGGGAGTAGGTGGTTTTTTAAAGAGCCTTAAACTACAAAAACTGCAATTCTGAGTAAACAAAATAATCTACAAACTTTAAACCCCCGCAGTAATATGCGGGGTAAGTTTTTATTTTTTTGTCTAATCTCTACCTCTTTCCAACCAAATACTTCTGTACGTTCTGTTTATGTACCGCATATGTAGTAGCGCAATGTATATTTCTGTTGTTGTCGTGTATATAAAATATGCAGTCTGTTTTTGTTGGATTAAATGCAGCTTTTATGGCTGCGAGGCTTGGGTTTGAAATCGCAGTAGGTGGTAGACCTTCATTTTGATATGTGTTAAAAGGGGAATCAATATACTTGTCTTTACTTTCAACTTTTGGCCACCATATTATTGAGTCTGAAGTTGAAGAGCTAGTTCCATTTGCAATCGCTGCTACCAAATTCTTTTCTTGCTCACTTGCTTTTACATATTGCAATGTTGCATCCATGTCCAGCGACATACCTTTAAATATTCTATTCCATATAACTCCAGAAACTATATTCATGTCTGCACCTCCTGCTGCTTCTCTTTGAATAATAGAAGCTATTCGTACGGCTGTATCGAGATTAATCTTTTTATAAACAACGCTGGATTTTGAATTCTCTGAACTTTTTTTCAAAGAATCAGCCAAAATTTGATCTGACACTTTGGAATTAAAATTACGAAGCATTTGGTGTGCTACGTCTGATCCTGTTGCCGTTATCTTTACCCAATATGGGCCGGGAAGATAATAACCATCAAGAGTACCTCTTTCATCTCGGGGTGCTGTATTTAAAAAACTGTCTATATCCGATTGATCCCAAGAAAGTATGTTTGCGAACTTTAAGGCTATTTCTTCTCGTCGCAATCCTGCAGGAACATTGACCAATTTCATATACGGATTGGCCATATTTGAATAGAATTCGACAGGGTCTAAACCAAACTTGTAAAGAAAAGCTGTTGTTCCCGTCATAAGTAAAGACACTACCAAAAGCATGAAAATAGAAAGGAGCTTGAGTGATCTACTCACCTTTACATCTTTGCGTGAAGATGTACGTAAATTAGGTGTTTTAGTTACCCTTTGCTTCTTCATATGTTAATATTATATCCAATGATGTAATAAATGCGAGCTTTTCGCGTCATTAGTTATGCAGAACAAGAAACATATAGAAATACTAAAAAAAGACTTCCACGAGGCATATGAGCTTCATTCTGATGCTTTGTTTAGGTTCTCGTTTTTCAAGCTATCTGATCGTGAAAAAGCCAAAGATATAGTCCAAGATACATTTGTTAGATTTTGGGAATATATCGCAGCTGATGGTCAGGTTGAGAACGTAAAAGCATTTTTATATCGAATAGCAAATAACGCTATTATTGACAATTATCGCAAAAAGAAGGAGATATCACTTGATATTCTTCAAGATGATGGATTTGACCCCGCCGACACTGAGAACCATCACACTATGATTCGAAGTCTGGACAGCAAGAGGTCTCTTGAGCTCGTAAACAAGCTCAATCCAAAAGAACGGGAGGTTATCCTTCTCCGGTATGTCGAAGGATTATCGGTAAAAGAGATATCCGAAGTCCTTGAAGAAAGAGAGAACACAGTGTCCGTAAAAATCCATCGTGCTCTCAAAGAACTTCAAGACCTCTTCGAGAAGCAATAGTTTTCAAACAAACCAAATGAAGCACCACAAACTTAACAACTTAATAGAGGATTTACAGAATGTAAAAATGACAGCAGATGAAAAATCTGAGGTTCTTATGCGTTCTTGGTCAACTATTGAAAAGATTGAGGCTGCACATGAGTTTTCAACAAATCTGGGACGTATCGTTGAGGTTGGCAAGCACGACCTTTCAGTAACTACATCTCTCAAGAGTGCATGGTATTCATATTTTATGGAGAAAAAGTTTGTGCCCGCCCTTTCTTTTGCACTACTTCTTTTGGCGACAGGTGGTACGTCTCTCGCGGCAGAAAAAGCTTTGCCAGGTGAACTTCTATATCCAGTAAAAATCGGACTCAATGAACAGGTTCGAAGCTTTACTGCAATAACTCCAGAAGCGAAAGCAAAATTCGCTCTTGAAATTACTGATAGACGTCTCAAGGAGGTAGCTCTTCTTTCATCAAAGGGACTTTTGAATGCTGAAACAAGTTCTATTATCCAAAATCAACTTCTCAAACAGGCTGGCCAGATCAAAAACCAGGTAGCTTCACTAGTCTCTACAAAAGATATTAGAGCAGCACAGGAGATTAGTCTCAATTTTGAATCTTCACTCCGAGCTCATGAGCTTATTTTAGAAAAAATTTCAGGTCAGACTAATGATACTGCTTCAACGAGTATTGGCGTCGCTTTAGCAATGAGTAAGCAAGCTTCGACTACGGCTTCAACTACAGATGAATTTTCTACAAGTACTGTTGCTGTGTCTAAGATAGCGGTTGCTTCAGATACTACTCACATAGCAGCACTTATTGCTACTATTAAAAGCCAAATTGCTACGACAACAGCTGCACGTGCACTATTGCAAGAAACAGAAGTAAAAGACGATTCTCAAAATAAAGATAAAATACTAGCTCGACTTATGGAAATTAAACTTAAGTCTATTGAAATTAAACGAATAGCAAGTACTACTCCTATTTCATCTTCTGCTCGAGCATCTACATCACTTTCATACATTGCGGAATCTGATGCACTTGTTTCGTCTGCTTCTCAAAAAGTTGCTTCAAGTTCATACTCTGATGCTTTGATGGATATACAAAAAGCAAGCCAATACCTCATTGACGCAGAAACTCTTATAACTGCAGAATATTCATCTGACCCAGCTCTTACTAAGCTCATTAACGATGCACTTTCTCAGCCAAATTTCTTGCACGCTGATCCACAAGTTACTGCTACTTCTACAGAAATAACGGCTGCCTCATCAACTCTTGATGCTACAGCTTCTTCAACTGACAGTACAACTACTTCTAACTAGTTCTTTATCACTGAGGCAATATATTGATACTAGTCATCTTAAAATGATGTTTTAAGAACTGGGGATATTCAATTTTGAGTGGTGTATACTGAAACAATTATGAATGAACTAGTATTATTTGGTGTTACAGGTGACCTGGCTAAGCTGAAACTTATACCTGCACTATATAACCTGTATAGCACACGGAAAATAGACAAGAAAAGCTCATTTATTGGCTTTGGGCGAAGAAACTTTTCAAAAATTGAATTTCAGGCTTTTATTGAAGACGTATTAGTTTCTTATTTTTCAAAAATTGAAAGTGTAAGTAAAAAACACAAGAGCGCGAAAAAAAATAGTACTTCAGATGATGAATCATACACTGCCCACAAAAACCAGATCCGCAATTTCTCAGCCCAGTGGTCATATGTTGAATCTGAATTAGACGATATATCTGGCTACAAAAAATTGGCTTCCTTATTGGAGGCGTCAAACACCGTTATATATGTGTCCTTGCCTCCAATGTATCAATATCAAGTAGCACATTTGTTACTATCAAGTGGTGTTATTAAAAAGGCCCCGGATTTGATTAAGTCTGTCAAAATCTCAAATAGAAAACTTGCGCTCGAAAAACCATACGGATCAAATACTGCGTCTTCAGAAAAACTGGATGCCTTTTTGACACATAAACTTCACGAAAGCCAGATATTGAGAGTTGACCACTATGCAGGTAAACAAGCGTTAGTAGAGATAGAGGCAGTTGCAAGCCAAGGTATTTTTAAACACATTCTCTGTAATCAAACTATCAGCAAAATCGAAGTACAGCTTAATGAATCTATTGATGTTTCAAATAGGGGAATATTTTACGATTCGGTGGGTGCTTTATCTGACATCGGGCAAAATCATATTTTGCATATGCTTGCTACGACACTAGCTATTCCTGAGATGTCTTACTGTACTACTACAAATAAGCAGTTTACTCTGGCTCAACTTAGAGGTGAGGCTCTGTCACTTCTTGAGATTCCAAAGCAACAAAAGTACAAACCAATTCTTGGACAATATGACTCCTTTACTAAAACTCAAGGGGTTAAGGAGGATTCAACTACAGAAACTTTCTTTAGAATTTTTGCTAATCTTAAAAAAAGTACAAGCATTATTTCAAAAAGATGGTCTGACGTTTCAATTGAGCTTGTAGGAGGAAAGGCTCTCAAAGAAGCTGGGGCGTCTATTAAGCTGCATCCTGTTTGTTCACCCAAGAAATCTGGTAAGGCGTCAAAATCTGTAAAAACCAATTTGTTGGCTGAACCAATTGAAATTCTTGTAAATGGATATGGAGAGAGGGATGCGTATGAACAAATTTTCATGGATGCATTCAACTATAATCCAAATAGATTTATTGATTTTAGGCAGATAAAGTCTGGTTGGGCCTTTATTGAAAAAGTAAAACGAATATCAAAAATTAGTAAGAAAAATAAGCCTATAATTTATAAAAAGGGTTCCTATCCACAGGATATATTCTAAAAATCATAGTATACTAATAACCCATGGAAATTGAACTATTCGTACATAATCTAGCCTTTATAGCAGGAGCACTTTTGGGTCTTATACTGGCAATTATTGTTTTTGTAAGAGGAAAGACAAAACTCCCAAATATTCTTTTTGGAATCACAAGTCTTACCTTTGTAGCTTATGTTTTTCTATATTTATTAGGTGTTAATACTCCTGATCCTTACGAATCAAGGTTTTATTTAGGATTTACACTTATAACCATCCTTACAGTTTGTTTTAATGCACACTTGGCATTTGCAATGTTTAACAAAGTAAAAGAGCATAAACTTGGGCTTCGAGTTATGTATACTTCAGGTATAGCTCTAATTATTTTCTTTACTACAGATATTTCTCGTTTTTTGGAACTTTCAACCTCTTACCACTACTTAGAAAATTACTATACACCTGGACGATATTACTGGTTGTTTACAACTTATTTCTTCTTAGTGGTTATTTATTTTTTCAGTGGGATAGTTGGACTTTACAAAAAAGCTGAGCCAGCAGAGAAAAATCGTCTAAAGTATTTTTTTCTTGCGTTTGGTTGGGCTTACCTGATGGCTGGTATTCTTTTTTCAACTATTTTTGGGGTAATAGAAATCGACCCTCTGTATATCTCTCTCATTGGCCTTTATTCAATACCGCTTGCATATGGAGTTTTTAAATATGACATCATAGATATTCATATTGCAGCTAAAAATGCACTAATTTATGCCTTCTATTCATTATTTATTGGAGTAGCTATAGTCTTTGTTAATATTTTTAATAATTATCTAACGGCTACATACGACGATTTTCCAATCTGGATTCTTCCACTTGTATCTGGAATAACAGTGATGCTTGTAAGTTTATTTGTTTGGAGGCAAATCCGTGAGGCCGATCTCCTCAAATATGAATTCATTAACAACATTAGTCACAAATTTCGTACTCCACTTACGCATATAAGATGGTTGGCAGAAGATCTACGTGATATACGAACAGAAGAAGAGCGAAGCAAGGCTGTTGAACAGATACAATTTGCAAGTATGAGACTTTTTGAGCTTACAAATATTGTTATTGATGCTTCACAGAGCAATAATGATTTGTATCTATATCACTTCACAAGTGTAGGTATCTCAAATATCTTTAAAGAAATAAGTGATTCTCACAATGATCAAATTAGCCATAAATTATTAAAAGTTCACATAGATATAGGACCAAACGTACCTAAGGTCAAAGCTGACAAAACAAGACTACAATTTGCTCTACAAATTATGTATGAAAATGCTCTTATATATACTCCAGAAGGCGGTACTATCGAAGTAAAAGTAAGACAAATTGGTGGGGAAGTAATTGTTAGTATTAAAGATAGCGGTATTGGTATAAACGCTGCTGATTTACCACATGTATTTTCAAAATTTTATCGTAGTCAAAATGCTAGACATGCAGATACTGAGGGTATGGGAATTGGGTTATTTATGGCAAAAAATATTATTGAAAAGCATAATGGGCGAATTTGGGTAGAATCTTATGGTGAAAATAAAGGCTCTGTATTTAGTGTTGCATTGCCGATTGTATAGTTTCTAGTTTATAATGTAACTACATAAAAGTAGTACTACAACTATAATGCCAATAGAACTTTTAATTCATAACTTTGGATATATATGTTCAGGATTGATTAGTGTGATTTTAGCCTTCTTTATTTTAATGAAGGGAGTTCATAAGCGTAGTTACCAACTTATTTTCCTTACCGGGCTTTCATATTTCGCATATTGCATTGTCTATTTACTAGCTGTAAATATTCAAGACTCACACTCTTCATCTATTTTTGCATTTTTAATGATGGTTGCAGCTACAACACCATGTTTCAACGCACACTTGGCTTTCTCAACTTTCAATATTGTGAAAGAACACACAAAAGGTCTTGTGGTAATGTATAGCGCTCTCATCTTGATGTACGTCTCGTACGCCCTAGATTCATACAACTTTAGACTAGTATCTGCACCCAAAGGATACTTTCCAAACTTTTTTGTACCCGGCCCATACTACTGGATGTACATGGTTTTCTTTTTTGTTGTAATTATCTACTTCTTTTCAATACTCATAAAACACTATAAGCGAGTAGATGCTAATGAACAGAACCGACTCAAATACTTCTTTGCAGGGTTTGGGTGGGGCTATTTGTGGTCATTACCTATATATATGGTGATTTTGAACGTGCCGTATGGCGTTAATCTCATGGTATTAACACCGCTGATGGGTTTATATACACTTCCGTTAGCTTATGGTGTTTACAAATATGATTTGCTTAACATAAATGTAGCAATTAAAAGCACTTTCCTGTATAGTTTCTTTCTTGTTTTTATTGGTGGCTCTATTATTGCCGTAAATTTGCTCAACAATTATTTCAGTGTCCTATATACTGATTTTCCAATCTGGATTTTGCCACTTATCTCAGCATTACTGGTACTTTTTGTTGGAATCACTATTTGGAATCAATTACGCCAAGCCGATCTCCTCAAATATGAATTCATTAACAACATTAGTCACAAATTTCGTACTCCACTTACACACATCCGATGGCTAGCTGAAGAATTTCGAGACATGGATAATCGAGAAGATAGAATAAAAGCTGTCGATCAAATCCAATTTGCCAGTATGAGACTTTTTGAACTTACAAGTGCTGTAATCGGTGCTTCAAAAAATACAAACGACCTTGCTTTGTACAGATTTGGTGAAGTTAGTGTTAAGGATTTAATACAAGATATTGATAAAGCACACAAAGATGAAGTGGAACAAAAGAATCTTGTAGTTCATTTTGAAATCGACCCTGCAATAGATGTAATTCATGCGGATAAAGCACGCTTACAATTTGCATTACAAATTATATTTGAAAATTCTCTCAAATATACACCTCAAGGTGGCTCAATAACTGTTTCAGTTACAAAAAAAGATGGAGAGATTCATATTTCATTTAAAGATTCTGGTATTGGTATCAAGATGGACGACGTCCCACATGTATTCTCAAAATTCTTCAGAGCAGTGAATGCGCGGCACATAGATACTGAAGGTATGGGAATCGGACTTTTTATTGCCAAGGATATAATCGAAAAACACAAAGGACGAATCTGGGCTGAGTCAGAAGGAGAGAGTAAGGGATCTACTTTTAACATTGTTTTGCCTGTGAATTAAAGCTTTAAATCGGTCAATTGTGCCGGCCTCTAATTTCTGTTAAACTTATCTCCATATGGCATTTTTCAAAAACTTTTTAATGAAGCAGATGCTCAAGCGCCAGATGAAAGGGGTGCCTGAAGCAGAGCAGGATAGAATTATCAGTTTAGTAGAAAGTAATCCAGAATTTTTCGAAAATATTGGCAAAGAAGTTGATGCTCTCAAGAAGCAGGGACGAGATCAAATGGCTGCAACTATGGAAGTTATGCGAAAGCATCAAGGTGAATTGCAGAAGTTGATGCAGGGAGGACAGAAGTAATCCCTTTATTTAAGCCCTTTTTTCTGTTAGACTGCACGGTATGAAACTCGCAATCGGCATCGTAGGCCTCCCAAACGTTGGTAAATCAACTCTTTTTAATGCATTAACAAAGAAATCTGTTCCAGCAGAAAACTATCCATTCTGTACTATTGATCCATCAGTAGGTGTTGTTGCTGTGCCTGATGAACGGCTCCATAAGCTCGCAGATTTCTCAAAAACAAATCGAACGGTTCCAGCTATAGTAGAGTTCGTTGACATTGCAGGACTTGTAAAAGGTGCGTCAGAAGGTGAGGGTCTTGGAAATAAATTTCTCTCACATATTCGAGAGGTAAATGCCATTGCCGAAGTTGTGCGAATCTTTGAGGATCAAAATGTAATTCACGTTGATGGAAAAATTAATCCTGTGAATGATATTCAGGTTATAAACCTTGAGCTTATCCTTGCTGACATGCAAACTGTCACAAAGCGTCTTGGCAATGTTGAGAAAGATGTGAAGCGTGGTGACAAACCAGCAATTGCTGAAAAAGCAGTACTTGAAAAGGTAATAAAAGTACTCGAAGCCGAAGAGTTAGCTCAAACTGCAGGACTCACAGAAGATGAACAACTCACTATTCAAAGTTTGGCACTTCTGACCATGAAGCCGATTATGTATATTTTGAATAAAAAGGCTGGAGGAGTAAATCTCGATGAACTCGAAGATGGCCACGAGGCTCGATATGAAGCTTTGGTAGAATACATGACAGCGCGAAACGCTAAATGGGTTGTTGTGGACGCAAAAGTTGAGCATGAACTCATGGATCTCGTTGGTGAAGAAAAAGAAATGTTTAGAATTGAACTTGGTGCAAAAGATGATGGTATCAACGATCTAATTAAAGGTGGGTATGATTTACTCAATCTCCAGACATATTTTACAACTGGAGTAGAGGAAACTCGTGCGTGGACTATTGAAAAGGGGTGGAATGCGCCTATGGCAGGAACTGCTATTCACACAGACTTCAAAGAAAAATTCATTCGCGCAGAAGTCATCGCTTGGAATGAACTTCTCAATGCCGGTTCATTTGCGACAGCGCGAGAAAAAGGGTTGGTACGAACTGAAGGTAAGGAGTACATAGTGAAGGATGGTGATGTGATTGAGTTTAGAGTCTAGCTCAAAATTCGGGAATTCAGAGCGAAGCGTGGAATGAATTGAATTCCGTGTTTAATATATAGTTCAACCATCTTTAATAAAAGAAAGGTATCCTGAAGACTTCCAATAAAAGCCTGCTTTCATGGTATAATCTTTATGCTAAAGCATCGCCTCGCAGGTCGAGCCCAATAGGACGGAGGCTCGACACGATTCAGCAGAATCGGACATTGCGCGACATGATTTCGCTAAATCATATGAAAAAGGAAACCTTACGACAGAATCTGCCAGCTATTATTGCAATCTCGTTGCCTATATTATTAGTTCTTATTATCGGCTTCCTATCTATTCTTCCTAGTCTTGGTCCAAAACCAAAGTATGATTTCTTATTTATAAAAGAAACTTCTCGATCTCAATATATTAATAATTCATGCGTCGCATATTCAAGTTATTACGATATTGAAAATGGTTTTCTTGTAAAAAAACCTTACATAAACAGTATTTTTGATAAGCGAGAAGTTGCAGAACCTTGCTACGGATATAGCCGTGTCGTTCAACAAGAAGTGCCAGAACTATTTGTGTATCGAACTGCGGAAGATACCGTATACCCAATTTCTTTTGAAGCTGCTACAAAACTTGAAGTAAAAGGCAAGACTCTGTCTCCAGATGGTTTTTCAGTTTCAAAGAGAATTGTTAATAGAGGGATACTAGAACTATTTGGAGGTGCAAATGGAGGAGTGTATATTTCTAAGAAAAATACTTACATGAAAACTAGTATCGAAGACTCAAATGACGTTTCATACTATGACAATAACTTTAATTTTCTGACATGGATTGAACCCCTGCAATCAATATCTAGCCCAATGGGCAATGTAACAAGTACTACCACAGCAAGTTCAACGGAAAATTCAACAAATTAATCAAATACAATATGAACAAAGAACAAGTTTTAAAGACAATCAAGGAGTCTATAGATCAAAACATCGTTTCGAAAGACGAGGTAATCGCTGTCGCAACAGGTCACACCCTCGCTACTACGGGGACAGCCGATACATCTGATAAAAGTTCGATAGTTCCAAAAGTTCTTTATACTATTGGAGGTGTCATTGCCGTTATTGGTGTAATTGTATTGCTTTCAAATAATTGGAATGCAATTGGATTTGCTGGCAGATGGCTTGTAACAGTAGGTTTTGGCCTAGCAACATTTGTTTCAGCAATCCTTGTATACAAAAAAGAGCAATACAATGTTCTCACTCAAGTTTTTCTAACTGTTTCGTCTATAACATTGTTTATTGGTGGTTTTGTTTGGATAAATGGTGTTGCCACCACTTCATGGGACACTGCCAATTCTTCACTGCTCGTCTCAACTGTACTTTTTGCTATATTCGCCGTTGCTCTGTATGCAACTCATAAAAAAATACTTCATATTATTTTAACTGTTTTCTTTACAGTCGCGTATTATGCATGTGTCGCTAAATTCTTAAAGGGAAGTGGTTTCGATTTGTATGTACTCAAAGACGTCGTAACATACGCCTCAATGATTCTAGCGATTGGATATCTCATGTATGGATCATGGGTCAAAAAAGCTGTTGAAGACAACAGTAATATAGCGTCTAAAAGTAACAGAACCCTCTCGTCAATATATACATTCCTTGCTTTTGCTCTATTTATGTTTGCAGCTCTATTCCTAGGTGGTTTCTGGAATTTCATCTATGCATTCTTAGCTATAGGAGCAGTAGTATTAAGTATTAATTTAAGGACTCAAATTGGCTTAGTCATAACATCAATTGCAATAGGTATTTATTGTATAAAAATATCAGTTCAATATTTTGCAGATAGTATTAGTTTCTCGCTGGCACTCCTTGTTTCTGGTCTGCTTATCATAGCCCTGGGATATTTGACCTATTACCTAAATAAGAAGTATATTAAACAGCAAAACTAACACATAAGGGCATATCGCGAGTTTTATAGACTCAACCATAGTGCTAAAACAAGAAAATCACATGAAACCAAGTAAAAAGAAGGCATTAAAAAAAACTACAAAAGCTAAGATATCTACCAAAACAAAAATTAGTTCTCCAAAAAAAGTTGAAGCATATGACCATTTAAAGATTGAGAAAAAGTGGCAGAAAGTGTGGGATAAAACCAAGATATACAAGACTCAGGAAAATAAGAACAAGCCTAAGGCGTACGTACTCGATATGTTTCCTTATCCATCTGGCACAGGTTTACACGTTGGTCATCCAAGAGGATACATCGCTACAGACTCATACTCTCGATTTAAAACTATGAAGGGATTCAACGTCTTACACCCAATGGGTTGGGATGCTTTTGGCTTACCAGCCGAAGAGTTCGCTCTCAAAAATAAAGTGCATCCAAGTATTGCAGTAAAAACAAATGTTAAACGCTTTAAAGAGCAACTTTCAATACTCGGATTAAACTATGACTGGTCACGAGAAATAAATACAACAGATCCTGAATACTACAAGTGGACTCAGTGGGCATTTTTGCAGATGCATAAAAAAGGTCTTACACACGAATCGCATGAACCAATCAACTGGTGTCCATCATGTAAAACTGGTCTTGCAAACGAAGACCTCGAAGACGGTAAATGCGAACGATGTGGATCAGTTGTTGAGCAGAAACCTATACGACAGTGGATTATTAAAATCACTAAGTACGCAGACAGACTTCTTAAAGATATAGACGCACTCAATTGGCCTGAATCAATCAAAGAATCACAGCGAAATTGGATTGGACGAAGTGAAGGAGCTGAATTTGATTTTAAAATAAAAGTTGATGGATATTCTGGAATAGAGAATACAAAAATTTCTGTCTTTACAACAAGAGCGGACACGCTCTTTGGTGTTACATATGTTGTCCTTGCTCCTGAACACAAACTTGTTAATCAACTTCTAGGACAGTCAACAAATAAGGATGAAATAAATTCTTTTATTGAATCCCTCAAAGGTAAGACTGACATCGAAAGAACAGCTGAAGGGAAGGAAAAGAACGGAGTTGAAATTAAGGGTATCAAAGCTATAAACCCAGCAAACAATGAAGAGATTCCAGTTTGGCTTGCTGATTATGTATTAGCAGGGTATGGAACTGGTGCAGTAATGGCAGTACCAGCTCATGACGAACGTGATTGGGCTTTTTCAAAAAAGTATAATTTGGAATTTAAACAGACTGTATTCATGGATGGAAATGCTTCAGCTAATTTTCATGAAAAATATAAATGTGATGAATTAGAATATATAAAACAAGAAGGTCCAATCTTACATCTCGGACGTACTTGTAACTCTGGTGAATTTTCAAATATATCTTCTGAAGATGCCCGGATTCAAATTGCACAGAAATTTGGAAAGCTTGTTACGAACTACAAACTCCGAGATTGGGTGTTTTCACGACAGCGATATTGGGGTGAACCTATTCCACTTATACATTGTCCAAAATGTGGAGTTGTTCCTGTTCCTGAGAAGGATCTTCCTCTCAAGCTCCCGAACGTAAAGTCATACGAACCTACAGGCACAGGAGAATCACCGCTTGCAGCTATTGATGCATGGGTAAATGTAAAATGTCCAGTTTGTAAGACTCCTGCAAAGCGAGAAACAAATACAATGCCACAATGGGCCGGTTCATGTTGGTACTATCTCCGATTTATTGACCCTAAAAATAACAAAGCTCTCGTAGACCCGAAAAAAGAAAAGTATTGGCAGCCAGTAGATATGTACGTAGGTGGAGCAGAACACGCTACACGTCACCTTATATATGCTCGTTTTTGGCACAAATTCTTGTATGACATTGGAGCTGTTTCAACATCTGAACCATTCATGTCGCTAAAGAATCAGGGATTAATTGCAGGTCCTGACGGTAGAAAGATGAGTAAGAGGTATGGAAACGTTGTTAATCCTGATGACATCGTAAAGCTTTATGGTGCAGATACACTTCGAGTATATGAAATGTTTATGGGTCCATTTGAAGCCGGAATAGCCTGGAGTACAGACAATATGATTGGGTCACGTAGATTTATTGAGCGTGTGTATCGGCTATTACAAAAAGTTGAATCAAAAACTACTAAAAAATCTGAGCAGACTTCAAATGATGAACTTGAATCATTGATCCACCGAACTATTAAAAAAGTAGGGGAGGATATAGAAAGTTTTGCACACAATACTGCAATTTCATCTCTTATGATTCTTTTAAACGCACTCGAAAAAGAAACACAGTCTGTAGGTCAAAATACTCAATTAGAGCAAAAGGAACTCTCAGAGCGCAAGATAAGTCGAGAGAACTACGAAATATTACTTAAACTCCTCGCTCCATTTGCGCCTTATGTTACAGCGGATTTATGGTCACAACTTGGAAACAAAAAAAGCATCCACTTAGAAGCGTGGCCTGTATATGATGTTACAAAATTACAATCAAGTACATTCAAAATTGTAGTCCAAATTAACAGTAAAGTTCGTGCAACAATGACTGTATCTGATGATACAGAAGCTCATGTAGTTGAGCTCGCTCTTAAGCTTGACGAGATAGTTAAAAGATTGGGTGATACTAAGCCAACTAAGGTAATATATGTGAAAGGTAAGTTGATTAACTTTGTTGCTCCTGCAATTTAAGCCTTATTACTAGCCATTTTTAGTTGTCAAGACCTACCCTTGACAAGAACCATTAGCATATGTTGACTATTATTGAACAATGTGCTAAAAATAACAGCATAAACCTATGACAAACATCGCCGAATTATCATTTAAGCCGAAAAATATTACAAAAAGATTGCTTTCAGCATTACCTGAAAGATCACGTCTCGTAGTTACAAAGCGTTACGGTCTCGACAAAAACAACGAGCGAATGACTCTTGAAGCTATTGGTGAGATGTATTCTATTACTCGAGAGCGAGTACGACAGATTGAGCATGCAGCTCTTCAGAACATTCGAAAGTCTGCATTCTACAAACAAGAGAAAGCTACTTTTGAAGAACTCTATACTCACATCCACGACTTCGGCGGTATGGTTGGCGAAGAAGAGCTTCTCAAACATTTTGCAAAAGATGAATCAACTCAAAACCATGTTCACTTCATGCTTGTTGTTGGTGACGCATTCAAAAAAGAAAAGGAAGATCCAGAGTTTAAACACCGATGGCATGTAGATGTTTCTCTTTCAAAGAAGATTCATGATGCACTCCGAAAGATGTACAAGAGTCTCAACGATGACGATCTTGTTCCAGAATCAGAAATGGTTCAATCATTTCTTGACCACCTCAAGGATGTAAATGAAAAATACCGAAACGAAGAAGTTGCTAAGCGATGGCTTGGTATCTCTAAGAACATGTCAAAGAATCCACTCGGCGAATGGGGAAAATCTAACTCACAAAACGTCAAGACAAAAGGTATTCGAGATTATGCATATCTAGCTATGCGGAAACATGGATCACCTATTCACTTCCGTGATATTGCTAAACTTATCGAGAAACTTTTTAATAAAAAGGCACACATTGCGACAACTCACAACGAACTTATCAAAGATAAACGGTTTGTACTTGTTGGGCGAGGACTCTATGCACTTACAGAATGGGGATATGCAAGTGGTGTTGTAAAAGAAGTTATAAAGAAGATGATTGAAAAGCATGGTCCACTAACAAAAGAGGAAATCATCCAGAAAGTTATGAAGGAGCGATATGTAAAAGAAAATACTATCCTCGTAAATCTTCAGAACTCTAAGTTTTTCAAAAAAGATAAAGAAGGAAAATACACACTTGGAGAAGCTCTCAAATAAATCAAGTTTGTAGAAAATTAAATAAAATTTAGACTCTATTCAAAAATACTACACCTAAGATGTGTGGTTTTTTTGTCATTTACTTGTGCAAAACAGCATTTGTACAGTTTCAAAAAGTGGGTGTATATTTAAAGCATGCAATCCGTAGTGTTATTCAGCACAAAGGTCATATCCTAAAGTGCTGCGAGCAAGACGCAGGTGCATCTAGAGCTGAAGGTTTGGCTTTAGAAGTGTTAATTAACCTCAACAGGAGAAACCGCCATGAAAATGTTCATCGCAAGCAACCACACACAGACCGGTTCGGAAGATTTTTACCACAGCCACAACCTACGGGTTGCCTGTGGCACATCTTTGTGTGTTGTCGTCTCCACTCCAAGGCAGGGTGCCAGCATAAAACACCGAGGCTTCCATCCTCGATCAACTGCTTGAACTTGCCGAGCTGCACATTGCATAACTAAGTGTCCACGCAAGTTGGCGCCAATGGTGCAATAGACAGCTCATCACAACGGCCTGTATCGTCTTGTTTATATTTAGAACAATGGTGGACATCAAATCCTACCACTCTACATATAGACGGGCGGTACAGGTCTATTTATTTTATAAGTTGGATATATTGAAATTCTGAATTTCCAATATTTTGTTACTTTCTCTTACTAATCCCCATTATCACGGTTTTGCACTTCATATAATCTGATATATGAGTTAAAATGTACGCACATGGATTCTATTTCTACAAGTGGAATAATTTTGTTCGCTTTTAAATTACTATATTTACTTGTATCAGTAGTAGTTACTATTTTTGTTATTAAATCTTTTTGGAAAAGTTGGGTTGCTTATGTACGGGCTGCTTTTTTTGCTAAGCAAAAATATGCCCTTCTCGAACTACGGATTCCGAAAGGTATTACAAAGTCACCGCTTGCTATGGAAGTTTTTATAACTTCATTGTTCCAACCTGGTGGCGAAGGGGATTTGATTGGAAAATATTGGGATGGCTCTGTGCGATCATGGTTTTCTCTTGAACTTGTATCCATAGACGGCTCTGTGCGATTCTTCATTTGGACAAAAGAAAAGTTTAAAGACATGATTGAAACCCAATTGTATTCTCAATTTCCAGATATTGAAATTGCTGATGTTACCGACAAAGATTATGCACGAGCAATACCGTTCGACCCAGACAGTTACCAGTATTGGGGATGTGAGTTTGTTAAATCTGGTCCATCACATGTACCGATAAAGACATATACTGCATACAAACTTCACGAGGATCCAAAAGAAGAGTTCAAGATTGACCCTATTACTCCTGTTATTGAATTTCTTGGATCATTGCGAAAAGGTGAGCAAGCTTGGATTCAGATTTGTATTCGTGCCCACGGTAAAGACAAAAAGAAACCTAAAACTTGGTTTGAAAAAGTGGATTGGAAGCATGAAGCAAACGAAGACCTCAAGAAGAGAATGAAGCGTGACGTAAAGATAGACAAGGAAAAGCCCGTAAATCCAAATACGATGTCACTAAGTAAAGGTGAGAAGGAGGCAGTTGATGCAATTGAACAAAACCTTTCAAAAATTCCTTTTGATTGTGGTATCCGTGCAATGTATCTTGCAAAAACAAGTGCATTTAGACCGACGACTATTGCAGGTCTTTCGGGTTCATTTAGACAGTATGGTGCCCAAAATCTAAATGGTTTTAAAGCTTCCAAAGTCCCAGGTGTAAAATATCCATGGCAAGATCTCAAGGGTAAAAAAGTATTATCTCAGAAGAAAAGTCTTTTTGGAAAATATAAAGCTCGAGCGTTTTTCTATGAACAGTTTATACCAACAGGTTATAGCGGCACACCATTTGTTATGACAACAGAAGAGCTCGCAACGGTATATCACTTCCCAGGAGATGTATCAAAGACACCAACACTTTCACGTATTACAGCAAAGAAAGCCGAACCACCAGCAAACTTACCTATATAATGATTAACGACTTCACAATGTATAACAATTCTTTAGTTAGAAAAGTGATTATTTCACTGAGTACTCTTTTTGCAATTTTTATTATTGGGGTTATTCTTTTTTATATATATGTGGTTAGCGCACCTAGCAGCACTGTTTATCCTGTAAGAATAACAATCGAAAGTGGGCAAGGTGCACAGAGTATCTCTCGAGAACTTTATGAAAATGGAATAGTCCGACAACCAAAATTTACCCAAAATCTTATTGTTTCAAACGGAAAAGAGAAAAAAATACCTGCCGGAACATACATCTTTAAACAACCACTCAATGTGTTTAAAGTCTCTCAAAAAATTGCATCAGGTGATTTTGGATATATACCTGTAAAAATTACTATTCCTGAGGGAACCAATTCAAAAAAACTAGCAGTTCTTGTGAATTCTAAATTTCCCTATATTGCCACATCAACGTTTGAGACCTTAGCTAGAGAAAATGAAGGGTATTTATTTCCAGAGACATACTTCTTTTCACCAGAAGTTACGGAACAAGAGATTATTGACCAAATGTCTGTAATTTTCCAAAGAAAAATTCAACCACTCAAGACTCAAATAGAGGAATCGGGTAGAACACTTCAAGAGATAATAACGCTTGCATCAATACTTGAGGGAGAAGTTCAAACTGATGAGGATAAAAAAAACGTGGCAGATTTACTAGAGAGACGACTCAAAATTGGTATGCCACTGCAAGTAGATACAACGTTGGTATACAGTATTGGAAAAACATCTGCTGAATTAACTTTAAAAGACCTCCGTACAGATGGTCCTTATAATACATATACCAGAAAGGGACTTCCACCTACTCCTATATCAAATCCAGGTATGGATACCATAGAAGCTGTGCTTAATCCCACTCCTAATGAATATCTCTTCTATCTTTCTGATAAAGATGGTATAACTCATTTTGCAAAAACACACGATGAACATGTTAAACTTAAGCAAAAATATCTCAGATAGAATACCTGTGCAGGCGCCTGTAGATGCTAAAAAGCGAGTCTTCGTAGGTATGTCAGGAGGTGTAGATTCGTCAGTGTCAGCATATCTCCTAAAAGAACAAGGATACGACGTCACAGGTGTATTCATAAAAGTATGGCAACCAGATAGTACAGATTGTGGATGGAAAGACGAGAGACGTGACGCTATGCGAGTTGCCGCTGTCCTTGATATTCCATTTATTACATTAGATTTCAGTGAACAATACAAACGAGAAGTAGTGGATTACATGATTAATGAATACCGAGTAGGAAGAACACCAAATCCCGATGTGATGTGTAACCGCCATGTGAAGTTTGGATCATTTTTAAAATATACCCTTGCTGAGGGTGTCGATTATGTAGCAACAGGTCACTACGCACAGAATATTTGGAACAAAAAAACAAATCTTTTTGAAATGAAAGAGGGAATTGACGCTAACAAAGATCAAAGTTATTTTCTATGGACACTCACGCAAGAAGACCTCAAACATGTCTTATTTCCAATTGGTCATTTAGAAAAGAGTGAGGTTCGGAGAATAGCGGAAAAAGCAGGACTACCTGTGTTTGATAAAAAAGATAGTCAGGGTGTTTGCTTTATTGGGCATCTTGATATGAAGGAATTCCTAAAGGAACACATCGAAACTCATACCGGTAATGTACTCGACACAGATGGAAATGTAATCGGAACGCATGAAGGAGCTATTTTATATACAATAGGTGAAAGACATGGATTCACATTCAATACAAAAACTATTGAAAACGAACCACATTTCATCACAGCAAAAGATATAGAAAAAAATACGATTACTGTTGCTGCAAAATCACATTTTGAAAATGACTCGAATCTTGCGCGCACAAACGTAGCAGTTACAAGTGTCTCATGTTCACAGAATATTGATGAATATTTGAACACTAAAATAAGTGCCAGAATACGTTACAGACAAGAAAAACAATCTTGCATCATTAGTAAAAATAATGAACAAAGAAAAGAAATACATTCTCATAAGGGACAGTATATTGTCACATTTGACACACCTCAAAAAGGTATTGCCGAAGGACAATCTGTGGTTTTATATGATGGCGATACATGCCTCGGCGGTGGTATACTAAATTTTATATGACATCACCAAAGTCACACAACGAACATAATAGTGAAAACAATAAACATGAGGGTCACGAAGAAATAGTTAAAAGCCCAATTTCAAATGCAAAAATAGCAAGTGCTGCAAATGGCGATTTTTTTATCACAAAAGAAGATGGAGACGAAGAACAATTTGAGCCAAGAAAGCTAGAGGAATCACTCGTTCGCTCTGGAGCACTGCAAACTGCTGCAGACAAGATCGTTCGTACAGTAATGGATGATTTAAAAACTGGCGTATGCGACCCTGATTCCACACATGGAGCCGTATGTACAGTTCATCAGATATATCACAAGGCGTTTGATATGCTCAAAGAGACATCTCGTGCTGCTGCTGCTCGATATTCTCTACGTAGATCAATTATGGAATTCGGTCCGACAGGTTTTCCTTTTGAAGAATATGTAGCAGCAATCTTTAAAGCAAAAGGATTTGAAACTTTAACAGGGCAAATGGTTTTTGGTGGGTGTGTACCTCACGAAGTTGATGTGGTTGCTTGGAACAAAGAAAAACTCGTAATGGCAGAAGTTAAGTATCATAATGAGCATGCTGGAAAATCAGACTTGAAAACAGCGCTTTATATAAAAGCTCGCTACGATGATTTGAAAGACAACCTCTACGAGTATGGTGGTTTTCCTCCACGAAAAATTGATGAGTGGTATCTCATCACAAATACTAAATTTACAGAAACTGCTATTACATATGCTGGATGCAAAGGCCTTAAACTTATAAGTTGGAGTTATCCTGATCATGGAAACCTACTCGATATGATTGAAGAAACAAAGTTGCATCCTGTGACATGTCTCACAACTTTGACTGATGGTGAAAAGAGAGAGCTTCTTGCCAAAGACATTGTGCTTTGCAAAACTATTTATGAAAAGCGACAAGTTCTAAAAGAATTAGGGTATAGCGACGCAAAGATTTTTAAAATAATGGAGGAAATAGGGCTGATTATTAATCTAGAGCCGAGGGAGTAGAGGAAAAAGAATAATAAAAAAAAGGGGGTGTGTGGCCAAAAAATATAACAACCTTTGCTAGGCAGTCTACTTACGTAGGGCTTGCTTTTTATATTAAAATGTGTTATTATGTGTACTCAGTTATTTGAAATAGAAGGGTCTACTTCGTAGATCTGGCCGGAAACCAAAGTACATCAACCTTCAACATAGAAGATCAATATCATGGGACAGATGAAAGTGGCGTTGGGAAAAATCGACGCTGGAGTGATTGCTGAACTGCATATTCCAACAGGAGGAACACTGGTGAGAGAATTTCACCACGACGGAAAGTTTTACAGACTTACTGGACAAAGGACTACGGGGATCTTGCGCTTTAAACTCGCTGTTTGTAGCGATGAACGCAAAAGAACTGTCAGTTCCAGTTTTAGCCGAGACTTCAAAGACAAAGTCATCGGCATCCTGAAGGGTGGGACTTTTTGCACGACAGCTCCTGACAAGGTCACCTACAAATGGGAAGTGGAAGAAATTCCGCAATAGTTCCGCACCAACCGAGGTTGTCTCACTACAACCTCAAACACCGCCTAACCCGCGACAGACAGCCGTCTGCATGGGTAGGCGGTTTTCTGTTTTATACTTTATTAATCATCCGATAAATGTATTGTCGATTTTAATACATTATTCTAATTATTTTTTCAATAAACATTAGAAAAGACAAGAACCACCAACACGAAGGAAGGTGGCTCGAGAGATGTCCTATTTTACAAGTAGACCACTTGGGATAAAGAATTATTCCTCGTTAGGAACTTTGAAAATGATGAAATCATTATCATGGGTACCAAGTACAAGGATTTCGGATGTTTCCAAACGATATTCCTCATGCAAAAGGTGTCGCAAATCACCTGGTGGATTATCTCCAAGCATCTTTCTTGGAACTCGTTCACAGTGTGGCTGGTGAGCAAACACCAAAAGCACATTTGTATCAGGAGGAATATCTTCCGACAAAATCTTATTTGCAACTTCCTCCAGCCATTTGGCTTCTTTTGCAACATCACCTGCAACCTCTTGAAATAGGGAAACGCTCAAGTAGTCACATGACTTCTTGGTATGTTTGTGTTTAGACTCACTAAATGAGGCTTTGAAAAAGGTATCCCATAATTCCATACTCTCCACACAGCGTTCCACTGGTGAATAAAGAGAATGAACATGGACTAGACGACCTCCTCTATTGAACGTCCCAAGGAAGTCGATAAACTCATCAAACATTTGACGGTTCTGAGCTTTTCCTAGCGGACTTGTACCTTCCCTCTGACCATGCGTTTCATTATCGATTTCTTCAGACTGTTCGCCATTGCGAATATGACCAATCATTAGAACACCTGGAAATTCACTCCATATCGTTTTCATGTTTCTTGTTGTATGTCTCCGGTTTGTTTTTTCAAATTAGTCCGCAAATTCGTGAAATTAGGGACTCATTACTAAATTCCAAGAAATGCTACGTAAAATCGGTAACATTGTCAATTAATGTCAATTTAAACGAAAACGTGTATTTAGACATTAAACAATAAGGTCTTCACAAAATGCAAATTTTGTAGTACTCTCTGAATCCACAATTTGAAACTTGAAAACAGAAAAGAAACCAAAAACTGAAACCAGATGGAAATAGCAAAAAAGACAGTTAAGAAAACCAAGCAAAAAATTACAGTCGGAGCAGCTAGTGTGATGACTGGTCACCTCGCTGAAGCTCCCACTCTCAAGATAAGCTTTATCTACGGAGATAAAGAAGTTAATGTCGTTGGTAAAATCATTCAACGCACCCGTAAAAAAAATAACCTGATCAAAGTGTTATCAACCTATAGCACTGAGACCAGAAAAGACTTTAGTGGCACTTTCGGGGATAGCTTCAGAAAGGCGTTGCAAAGACTTCTTGAGAAAAAATGTAAAGCATTTTACACGACTGAGTCTAAAAAATGGAAGTGCAACATTTACCAGTGGTCCCTTGTAGAAGAACCTAATGTCTGAATAAGCATACAGGTTCGCTCTATTTAAGCCCAGCTACCACACGGTACTGGGCTTTTCTTCTGCATTTTTAGTGTTCTCTTTGAAGTTTTATTCAAAAGTAGAATCGTGATATTATCCTTGCATGGCATGGACCTCAACTTGGAAAAAGAAATATTATATACCGGGACAAAAAGAGCCTTTTAAACTTAGTCGTTCAAAGATTGATATGTTCATCGAGTGCCCACGATGTTTTTATCTTGATCGACGACTCGAAGTAGCTCGACCGAGCATGGCTCCATTTTTACTTAACACAGCTGTAGATCATTTGCTCAAGAAGGAGTTTGATGTGCACAGAAAAGAAGCTACTCCACATCCTATTATTAGTGATAATGGACTTGATCTAATACCCTTTAATCATCCCAAAATTGACGAATGGCGAGAGAACTTCGTAGGAGTGCAGTACTTGCATGAAAAGTCTAATTTTCTCGTGTTTGGAGCTGTGGACGACCTTTGGGTTGAAGTTAAAGGTGGTCTAACTGGCGAGAACGGAGCAAAGTCTGGAAAAGGTGCTGAGCTTGGTAAGGTTCACGTTGTTGATTACAAAGCCACAAGTAAAGATGATGCTGTAAAAGAACTCGAGGATACTCGGTGGCATGATCAGTATCGGCGTCAGATGGAAATTTACCAATGGTTACTTCGTCACAACGATGTAGATATTTCTGACACTGGATATTTTGTATATGTAAATGGACGAAAAGATTTGGATGGATTTGATGGAAAGCTTGAGTTTGAAATTAATCTTATTCCATACAAAGGTAAGGATGATTGGATTGATGAAGTGCTCGTTGGTGCAAAAAAATGTTTGGATAATGACGCAATTCCAGAAGCTGGAGGTAATTGTGAATATTGTAAGTACCGTGAACAAGCTGGTATGGCATTTAAAAAGCATGTGACAGAGTTTGGGGTTCCAGGAAAGACTAGTAAGGAAGGTACTGCGAGTGATTCAGTAAAAAAGAAAAGTGTGAAGAAGTAATTTAAAAATGTCTAAAGAACAACTTTTACAACTGGAGCAAGAAGGGAAATATGTTTTTCATGGTTCGCCAATTGGAACAATTGAAGAACTTGAACCTCGACAAAGCAATCATATTCCTGATTTGAAAGAACCTACAAAAACTATATTAGACGGCAGACCAGCAGTTTCTGCAACACCATATATTGAACTTGCAATATTTAGAGCTATTATTAACAATAAAAATGTTCATATTGAAGGAGATTGGAACAGTGGATTTGGCGTTACTGATGGTGTAATTGATTTTAGAGTCTCTGATAAAGAAGTTCTTGAACAAACTAAAGATAAAATTGGCTTTGTGTACCTATTTGATAAATCAAATTTTAAGCCGTATACTCGAGGTAAAGGAGAAGATGAAGGTCGTCCACAAAGTATGGAATGGCGATCATATGAAAAAGTCAGACCAGTTAAAGTTTTAAAGGTTACAGATAAAGATTTACCAGATTGGGACAGAATAAAAGTAGGGAATGATGAATAGGATAAAATATTTTTATTAAACACATAGATATCAAACATGAAAAAAGCATCAAATTTAAATAAAAAGGCTGTGTCTACGAAAAGTGCATTCAAAATAAAATCTACATGGGACCTTAGCCCGCTCTACAAGGGTATTAATGACCCTAAAATTGATACTGACACTACGATGATTGAGAAGTTATTTGCTGATTTTGCTAAAAAATATGCAAAGGACTCATCATATCTAGAAGACGATTCAAGACTTCTTGCAGCTCTCAAAGATTTTGAAAAATTACATGAAAACTCTGATGGAATAAAGCCACAATTTTATCTAGAACATTATAAAGATATTGACACAGGTAATACAAAGGCACTTGCTAAGCTCACTCAAATCACTGAACGTCTTACAAAGGCAAGTAACCTCATTTTATTTTTTGAAATAAATCTTTCTAAGATTACAAAGGAAAAGCAACAAGAACTACTTAAAAACCCTATATTTAAAGATTATTCATATTTTCTTGAAAAAATATTTATCAGATCTAAATATAATCTCAGTGAACCTGAGGAAAAAATTCTGAGTCTAAAAAGTGAGACATCTCATAGAATGTGGGTTCAAGCACAGCAAAAACTTGCAACTTCAAAGACTGTAAAATATAAAGGGAAAGATTTATCCATTCAAGAAGCTTTGATAATGCGAAAAAAACTTCCTCTCAAGGAAAGATATGCATTACATGATTTGGTAATGGATAAGTTTAAAGAAATTTCTTTCATGGCAGAAGCTGAATTAAATGCCATCATCACCGACAAGAAAGTTGAAGATGAACTACGTGGAGCAAAAACCCCTTATGAAATCACTGTAATAACTTATGAAAATGATGTAAAAACCGTAGAAAATCTTACTGAAACAATTACCAAAAATTACAAAATCGCTCAAGATTTTTACAAAATAAAAGCATCAGTGATGGGTTTGAAGAAAATGCGTATTCCAGATTTACTTGTTGATATTTCCAAAACAAATAAAAAAATTAGTTTTGAAGAGGCTGTATCTACAGTACATGAAGCATTTGCAAAAGCAGATCCTTTCTTCGCTAATTTTCTAAAAGAAATGGTTGAAGGTGGAAACATCGATATATATTCACGAAAAGGCAAGAGAGGTGGAGCTTACTGTACAAGTAGTCCAAAGTCTGCACCTATCTACATTTTATTAAATTTTGACGAAACTGCGGACGGAGTTATGGTGCTCGCTCATGAAATGGGTCATGCTATTCACACAAAACTAGCCTTTAGTCAGCCAGAACTTTATGTAAACTATCCTATATCAATTGCTGAAGTTGCAAGTACATTCTTTGAACATATTGTATTTGCACATACATACGAGAAGCTTTCTGAGGAAGAAAAAGTCATTGCCTTGCTTACACAAATAGAAGACAGTATCGGTCTAATGTTCAGACAAACACAATTCTTTAACTTTGAAAAAGATCTGCACAAAGCCATCAAGGAAAAAGGTAGTATTTCAAAAGAGGAAATGGCTGCTCTTTATGTTAAAAACGCAAAAGCAACAAATGGTCCTGCAGTAGAAGTAATTGATACTGACGGTTATGCATTCACAAATGTTCCGCATTTTAGATATTTCTTTTATGTGTATTCTTATGCATACGGGCAGATTATAAGTAAAGCACTGTATGCAAAATACAAAGAAGACCCATCTTTTATTGAGAAAGTTAAGCAGTTTTTGAGTTATGGGGGAAGTATGAGCCCCTACGAAATATTCAAATCAATCGGCATTGACACCTCAAAGCCTGAGTTCTTTGAATCAGGTATTAATCAAATCAGAGAGGAGTTAAACGTTGCAACTAAATTAGCTAAAAAGATTGGATTGATTGGAAAGAAGTAATTAAGCTAGGTTCGTATTCTGTTGAGGAGTTTTTGAAGAGTATTTTTGAGTAGGATTAAAAGATGGAATACGGCCCAATATTGTGTTAAAATCGACCACACTATGTCTTCAGAACAACCAACTCAACCATCAGTGATATCTTCACAACCACTTATGAAATCATCAGAAATCCGTAAGCGATTTCTCGCCTTTTTTGAAAAAAGAGGACATGCAGTGATTCCTAGTGCTCCACTTGTACCTGAAAATGACCCTTCTGTTCTTTTTAACACTGCAGGAATGCAACCTCTCGTACCATATCTTCTTGGTGAAAAGCATCCTCTTGGAACTCGGCTCACAAACTTTCAAAAATGTGTGCGTACTGTAGACTTTGATGATATCGGCGACAATACACATTTCACTTTCTTTGAAATGATGGGCAACTGGTCTCTCGGTGACTATTTCAAAAAAGAAGCAATAGAGTGGAGTTACGAACTTCTTACAAATAAAGAAGAAGGCTTTGGACTTGATCCACAGCGACTTTATGTAACTTGTTATACAGGTGATGAAACTGTGCCGCGAGACGAAGAAACTGCTGGTATTTGGAAAAGTATTTTTGAAAAAAATGGAGTAACAGGCGAGCGAATATATTTCCTCGGAGCTGATGCAAACTGGTGGCCAGCTGTGAAAAAAGGTGAGGGTAATTGGTCAGGCCCAACTGGTCCTTGTACTGAAATGTTTTATGATGTTACTGGTGAACTTACAAAAGGCCTTACTCTTGATGAATACAAAGTGGCCGATGAAAAACAGCAGCTTGTCGAAATCTGGAACGATGTTTTTATGGAATATCAGAAAGATGATGGAAAAGTTGTAGGGAAGCTCGCATCTAAAAATGTGGACACAGGTTCAGGCTACGAGCGTGTAGTTATGGTTCTTCAAGGAAAGACAAATGCATACGATACAGATATTTTCGAAACTACTTTTGCAAAGATAGCAGAGCTTAAAACAAGTTCAGCTTCGCCAGACAAAAAAGAAGACACAAAAAATGAGCGAATCATTGCAGACCATACTCGAACTTCTGTGATGCTTATTTCAGATGGTGTTACACCTTCAAATACTGATCAAGGATATATTCTGCGAAGACTTATCCGTCGAGCTGTGCGAGTAGCTGATGAACTTGGAATGAAACCTAGCTCACTCTTTTGGATTGCTGACACATTGATCGACCAGTACAAAGATATATATGAAAATGTTGGGCGACTTCGAGAAACTATTAAAGTAACTATTGATACTGAGGAAAAGAAATTTCGAAATACACTTAAAGATGGACTTAAAGAATTTAATAAAAATATATCAAAACTTTCTGAAGAGAATTCAAAGGTAATAAGCGGTGAAATTGCCTTCAAACTCGTCACAACATATGGTTTTCCATTTGAAATGGTAAAAGAAATGTCTAAGGAAAAGGGTTTTGAAGTAGACATTACAGATTTTGACACAAAATTTGAAGCACATAAAGCACTTTCACGTTCAGGTGCAGAAGGTAAGTTCAAAGGAGGACTTGGTGACACAGGCGAAATGTCTGTTCGATATCACACAGCTACGCACCTTCTACACCAAGCACTTCGAATGGTTCTTGGTGAACATGTTCAGCAAAAGGGTAGTAACATTACTCCAGAGAGACTTCGTTTTGACTTCGCTCATCCTACAAAGATGACAGATGAGGAGAAAGCTCGGGTTGAATCTATTGTGAATGAAAAGATTAAAGAAGCACTTCCTGTATCAGTTGTAAGTCTTCCATTTAGCGAAGCTGAAAAAACTGGTGCACTTCACTTCTTTGGTGAAAAATATGGCGACACTGTAACTGTCTACTACATTGGTAAGGGTGCAGATGACAAAGGTTCACATATGAGTGATGCATTCTCAAAAGAATTCTGTGGTGGCCCTCACGTAAAAAATACATCTGAACTTGGTACGTTCAAGATTCAAAAAGAAGAAGCTGTATCTGCTGGGGTAAGACGAATTAAAGCAGTTCTCAGTTAAGTAACATAGGTTTAGCTTCCTAAATTAAACTTCACGTTAGACATCAGTCATACCTGAGTCTTGCTGTGTACAAAAAACATGCTCGTATTGGTAAATTTGTTATACTTATACACATAATATGAAACTTCCTAGTTCACTTGTTTTTTATATTGGAAACGGAGTAGTCAAAGCTGCAGTTGTTGTGCATGAAAAAGCAAAGCAACCACGAATTATTTCTACAACTATTCGTAACTTGCCTCATTTTGATGAAAGAGACAGAGAACATCTTGAGAAGCGTATCCTTTTTGAATTCGGAGAACTCGTACGTGAATTTAAGAGTGAAAATTTTAAGGATTTGGCTAGTAAAGATTACAAATTAAAAATTGAGGGCGCCTTTGTTCTTGTTTCATCACCTTGGTATATTTCCGAGACTTCAGTTATAAAAATAAAAGAACAAAAACCTTTCTTGGTCACAGACTCTCTTTTATCAAATTCTCGTGAAAATATTGTTAAAGCGTACCGTGATGCACATAAAGTAGATGTGGCAATTTTAGAACAAAAAATTATCAACGTAACTCTCAATGGATATCCAACTAATAATCCTCTAAAGAAAAAAGCGGAAACACTAGACATGACTATTTTCACAAGTTTTGTTCGAAAATCTTCTGCAGACCAAATACGAGACATTATAGATACAAATTTCCATGCAAAAGAGATATCTATTCATTCTCAATCCCTTGTTTCATTTACTGTTATTAGTGACACATGGCACGACCTCAGTCAATATATTATCGCTGATGTTACATCTCAATTAACAGAACTTGTTGCAGTTAGAAAAGGTGCGTTGTCTGAAGCTTACTCATTTCCTAGAGGTAAACAGTTTTTAGTTAAGGCTGTTGCCGATAAATTAAAAGTAGCCACAGAAGTTGCAGAATCGCTCTTACATATGAAAAATGAAGGTAAAATAGAGGAGGAACTTGGTAAAAAACTGGACACAGCACTCGCATCTGCAAAAAAGGATTGGCTAGAAAGCTTCTCAGAGTCACTTGCTGTAATGTCAGCAAGTTCATCACTACCTAACAATTTTTTCCTTTTTGCACCTAAAGATGTAGTGCACATCTTTAGCGACTACATCACATGCGAAGAGTATCAACAGTTTTCATTTGCAGAAGGAAAATTCGAAGTTAAAAGCGTAGGTGTGCCAGACCTTATGCCTTACTGTAAAATTGAGAATGGGGCTACAGGAGATTTATCACTCATGATTGGAGCAATATTTAATTCAAAAATGAAATCACTATGAAAAAAGCATTCTACGACATAATTCCAAATGAAAAGAGAAGCATTCGTAATATTCCTATTACGAAAAAGACTGACGTAGTTTTTGAGTCAAAAGTAGTGGACGAGGTTGAGATTGGAAAGAGTGCAAAAAATGGCCACACGATAAACGAAATCACTGAAACAAATTTAAAAATCCACCATAGTCGACAGACAATGGACGGAATACGTTCAAAATCTAGTTCATCCCATGAATCAAAAAGTTCATATATTGAGATTGAACCAGAAATAGTTGACGAAGATCTTGAAAATCCTGTACAGGTACGGAAAGGTCCTACAAAGATTGAAGATGATACTTTTGACGAAGAAGAATCATTTGAAGAATGGAGAAATACAAAAAATAATTCTTTTTGGAGAGCATGGGTCGCACTAGCTGTTTTAGCTAGTGCTGGTATTGCTATTTTCTCAATCTTTTTTACCAGTGCAACAATCACAATTAATCCCGTTAAACACGACCTTGTCCTTAAAGAGTCTAATTTAGCTTTAGATTTAATAAAACACGAAGACAACAACACTGAAATTAGTAAAAGCACAGAGATTACTGCAAATGGGACAATAAAAGTAGATAGAAAAGCGACAGGTAAGGTGGTTTTGTATAATGCATACAATAGTTCAACTCAAAAGCTAGTAGGAGGAACTCGACTCCAAACACCAAATGGTCTAATTTATAAACTTAAGACAACCGTCAACATTCCGGCTCAAAAAACTGTTAGTGGTAAAAAAGTACCTGGCAGCATTGAAGCTGAAATAGAAGCAAGTGAATCAGGAGACAAATATAATCAAGGATTAAAAGACTTTAGTGTTGTTGCTTATAAAGGTTCAGATATGTATGACTCAATATATGGACGTTCAAAAACTTCTCTTACTAATGGTTTTTCAGGTACTGTTCCAAACATTACCTCAAAGGACACAAGCAGTGCTGTCAGTTCTATAAAAGATGAAATTGCAAAAGAAGCTGACTCATACTTTGCCAAATTAGTTAAATCAAAAGGCGATACTTTTGCATATGTACCTACAACTAAACAAACAAGTTACGGAGAAACAAAGCAAGAAGTTTCAAAAGATGGAAAAACCGCTACTATAACTATTTCTGCAAAAGTGAGTGCAATGATATTTGATTCTACATCATTGTTTGAACAAATAATAAAAATGCAATCTGACGAAAGTACAGCGACTTCATCAGATATTTCAGCGACAGCTACTGCTGACGAAATTGTGTATACAGGGGATTTATCAAAACTTATCGTAAATATAAGCAAAGATTCAAGTTCAGTCTCTGTAAGTGGCACAACAACGATATCCTCTGCGATTGACGTTTCTAAGGTTGCAAAAGCTGTGAGCGGTTTAGAAAAAGAACAAGCGATCGGAGCCATCAAAAGACTAGTAGAACTTGAGACAATTGAGATAGATATTCGACCTTGGTGGAACAAAAAATTGCCATCTTCTGACAAAATTGAAATTAAAACTGAAGAATAACTAAAATATCTTCAAAAAGTTTGACGCTCGCTAGCAAAACTGTTACTATATAAATCACCTACAAACAGAACATGGATACACCCAAAACAGGAAAAAACGTAGTATATGGAACAGTCATGGAGTCACTTCCAAACACTTTGTTTAGAGTACAAATTGAAGGAACCACAGATCTCGTTTTAAGTTTTTTGGGAGGTAAGATGATACACAATCGCATTCGTGTGGTAATTGGAGACAGAGTAAGTTTAGAAATTGACCCTTACGGGGGAAAAGCTAGAATTACTCGGAGAATGTAACAAGTTACTGAACGAATGTAGATGGTGAGTTTGGTAGAATCTGGCCTTTAAAACCAGGTATGCCGATTTTCTGTTATTAAACTTTACTTTTTAATCTGGTTATAGTAGGATAACCACCACGACTTTTTATATATAAATTTATGCGAGTAAAAGCCTCAGTTAAAACAAAATGTCCACATTGTAAAGTAGTCCGACGAAAGGGGGCTGTTTATATTACATGCAAGGCAAATATTCGACATAAACAAAAACAAGGTTAAGCAGTACTACTGCCTGACCTGTTTTTATAAATTAGTAAAACTGTTTAATTAGCAAACTTCTAAGCAACCAAACAACAATCCCATGCGTATACTCGGTATCACAATCCCAGAAAATAAAAGACTAGAAATGGCATTGACAGCCTTATATGGTATTGGCCGATCTAGAGCTCACACTATTCTCACTGAAGCTGGTGTTGATTTCGCTAAGACAACAAACGAGATTTCAACTGAAGAAGAAAACAAAATCCGTAGTATCGTTGAATCTTACAAGCTCGAAGCAGACCTCAAACGAGAAGTTGGTGGAAACATCAAGCGACTCAAGGATATAAAGAGTTACCGAGGTTCACGACATACTCGACGTCTTCCTGCACGTGGTCAGAGAACAAAGACAAATGCTCGAACTTTGAAGGGTGTCAAAAAGACTATGGGTTCTGGTAAGAAGAAGGAGACAAAGAAATAATTATTAATATCTGAAGTAATACACACATAAATTTAAACCAATGGGTAAGAAACGAATCGTAACAACAGGAGGAGACGCAGCTGCAACAAAATCAGCTTCTTCTGCTTCAAAAAGAAAAGTTGACGCTGGTATCCTCCACGTTCAGTCTACATATAACAACACTAAACTTGTTCTTACAGACCTAAAAGGCAATGCACTCGCATGGTCAACTTCAGGATCTCTTGGTTTTAAAGGTGCAAAGAAAGGAACTCCTTTCGCAGCAGCAAAGATTGGTGAAGTTCTTGCTGACAAAGCTGCCGCTATGGGTATGAAAGAGATTTCAGTAGTTATCAAAGGTGTTGGATCAGGCCGAGAATCAGCTATTCGTTCATTTATCACAAAAGGTGTAGGTATTGCAGGTATCAAGGACGAAACTCCGGTGCCACACAACGGACCTAAGCCAAAGAAACCTCGACGAGTGTAATTAGCAATAAATATCTAAATAATCAAATGAAACTAGGACCTAAATTCAAAATCGCACGAAGACTCGGTGCACCAATATTTGAAAAAACTCAAACTGCAAAGTTTAAGGCTACTCTTGGTGACAAGAAGAAGTCAAAACGACCTGCATCAAAAACTGAGTTCTCAAAGCAGCTTATCGAAAAGCAAAAAGCTCGATTTACATATGGTATTTCTGAAAGACAGTTTTCTTCATATATCAAAAAGGTTATCGAATCAGGTAGTCACACTCCTTCAAATGATGTATTTACAGCTCTTGAAACTCGACTCGACAATGTTGTATACCGACTAGGTATCGCTACAACTCGACAGTTTGCTCGACAGGTTGTGTCTCATGGACATATTTTGGTAAACGGACGAAAACTTAACGTTCCATCTTACATTGTTAAACCTGGTGATACTATTGATGTACGAATCGGTAGTAAAGCTAATGGTATCTTTAAAGAACTTGAAGAAAAACTCAAAACTATCACAACTCCTACTTGGTTAACTTGGAACATAGAAAAGAAGCAGGCATCTGCCCTCAGACTACCGACATTGGACGGCCAGGAACTACTGTTTGATCTAAACTCTGTATTGGAATATTACAAGCGATAGTATTATAAAATATCTTATAAATTTAACTTTACAACCATGTCTGAGATAAACATTGTACTTCCATCAAAACCACGAGCAGTTGAAGAATCTGCTAATTACGGTCACTATGAAATCGACGGTCTTTACCCTGGATACGGTCACACTCTCGGTAACTCACTTCGACGAATTGTACTCTCATCACTTCCTGGTGCAGCTATCACAAGTATCAAGATTGAAGGTGTAAACCATGAATTTTCTACTATTGAAGGTGTAAAAGAAGATGTAATTAACATCATTCTTAACCTCAAAAAAGTTCGATTTAATATCATTGGTGACGAGGCTCAGACAGTTAACCTTAAAGTTAAAGGTATTAAAGATGTAACTGCCGCTGACATCAAGCTTCCAGGTCAGGTAACAATTTCAAATACAGATGCTTCAATTCTTTCTATTACAGGAAAGGACACAGAGATCGACATGGAAATCAAGATTGAAAAGGGAATTGGTTTCGTTGCAAAAGAAGCTCTTCAGAAAGACCGAGTTGAAATCGGAGCTATCGCTATGGATGCAGCTTTCTCACCAATCGTTCTTGCTAACTACGATGTAGAACAAATGCGAGTAGGAGATCGGACTGACTTCAACAAACTCAAGTTTTACATAAAGACAGACGGAACAATCACACCTCGTGAAGCTCTCGAAAAGTCTATTGAAATAATGATCACTCAGCTTAAGGCTATCATTGGTTTCAAAGACTCAGAACCTGAAATGACTATCACTTCAAGTCACGCTCCTTCTGCTGAAGAATCAGCTGAAAATAAAGAAGCTCTTGATGATGTCCTTAAAACACGAATCGAATCAGTTGATCTTTCACAGCGAACTGTAAATGCTCTTGTGAATGCCAACATTCGAACAGTAGGTGGACTTATTCGAAAGAAGGAAAAGGATATTCTTGACCTCGAAGGACTAGGTTCAAAAGGACTCGACGAAATCAAGACAGTTCTTGAGGGGCTTGGCTTATCATTAAAATCATAGTATTGTAGAGAACCTACAAGGCAACAACGTATAAACATCATGAGACACCATAACGCAAACAGAAAATTCGGACGAAATACAGATCAGAGAGCTGCTCTTCTTCGTTCACTCGCACGTGAACTCTTCCTACATGGACGAATCACAACTACTGAGGCTAAGGCTAAAGAAGTACGACCATACGCAGAAGAACTCATCACTATCGCGCGAGTTGGTGATCTTTCAGCACGACGTCTTGTTGCCGCTCGACTTGCTAACAATGTTATTGTAAAAAAACTTGTTGACATAGTTGCACCACAATACAAAGATAGAAATGGTGGATACACACGAATCATTAAACTAGAACGACGACCTTCAGATGGCAGTAAAATGGCTGTTATCGAGCTTGTATAAATATATATAATCGAAACATTAATACTACCAACATGAAAAAGCACGTAATCGACGCACAAAACAAAAAACTAGGACGAGTAGCTACAGAAGCAGCTGCTATTCTTATCGGCAAAGACACACCTGAATTTGCACGAAACATCGTTCCTGATGTAAAAGTTGAAATCATCAACGCTTCTAAAGCTGACATTTCATCAAAGAAAAAAGATACAAAATTCTACCTCACATACTCTGGTCACCCAGGAGGTCAGAAGAACGAGATCATGAAAGACCTAATCGCACGAAAAGGTATTTCAGAAACTTTTATTCGAGCAGTAAAAGGAATGCTTCCTGATAACAAGCTTAAGACAAAGCGTCTTCTTAATCTTTCTGTAACAGAATAAATATTAATACAACAATGACAACAGATTCAAAAAAATACATCGAAACAGTCGGCCGACGAAAAACTTCTACAGCGCGAGTTCGAGTTACTCCAGCTGCAAAGCAGTCAATCACAATTAACGAGAAAGAACTTACTGAATATTTCAAGACTCTCAACCTTCAGGTTACAGCTCTTGAGGCTATCTCAAAATCTGGTATTGAACAGAAGTTTGCTATCACAGTTAAACTTATTGGTGGAGGTATCAGTTCACAAGCTCAAGCACTAAGTCATGGTCTTGCACGAGCTATTGAAAAATACGATGGTCACCTTCGACCAGTTCTCAAATCAGCAGGACTTCTCACACGAGATCAGCGTGCTAAAGAGCGACGAAAGTTCGGTCTCAAGAAAGCTCGAAAAGCCCCACAGTGGTCAAAACGATAAGAAACAAGCCGGCCTGCGCCGGCTTTTTCGTTACGTTTTGACGGCCGGAATGATGTCGAGTCAGCAGACGAGACACGTGAGGCGGGGTCGAGAAATTTTGTGAGCGACGGTGAGCAAAATATTCGTGACGTAAACGATAACAATTTATCGTTTACTTCGGGTGCTCGCAAGAGCAACAGTCGTTGTCGAGAGAATCGAGACAGACTGTACGCGGACCAAAGCGATAATCAAATATTTAAGAAACAACTCACAGAAATGTGGGTTTTTTCTTTATACAATCTTCATTAAAAATTCAGTAATACCGTTCTATACTGTTATATCAACCCTTAGAAAAAGATTATCTTTAACTAGTTGCACAGCGCATCAATATCGATTAAAATATCCGCACTATGACAGACGAACTAAACAAAAACAAAGAAATTGAAGAGCAGGTTGAAGAATTAGAAAATTCACCCCAGAACAAAGCTTCTGATACAAGCTCTAACTTAGATGTCGATGATATCATATTCGACGAAGACGCCGAACTTGGTGACAATCAAGTTGTAAAGAAGTTGAGAGAAAAGCTCAAGACTGCAGTAGATGAGAAGCAAGCTTATCTTGACGGATGGCAGAGAGACAAAGCTGAGTTCATGAATGCTCGAAAGAGAGATGAGGAAGCAAAGCAAGATTTTCTTAAATTTGCGAAGCTCAATGTGATAGAAGACATACTTCCAGTTCTCGACAGTTTCGACATGGCGATGGCAAACAAAGCTTCTTGGGATACTATTTCAGCTGAATGGAGAAAGGGGGTTGAAGGTATTTATAATCAACTTCTCGGAGCTTTAACTAAACAAGGTGTAAGCGCCTTCGGGGCAAAAGGAGATTCATTCGATCCAAACCTCCACCAATCAGTTTCAATGGTTCCAACAGATGACAAGTCACAAGACCACACAGTAGCTGATGTGCTTCAGAAGGGTTATATGCTCTCTGGTAAGGTTGTACGGGCTGCTATGGTTCAAGTATACGAAGCCTAGTTTAAGCCATATTTTTGAGGACTTGCCAAAGGGGGTCTAAATGAATAAAATAGTACTAACTTAACCTCATGATTACTACAGATAAAATATTAGCTCATAAAGTACATGGCAAAAGCCTGATCCTCCTCAAACAGGTTGGTAATTCTTATTTCGTACTTTTAGCTCAAGTTACTCGGGTCAAGAAGGGTCTTTTTAGTGCATTCACAACTTTAGGTTCTTTCTCACCTGATTCATCTTTAAAAATTCTAGCTCAGCGAGAGATTAGTACAGAGGAAGCACAGGCGATCTATACTGCTTTTACAAGCACTCCGACTGACAATGCAACAAGTTCAAATACTCAAACTACAGTATTAGCACTTTCAGGCTCTACAACACCGGTTGATCAAACTATCAATTCTGATGTATTGCTTCTTGCAGGATCTACTGCGGACGAAAAACCAGTCACTCAAAAGGTTGCATTCAAACCGACTGTATCTCCATATTTTCCAACAAAAGACATTTTTCTTTCAGTACAAAAAACTCGAGCACCAGCCACTATCTAAATTGCTCAAATAAAAGCACACCCTTTAGAGGCTGTATTTATTCGTATCCAAAAAAGTCAGCATAAAATCCTCGACAGATTTTCGATTCTATTTACAAGAATTCAGCAAAGAATTCCACAAATTATTATCTCTATTAAAAGACTATTAGAAAATTAACTAACTTAAGAAATCAAGCTGCAAAGCCGCGCCAAGCGGACGGTTGCGCGGCATGATTTCGCAAAATCATATGGCAAAAATAATCGGTATCGACCTCGGTACAACAAACTCAGCAGTAGCAATCATGGAAGCGGGTGATCCAAAAATCCTCGAAAACGTAGAGGGCGCACGAACAACCCCTTCTATTGTTGCAATCTCAAAAAACAACGAACGACTTGTCGGACTTCTCGCGAAGCGACAGTCTGTTACAAATCCAAAAAACACAGTCTACGGAATCAAACGATTTATAGGACATACATATGACGAAGCAGGTGTACAAGCAGACAAGAAAACTGTTGCATACGAAATTGCAAAAGCAGACAATGGTGGTGTAAAAATCAAAATTGCTGACAAAGAATATTCTCCTGAGGAAGTTTCAGCAATGATTCTTACAAAGCTCAAGAATGACGCTGAAGCGAAGCTTGGTGAGAAAGTAACAGAAGCAATCATTACAGTTCCTGCGTACTTCAACGATGCACAGCGACAAGCTACAAAAGACGCAGGTAAAATTGCAGGTCTTGATGTAAAACGAATTATCAACGAACCGACAGCAGCAGCACTCGCATACGGATTCAACAAGAAGAAAGATGAGAAAGTTGCGGTATTCGACTTCGGAGGAGGAACATTCGATATCTCAATTCTTGAAGTAGGTGATGATGTTGTAGAAGTTAAGTCTACAGACGGAGACCACAGGCTCGGAGGACGTGACATTGACTATAAAGTTCTAAACTGGATTGCTGACGAATTCAAGAAAGATCAAGGAATTGATGTTCGTGGTGATGCTCTAGCTATACAAAGACTTGATGAAGCAGCTGAAAAAGCAAAGATCGAGCTTTCAACTTCTATTGAAACAGAGATAAATATTCCATTCATTACATCAGGAGCTGACGGACCAAAACACCTTGTAATGAAACTTACTCGATCTAAGCTTGATGAAATTGCAGATGAATTCATCGAACGAGCAATGCAAATCACAAAGCGAGCTATTGAAGCTTCACCATTCAAGGTTGGCGAAATCAACGAAGTAATTCTCGTTGGAGGTCAGACTCGAATGCCAAAGATTCAGAAGGCTGTTAAAGATTTCTTCGGTAAGGAACCAAACCAAAGTATCAACCCTGATGAAGTAGTAGCACTCGGTGCGGCTATCCAGGGAGGTGTTATCTCAGGAGATGTAAAAGGTATTCTACTTCTCGATGTTATTCCACTTTCACTCGGTATCGAAACAATGGGTGGAGTAGCAACAAAACTTATTGAAAAAAATACAACTATCCCGTCATCAAAGTCACAGGTATTCTCAACAGCCGCTGACAACCAGACATCTGTAGAAATTCACATTTCACAAGGTGAACGAGCAATGGCTGCTGACAACAAATCACTTGGACGATTTATTCTTGATGGAATTCCACCAGCTCCACGAGGTATGCCACAAGTTGAAGTAACATTCGATGTGGATGCTAACGGTATCCTTAGTGTAAAAGCTAAAGACAAAGCTACTGGAAAAGAACAGTCTATCCGCATAGAAGCTAGTTCAGGTCTTTCAAAAGAAGATATTGAGAAAATGAAAAAGGACGCTGAAACTCATGATGCTGATGACAAGAAAAAGAAAGACGAGATTGAGGTGAAAAACACAGCTGATCATATTATCTACAGCGCTGAAAAAGCAGTTAAGGATAATAAGGATAAAGTTGATGCAGCTATTATCACTGAAGTTGAATCTAAGATCGCAAGTGCTAAAACTGCACGAGATGCATCTCCAGCTGATATCGAAGCTATCAAAAAAGCCACAGAAGAACTTTCAACTGAAATGTCTAAGATTGGTGAAGCTATGAGTAAGGCTGGCGCGCAAGCAGGTTCAGAAGGGGCAGCAGGTTCAACTGACGCAAACGGAGCCGGAGCTGATACTGAAGCAAAACCAGAAGGTGACGAGAAGGTTCGAGATGCTGAGACTAAGTAAGGAGACTAGTAAAAATAGAGTGTGTCTCAAATATCTAATGGATACTAGTAGGATACATACTGGATACACGTTAGATACTTGAGGTATACACGGCGGGTTTTAATCCTCCGTAACTCTACAATATTATTTGTTTAGTGCTCGAGCGCTTTAAGTTGAAATATACAACAAGCGCTCGGCTCACTACGCAAAAACAATATGAGCGGCGTATGCGATTAAATTCGTAAAATAAATTAAATTCAAAAAACCATCAAATAATTATGTCAAAAGACTATTATAAAATTCTAGGAGTTGAGAAAGGTGCATCCAAAGACGAAATCAAAAAGGCATTTCGTAAAATGGCACACGAGCATCACCCAGACAAAACAGGAGGCGATGACAAACAGTTCAAGGAAGTGAACGAGGCGTATTCGGTATTATCTGATGATAGCAAGAAGGCTCAGTACGATCAGTTTGGAAGTGATGGTCCTGCAGGATTTGGGGGAGGGTACGGCGGAGCGAGTGGAGGACAAGGACAAGGCTTTGGAGGTTTTGATTTTAGTGGCTTCAGCGGAGGCTTCGGTGGTGGTGATGGAGTTGAGTTTGATCTTGGTGATATTTTTGGAAGTGTGTTTGGTGGTGGAGGAAGAGGCGGTTCGCGTGGAGGTGGACGTGCAAAAACTCCAAAAGGTTCTGACATTTCAGTTGACATAGAAATTTCATTTATGGACTCAATCTTTGGAGCTGAGAAAGAATTTTCACTCCACAGAACTGGTGAATGTGATCACTGTAAAGGAACACGCGCAGAACCAAAATCTGGAACAAGTGGAGCAACAGCATCTGCGAATGAATTTGAAAGTTGTAAAACATGTGATGGAAAAGGCCAGGTAATAGAGACTCGAAGAAGTATGTTTGGAGCATTTCAATCTGCTCGGATTTGTGACGACTGCGCAGGTACTGGGAAAATTCCAAAAACAAAATGTTCAGTATGTAAGGGGAAAGGAATCCAGCACAAAAAAGATACGATTACAGTTATTATTCCATCCGGTATTGAATCAGGCGAAATGTTGCGAGTAACAGGAAAGGGCGAAGCAGTAACCGGAGGTACAACAGGTGATCTATATATACGAGTCCATGTGCGTCATGTAAGTAATGAAAAAACAAAAGATTCAAATATGCGAAAAGAGGGTTTGAATCTTGCAATGGACCACACAATTAAGCTTACTGATTCATTACTTGGAGGAGAATCAACACTAGAGACACTTGATGGACCTATAACTATATCTATTCCACAAGGAATCACTCATGGTGAAATTTTGCGAGTAAAAGGAAAGGGTGTACCACACGGTACTGGTTCAAGTAATCCAGCTACATCACGAGACAGCTCGACACGACGTGGTGACTTGATGGTACATATCCATATAAATATTCCATCAAAAATTTCTAAAGCAGCCCGTAAACTTATAGAAGAACTCAAAGAGGAGGGAATTTAATTTCCTTAAATAGTTTTACTTTCACTGAAAGCTATTTTTCCACACCTGCGCACTTAAAAACCCGCCGCGCTTTTAAGTATTACTGTTATACTTGTCATATGATTTCCTTCAATATCACATTAATAGTTGTTATTGCAATTCTTACTGCTCTTTCATTCTACAAAGGAAAGAGCACTCTGTTTTCACTAATAGTTAGTTTTTATCCTGCAGCAATTTTATATGCGTCATTTCCATATAAGGCTAAATTTATCCTTTTCAAAGACAGTGGCGAACACATCTTCTATTCTCACGCAATTATATTTGGTATTTTCTTTATACTTTCATTTCTTATAGCTAGACGAATAGTACACTCTAGCGGAACACGTTCTGGTATTGTAGGATTTCTAGATGCTCTTTTTTTGTCAGCATCTGTCGTAATACTTACATTAGCACTTTGTTTTCATATATTGCCATATCGAGATATATACAATCTCGGGGCACAATTTCAAAATTTCTTCAGTAGTTCTTTAGGATATTTTGTATCTGTCTTCATACCAATGGTGGTAGTATATGGAATGACAGGTAGGAGATACTAGTTCATAAAATTACCCTTATCATAGTCTTATATAGAATATATTAATCAGACTTGCAAATAATCTAAATATGTTATATAGTTTAAATACTAAAAAAGAAGATGAATCAGACTGCCACAAGAAGTAACCCTATAATCGAAAATTCTAAAACGGACTTGATCAGTCGCGACTCTAATGGAGTCGCTCTTTTTTTGGACAAAAGTACAAATCAGTATGTTAGACAAACAGGTAAGCCTACACAGAATGCAGGTTCACATCAGGTATCAAGCGCACTATATAAAATATACAAACTTATTTCAAAAAAGGCATACAACCTCAGATGTTCACTTATAAAATTCTACTCTGGAACTACTCAGTTCTTTTCATGGTTCATCTTCTGGCCACTGTACAATTCACTTTTCAAAATAGAGTATCACGGACGTGAAAATCTCAAGAAGCTAAAAGGTCCTTTGATTATGGTTTCAAATCACAATCGATTTTATGACAGCTTTTTATATAGAATAATAGTAGGATTGTTTTCTCCACTTCTTCCAATGCGATTTATGGCCGTCATCAAATTCACTGACAAGTTCATGTCACTCGTTAAAAAAACCGGTATAATACATTTTGTATACAGTCTTTTTGGAGTATTTGTTGTTGAGCAAGGATTGGGCCTAAATAAAAACCTGAAGCGAGCAAAAAATATTCTCAAAAACAAAGGTGTGGTTGCAATGTTTCCTGAGGGAAGACTAAACAGAGGCACAGATGTGGCACTGTTTAAGCGAGGTGTCTCAGCACTAGCACTTTCAAACCACACAAAAGTACTCCCAATGCACATTAGTATCAAAGAAGGCAACTTTATGAAATTCAAACGAGGGTCTATTGTTGTAAATATAGGCAAGGCTCATTACTTAGAGACACACAGTACATATGAACAGTTAGCAGAGGGATTGAGACAGGAGGTGATTGAGTTAGGGAGGATAAAAAGTTAGATTTACAAATTTAAATATTTTGAAAGTGCAATGAACCTAACAACTACATTTGTAAAAATCACAGGAGAGTCTGTACGTGTAGAATATCAGGAAGGAAATGTTAATAGTCCACGTGAAAATCTCGAAGGTAAAATTCTCCAAGGTGTACACGCATTTTGCATCCTGAAAAGCAGTAACCCGGAAACACATGGTAAATTGATACTCGTACATCACCCAAAACATGGTTGGATGCCTGCAGGTGGTGGAATCGATGACGAAGAGAGTTATGAGGAAGCTATCATACGCGAGGTCAAGGAGGAGACTAATATGAAAGTATTGCATCAGGAACTCATAGGATTTCAAGACATATATGAGCTCGCTCGTACTGTTCGACAAGTAAGGTCTTTTTGTATTGTGGAACCATATGGAACCTTCGAAGCAGATCCTGATGGGGAAATTCAAGAAATTAAACTAATTGATTCAAGTGAATATAAGCAGTACTTCGACTGGGGTTTGGTTGGCGACCGTATTATGAAGAGAGTGAATGAAATGAGCGAAAGTTTTTTAAATAAAATTTAGTAATTATTATTTGAAATAAATACGCATCATAAAAATGCACAAATAGGCATAGTACTCGGTGACAAAAACTTCTGGGGTAAAGGTGTTGCTTCAGAAGTAATAGAGGGAGTAATTCAATATGCATGTAACACCCTCGATATCGAATACATCGGGGCTGAGGTAGAAGAAGCAAATATCCCTATGCAAAAAGTCCTGATCAAAGTAGGTTTCTCACAAGATGGTCTCTTTAAAGGTGCTCGTGTAAAAGACGGTGCACGAATAGATGTCGTGCATTTTGGGATTGGGAAGGGGGAGTAAATTATTATCTTGTATTCCTAAGAATTAAAAAATTTTTGAGCAAGCTCATCAGCTTTCCTAAGACTCTCCCAGAGCCACTTTGGAGAGTTGGGGTAGTTAATAATCTCGTCAGTCGTCAACCAAAGCAGTGAATCCATTTCATCTTCACTTACCACCTTCGGCACTCCTCCATCTTCTATTTCACATAGAAATACTATATTGATTACGTGATTACCTTTCTTTGAGACAAATGAAGAGCTATTTACAAAATCGAGCACCTTTATCTTGACCCCAATTTCTTCCTTAACTTCGCGAATAACCGCACTTTCGAGAATATCAACTAGAGCATCACTATGGTCAACTGTTCCTCCGACAAAAGCGAGGAGTCCAGCACCTTCACTTTCTTTTTCTGATCTGATGCCGACAAGCCACTTTCCGTCTTTGTAAATAGCCGCCTCGGTATTGATTGCAAAATGATTTGTCATGTTTTAAAAATAATTTATCTACTATTAAACAATAGTTATGAGTAAAATCATACCACGACACAATAAAATGTGTTTTGCTTAAAATGGCATCTTCAAGGTCTCCTAAATGAGAAGCAGGGAAAGTGCTAATATGGCGTACTTCATGATTTCTGAAGGTAAGTATTGATATCAGAGTAAATTTATAGTGAGACGCTTATTTATAATTTATTTCAGACAAATATTTTTTTTGTGCTATAATCTCCCTCGTGAAATCATATTCAAAGACAACATTTTTTACATACTTTTTTCTTAGAAAAGCACTCAAGCCAATTATCAAAGGTATTTGGGTTAAGAAAGTTACTGGACTAGAAAACATACCTAAAAAAGGTGCTGCTTTGTTTGCGTTAAACCATCAAAGTTTTTTTGACTTTCTAACCTTCAGTGTAGTAGCAAACCGAAATGTGCATTTTCTTGCTGCAGAGAAATTCTTTAAAAGTTTTTTTTGGAAACCTATCATGCTACTTACTGGTCAAATTAAAGTAGATCGTACAGTTTCAGACAAATCACATGTACATGCAACTGTAGCTGAACACCTAAGACTAGGTACTCTACTAGCAATTTTCCCAGAGGGAACGCGCTCACCACACGAATTTGAAATGCTTAAGGCATATACAGGTATAGCTCGTTACGCACTAGAACATCATGTACCTATTATCCCAGTTGGTATAGTTGGAGCTGAGAAAGTTCAAAGTAAGCACTCTCCAAAACTCTTATTTAAAAAAGTTATTGAAATACATATTGGTGAACCCCTTCATTTCAATGAACATTGGGATAAACACACAGATAAAGAAATTTGTACTATTGTCACTGAAAAAGTAATAAAGAAAATTGAGAAACTTTCAGGCAGAAAATACCCACACTACGAGCATACACATGAAGAATAATATTTTTGTCATCGACATAGACGGCACACTTATAAAAGGACAGAGTCAAAGATACTTTATAGCTTTTCTCAAAGAGAAAAGCATCGTTTCATTTTTGGCTTATATTCGGATAATGACGTGGTTTATCTTATATAAGTTTCATCTCGCCAAGAACTCGAATAAGATTCTCTCTTTTGCATTAGAGGGATTTAAGGGGAAATCTGTTGCGTCAGTCAATCTAACTACCGATGAATTTATAACTCAGGTAGTTCACCCTCTATATTTTAAGAATTCAAAGACCTTGATTAGTATGTTACAAAGTCTTGGATATCAAATTATACTTCTTTCAAGTGCCGTGGAGATAATTGTCCAAGCTATAGCTAAGGATCTCAATGTCTCAGACTATATCTGTACAAAGGTTAAAACGGAGAATGGTCTGTACACTGGGGAAGTAGAAGGCGTTCAAGTATATGGAGAACAAAAGAGAGTTTATTTAGAACAATATTTATCGACTAAATCACTCAAGCTTGATCAAGTTACTGTAATAGCAGACCATATTTCCGACATACCTCTTTTAAAATCTGCAAAATACGCACTCGTTGCAAACCCAGATACAAAAATGTACACATGGGCACAAAAAAATAATATTCCCATGATATACTTAGACAGCGATGAATCTATTCAGTACGTCGAGTCTCATATTGTGTCTTAGTAGTATCTTTTTTAGTCTTATTGTTTACAGAAACGATAGAGCTAACAGAGTTAGTAAAGCGTGGCTATACGCATCTATTTCTTTTTCTGGATGGTCGATGGGGCTGTATGGAGTAACATCAACAAGTTCTAAAGACTACGCGTTACTATGGCAGTATCTATTGGATGTTTCGGCTATATTTTTGCCTGCACTCTACTTTAATTTTCTTTCAGAGTTTTTTAAATTTAAAAACTTTAATTGGCGTGTATTTTTCCTTTCAATATCTGGACTCATAAGTATATTTAGCTTCACAGACTATTTTAAACATGGAGTTATATCTAAATATGACTTTTTTTGGATAGACCCAGGGTCATACTATATTATTTTTCCTATCTACTTCGTCTGTCATGCTTTGATTGCGATGAGCATTATGCTTTATCAATTTGTGATAAATAGAAAAGACTCAGTTTTGAGAGGTCAGATTCGAAACACAATGATTGCCGGCATCATGGGATATACAGGAGGTGTTTCTAACTTTTTTCCACAATTCTTCAATGTATATCCATACGGCAACTATCTTGTAATTCTCTTCATTGTTTTCATGGTGTACGGGGTACTTAGATATAAACTTCTGAGTGCAAAGGTAATTTCTGCCCAAATTTTCTCTACAGCTATTATTCTAGTATTCTTATTCAATGTACTACGTTCTGTTGAGTTTAAAGATTGGCTCATAAACTTTGCAATATTCCTCCTTGTACTTTTCTTTAGTGTATTAACAATTAGAAGTGTAAATGAAGAAGTAAAATCCCGAGAAAAAATCGAACAACTTGCAAAAGACCTCGAAGACACAAACGTCCACCTCCAGGAACTCGACCAACAAAAGTCCGAGTTCGTGTCACTTGCATCACATCAGTTGCGAGGACCGCTTACAGCAGTAAAAGGCTATGCTTCAATGCTTCTTGATGGAGACTTCGGACCAACAGATGGCGAAGTTAAAGATGCTATTTCAAAAATTTATGCATCAACAAATGACCTCGTAGTACTTGTAGGTGATTATCTCGATGTATCACGTATTGAACAAGGAAGGATGCAGTACGATTTCAGTACATTCGATTTGCGCGACCTCGCAGGTACTGTAGTAACAGAACTTAAGCCAAATATTGAAAAAGCAAAACTTCAGCTTGATTTTGATTATGATCAGACAGGGGAGTTTAGAGTAAATGCAGATCAAGGAAAAATAAAACAAGTAGTAAGTAACCTTATTGATAACTCCGTAAAATACACACCTAAAGGAAGTATTCATATTTGGATTTCACATAGTGCACCAAATAAAGTATTGCTTTCTATTTCAGATACAGGAGTAGGTATTCATCCTGATGTATTACCTCGACTTTTTGAAAAGTTTACGCGCGCGCCTGATGCGTCAAAAACAAACATTATGGGAACAGGGCTTGGTCTCTATGTTGCAAAGAAAATGATTGAAGCTCACCATGGGCGAATCTGGGCTGAATCAGCAGGACAGGGTAAGGGCTCTAGCTTCTTTATTGAGTTGGATACGATTTAATACACAAAGCTCTATTTTGTTGGTTTATTTGTGACTCTTGCATAAATAACACTATTATGTTATAATATAAATATCCAGAAATAACTCTGCATACCAAAAAATCAGTCTCTCAACCAAAACTCGCTCATTCATATGAAAAAATTCAATATCGCATGTACGTATGGTGCATGGGGTGGAGGTCCAATCATCCAACCGCTCGTGACCGGACTTCAAAATCTCGGCCTCGAACAAACAAGCTCAATCTCGCTGATTGGGCACGATGGAGATCCATTCACCTCATCCATGGGGAGCCTTAGTCTCCGTGATTACGAGGACGACATCCTTGAAAAGCTTCCTGCAGGGGAAGTTGTCGGGGTGGGTCACTCCATGACTGGCGTGTGCTGGTTTAACCTTGCACAACGTTTTCCAGAAAAAATCAAAGGTGTGGTCATGATCGACCCACCAATGCTCGGCGGAGGTGCTGACATTCGAGTGACGAAAGCTCTTTTGTCTAAGCCGTGGCGATACATTCGTCCATTGCTTACAAACGGGTTGTTCACACCAACTCGAGAAGACGCAAAGATGATGCTGTTCAATGGTGAGGAATCTCCTCATCTCGACATCATCACTCGCCAGCCAGCTGCTGGCCGAGCAATCCTCCAGATGTTACTTGGACGCCTTCCTCGTCAATCAAAACGGCCTTGCGCCGTAGTGATTGCTGGTGGTAGCCGACTCCACCCTTCTAAACAAAAAATCAAATGGTCACAAGCCATCCATTGTCTTTGTGAAGAATTCTGGGACGAAAGTCACTGTGGCATACTAGGAAACACCTACTTGCCACAAGTTATCGGCAACTTGATTGCTCGCGTCGCGCTTTAATCAGCCGAGCTCACGCTCAAAACAACGGCACCTCCTCTCACAGGGAGGTGCTTTTTTTTACCTCAAAAAATGCTATTATTGAAATATATTAAAGGAATCAACGGCAATATATTTACTTACTCTAGATTTAAATAATTTATACTCATATTTACTAAGAGGTAACTCACATACAAACAATTTATGACCCACGACACATCAAACAAAAAAATACTTCTCTCTGGAATTAAATCAACAGGCCGACCACATATCGGTAACTATTTTGGCGCTATGAAGCAGTATGTTGATTTGCAAGGCAATGAGTATGATAGTCGTATTTGTATTGTCGACTTTCACTCACTCACGAGCATCCATGATGGGGAAATATTATCGCAATATACACTAGATTTAGCTATAGATTTCTTGGCTATTGGGCTTGATCCAAAACTGGTTACTATTTTTAAACAGTCTGACGTTCCAGAGCTCATGGAGCTTACATGGATTTTTAATTGCATTACAACGATGCCATATCTTATGCGAGCTCACGCCTTCAAAGATGCTGAGGCAAAAAATAAAGAAATTAATGTTGGGGTATTCGATTATCCAATGCTCATGGCCGCTGATATTCTTATCCATAATGCAGAAATTGTTCCAGTAGGAAAGGATCAAAAACAGCACGTAGAGTTTGCACGAGATACAGCTGAGAAGTTCAACCGTATTTTCTGTAAAACAGAGGGTCTATCTGATGAAGAAGCTGAGAAGTTAAATCTCTTTAAACTTCCAGAAGCTTATATCGTTTCAGATGTTGAAACTGTTCCAGGTATTGATGGTCAGAAAATGAGTAAAAGTTATAACAATCATATTCCACTATTTTCAGAAGATGCGGATATCACACGACTCGTAATGTCTATCGTTACAGACTCTGGTGCTTCACTTGATGCAAATGACCCAATGGCTGGTATTCCTGCGAATGTATTTAACATTCATAAATTATTTATTGGGAATTCAGATTTGATCGCAGCAGGGAAGACATACCTAGAGAGTGAGGAGACCCTTCGAGAATTTTATAAAAGTACTGGTGGAAAATACAAACCTCTCAAAGACGCACTCGCAGCAGATCTAATTGCATTTATAACACCTCTACGAGTTCGACGTGCTGAGATTGCAAAAGATACTGATGCAGTACGAACTATGCTCGCGCAGAACGGTGCAATCATCCGAGAAAAAGTTCACCACCTAGTAGCAGATGTACGGAGAAAGGTTGGGTTTGTTGTTTAGTTAAGATTGTTTGATAAAAATTAAGATACTCACAGTTAATTGCTTATTTGTAATATTTCACCAATCAGTGCGTCATAAAAGTCCGAAACCTCTGCTACACCAGAAAAAGTCTCAATTTATAAGATTCTTGTAATATTTAGTTAACCATTACGTCGGTCTATTTTATGAAGAATTATATAAAAAATATCAGCTTATATTTCAAGGTAGTTAAGGAAGCGGCTCTTTATTCATTTATTGGCTGGATTTTAGTTATTGCTCTCATACAAGGACTTCCATTTTATATTTCGAAAATTCAGTCTGAAATTATTGACAGTATCATTGAAACAGTAAAAACGTCTACAATCATCACAACTGGGCTTCTTACACTTATTCTTACATATATATCAGCACAGCTTGTAAGTGGTTTAGCTGGGTCTATTAGAACAATTCTTGGATCAACAGGGAGATACAAATGGCAGACACTCTTCGAATTTAAGCTTCTCAAAAAATTTATAGAACTTGATATTGCTCGGTATGAAGATCCTGAATTTAAAAAACTATTGCAAAAGGGAATTGACCAAGGTAACCAATGGAGTCTCGACAGAGTCGGGGCTTTTACTCTAGTTTCACTTTTTCCAGCTCTCGTCAAAATTGTAATTTCTGCATCTATCATTCTATACTTTGATTGGAAAATATTGTTCATCATCGCTTTTGCAGAGGTTCCCCCTATATTAAATAGAATATTCTTCGACCGTGCAGAGTACAGTATCTGGGCAAAAAAGGAGACTGAAACTCAAATGAGATATTTTGATTTGAGACAGCACATCAGAGGTAACAATGCGCGTACTGAATTAAAGATATATCAGATTGGAGATTACATACTTGATAAAATCAAACATATGTACGACTCAACAGTTGGAGCTGTGCATGGATACGAACAAAAGCGTCTTTATATAAATATATTTGCAGACTTTATATCAGCCGGTGCATACGGCTGGGCAATTTATCAGACCATTCTCCATACCTTAAGTGGAGATATAACAGTCGGATACATGACTTTTATTTTCGGTGCAATATTTACAGCCGGACGTTCTGTTTCTGAAATGCTATATGCTATTGCCGATATTACAGAACAAAACAGATATGCAACGCACGTTCGAGAATTTTTTGAGACAGAATCAATACTCAAGACAGATAATCCAACAGCTATAGAAATCAAGCAGAACGAAGCACCTGAGATACGTTTTGAAAATGTAACTTTCCAATACCCGAACCAATCGAAAGAGATTCAGGGTCCGATTCTTAAAAACATAAACGTTTCCCTATATCCAGGAGAAAAGATAGGACTCATCGGGGACAATGGCGCAGGAAAATCTACCTTTATCAAACTACTCCTTCGAATTTATGACCCGTCTGAAGGCTCAATATTCATAAACGGAGTTAACCTCAAAAATATTCCACCTGAAATCTGGCAGACATATATATCTGCACTTATGCAGGATTTTGTAAACTACAATTTCACAATCAAAGAAGCTATTGCTATCAGTCAGCAACCTAAGTTTCTCGACGATTCAAAAGTTAAAGAAGCAGCTAGACAGTCGCAGTCATATACCTTTATCGAAAAATACGAGCATGGATACGATGCACAAATTGGTACTGACTTTGGTGGTATAAAGTTTTCAGGTGGTCAATCACAAAAGATGGCACTTGCTCGAACGTTTTATAGAAAAGCTCCTATTGTTATACTCGATGAACCTACAGCTGCAATAGATACCGAATCAGAGATTGAGATTTTCAAGACGCTCGATACATTGGGCAACAAAACAACTGCAATATTCATTTCACACGATATGGCAACTATTGGTAGAGCAAGTAGAATTATTGTACTCGATAAGGGAAGCGTAATAGAAGATGGAAACCATGATTCACTTATGAAAAACCAAGACGGCAAGTATCGAAGAATGTATGAGGAGCAGGTTAAAGCGATGGTAAAATAAAGTACCTCTGTAAACTGCAATAAACAATGCCAAATAATGCAATAAATTTTTACTAAAAAAATTGTGAAAATTCTTTAAAACTTGCACACCTTCAAATTTGTTGTAATGTAATATTCACGCTTTTGGTGCGTCATTACACTTATGACACTGTCAACAACCGACAAAAAACTCAATAAAAACAAGGTTAAAATAAAAAAACCTTCACTTCGGACACTTCTAAAAGTAGTGCGTCGGTCTTTTGTTTTGGGCTTCAAATTAGTACCAAAACTTACCCTACAACTTACTTTTATAGTAATTGCTCTTGAACTATTTCCACTCGTACAAAACGGTCTTTTTGGAAGTATTATCAACAAGATTACTGAAGCTGTAAGCGGTGCAGCAAACGGTTCTACAGCAGGAAGTATGAGTACTCCAGCAATTCTAGGTTACATTCTTCTGTATGTGACTGTACTTGTACTTATTTCGATTTTCCAAGAACTACGAAAGTATATCGAGAAGCGGTGGGACCTCACGACAGACAACGAACTTACTGCTTACTCACTACGAAAGCGTGCTGGCATTGATATTGCAAACTATGAAGATCCAGAGTTCCAAAATCTTATTAACAAAGCATTCGACCATGGCGTATGGCCGATTTATACTATTGCAAAAGGGCAGATACAAAATATTGCAAATTTGTTTGGTATTATTGCTGCCGGAATTATTATTTACAATATCAGCGCACCACTGCTCATTATTAGTTTTCTTGCAGCTGTTCCAAACTTCGTCATTGAATTAAAGTACGGATATAACATGTGGGGAATTTGGAGTGAAAACAGTGTGAGACAGCGTCTCTACTACGCACTTCGAGAGCATATTCAAGGCAGAAAAAATATCATTCAAACTAAAATGCTTCAGGCGTCTGAGAAAATTCTCACAACAACTGAAGATATTATGAAAGGGTATCTCAATGACCAGCTCAAGGTAGACAAACGTCGGCTATGGCTTGGAGTGAGCTCAAATATGTTGATGGCACTTGGTATGGGGTATGGTTTGTATTTGATTGTTGGAGAAGTAATGGCTGGACGAATACTTGCCGGTACACTTGTGTTCGCTATTTTCTCACTACAAAATCTCGTAACAACAATGAATATGTTTTTGCGTGACATTGCAGAACAATACAAGCGTGCACTAACAACAAAAGATATCTTTGAAGTGTACGACACAGCACCTCGAATAAAAGAAGCTATTGATGCGAAGCATATCAGTCTCGTTCAACCACCTCACATCGAGTTCAAAAATGTTAGTTTCAAATATCCATCAAAAAATCCTGAAGCAAGTCCATGGGTTTTCAAAGATTTAAACTTCACAATGAACGCTGGTGAAAAGATTGGTATTGTTGGGCAAAATGGTGCCGGCAAATCGACTCTAATCAAGCTCATGATGCGTGTATATGACCCAACAGAGGGCTCTATACTCATAAATGGTACTGACCTGCGCGAAATCTCTACGCACGACTGGACGTCAGTTTTATCTGTACTGTTACAGCAATATACTCTGCACGAATTCGACATAGAAACAGCTATTGCGATGGGTCTTCCAAATAGTCCTGTTAGTAGTGAACAAGCGGTCATAGCAGCTAAACTTTCTGGTGCAGACGAGTTTATTCAAGAATATCCAAAAGGGTACAAGCAACAAATTAGTCGTGAGTTTGATGATGGTATTGAACCATCACAAGGACAGCTGCAAAAGATTGCTCTTGCTCGTGCACTCTATCGACTGCAAGTTGGTCAGGTGTTGATTCTCGATGAACCTACAGCAGCTATTGATCCACTTGCTGAACTTGAAATTTTTGAGCAAATGGAAAAAGCTACAAAAGATAAAACTCTCATTCTAATTACTCACAGATTTAACAGTGTTAAAAACGTAGATAAGATTCTTGTACTTGATGGTCATACGCTCGCTGAGCAAGGTTCACATGATGAGCTTATGAGAAAGCGAGGTATTTATGCGTCTATGTTTGAAGGGCAAGCAAAGGGGTTTGTGGAGGGAGGGTTCTGTTAACTCATTAGATGGAGATTATCAATGATTTGATCCATTTCTTGTTTTATCATAGTAACAACTTGTCTATGACTATTTTTTCTGAATAACCTCATGATTACGTAATACATACCAAACACGAAAACAAACAAAGATATTATGCATGCAAAGTAAAATAAAGCATCTTCCAAAAAATGAGTAAAATTAAAATTTTGTTCAAGAGACAATGAAATACCCATACTACCCAGTATAGATAGTAGTAAAACACATAGAACCAGTTTAAATATTCTATTAACCATTATAAAAATAATACTATGATCATAACTGCTCCGCAATCAATATAACTTACGAATACCACAGAACAGTGTATTCTTAAACTTTAAAATTTCTTTATCACCGCTTCATATTGATTGGATACACTTTGTCTATGTTAAAAAATATTCAAACAGTGAATAATTCGACGCTTGCACAAAGTATATACCATGTATATACTTATGGAATGATTACAAAAATAGCGCAGTGGGGTAATAGTCTCGGCATCCGAATTCCTAAAGAACTTATTGATTTCTTTATGCTAACAGAGGGTTCAAAAATAACCATCAAAAAAGTAAATGAGGGCATTCTTATTATTCCCGAACAAAAAGAAGAGACATTAGATGACTTACTTGCACGAGTTACACCTGAAAATTCTCATCCACTCTATTTTGATAATAAAGAGGTTGGCAGGGAAATAATTGATGAATACCATGCTTAGTAATACTTCAAGCTCACCTAAAGTACCCAAAAAAGGAGATATTATTTTTTGTAGTTTATCGCCTGTAGTAGGACATGAACAAGGTGGTTTTAGACCTTCTGTAGTTATCTCTGAGGAAAAATTTAATGCACTCACAGGATTAATAGTTATTTGTCCAATCACAAGTAAAATCAAAAACTTTCCTTTTGAAGTAATTTTTAAGACACCTAGTGTAATCGGTGCCGTCATTACACACCAACTTAGAACAATTGATTGGAGAGAAAGGAATGTTGAAATTAGAGACAACTTAGACCTCGAAGATTTGAAAAAGGTAATGCGAAAAGTTAAGCTTATTCTAAACTAAACCACAAGCTAAATGTTGCCCAATACCCAATTAGTTAGTACTATAACGGATATAAAAACCATGACAAATACGCGTATTTACATCAAAGATTTACAAGCTCATAAAGGAGAAGAAGTTACTATAAAAGGCTGGGTTGACGTTCGACGAGACCAAGGGAAGCTCATTTTCCTTGATTTTAGAGATATGACTGGGCGAATCCAGGGTGTGATTTTACCAAATGCCACTGATGCACATGCTGTTGGTTCTACTCTTCGACCTGAATGGGTTGTTGAAGTAAAAGGTAAGGTAAATACTCGACCTGAACGAAACATCCAAGCCGATAAGCAAAACGGCGATATTGAGCTTGAAATTCTTGCAATCAAAGTTTTGAATGAAGCGGAAACTCCTGCATTTGATATTCACGCAGATACGCGAGAAGTAAATGAAGAAGTACGACTCAAGTATCGATACGTTGATCTTCGAGGAGATAGACTTCAGAAAAATATTCGTAACCGAGCGAAGATTCTTCAGTATGTACGAAACTTTTTAACTGGCCTTGATTTTACAGAAGTTGAAACACCTATACTTACAAAATCTACACCTGAAGGTGCTCGAGACTATGTTGTACCATCACGACTCGCTCCAGGACATTTCTATGCACTTCCACAGTCACCACAGCAGTACAAGCAGATGTTGATGTCAGCTGGTATTGAACGATATTTCCAGTTTGCAAAATGTATGCGAGATGAAGATACACGAGGCGACCGACAGCCAGAGTTCACACAGCTCGATATGGAACTTAGTTTCGCGACAGAAGAAGATATCATGTCTATTACTGAGCAACTCCTTATTGATATTGTTACAAAACTTTATCCTCACAAAAAGATTCAGCAGATTCCATTTCCACGAATCCCATATGCTGAATCAATGGCAAAATACAATATCGACCGACCTGACATTCGAGAAAATAAAGAAGATCCAAACTTACTCGCATTCTGCTGGGTTGTTGATTTTCCATTCTTTGAGAAAAATGAAAAGGGTGCAAACGGTGTAGGACAAAACGGTGAAGGTGGAGGTACAAGTGCATGGACATTTACACACAACCCATTTTCAGGCACACGAGCTGATCATTTTGAGAAGCTTATGAATTCAAAAGCATTTGATACAGACCTCAATACTATAATTGCAGCACAATATGACATAGTGCTCAACGGATACGAGATTGGAGGAGGAAGTGTACGAAATCACCAAGCCGATGCTCTCATGAAAGTATTTGAAATCATGGGCTACCCAACTGAAACTGTTGAAAAAAATTTTTCACATATGCTGCACGCACTTCGAAGTGGAACACCTCCACACGGCGGTATTGCCTGGGGTTTTGACCGACTTATGATGATTCTTGAAAATGAGCCAAACATCCGAGAAGTTATTGCATTTCCAAAGACAGGTGAAGGAAAGGACCCAATGATGGATTCACCAAGTGAAATTTCTGCTACACAACTACGAGAACTTGGATTGTTTGTTGGGAAGAAGTAAAAACTAGTCTAACTATCCAGCAATGGAATATATTAATCTAAAAATAAAAAAGATTAATGAATCTCTGATTGAGGGTTATATTAAAATTCGTGCCAAAACTGACGGAGAAAGTAGTGGTATGACTTGGACCAAAGGAGAACGTCCTGTTGGAAATATTGAAGAGCAAAAGAAAGCACTAACCGGAATTCTCAATAATCAAGGAGGTATTATTTTTCTTGCTTATGTTGATGACCAAGCAGTTGGATATATGTCTCTATCAGGTGAAACAGCAGAACGAGTAAGGCACGTCAGAACTATAACTGTTGCAGTTTCTAAAAAATATTGGAGAAAAGGTATTGGACTCAAACTAATGAAGAAAGGAATTACTTGGGCAAAAGCAAACAATATTCACAAAATTCACTTGTGGGTTTGGCAAAATAATACCGGAGCAAAACTATTGTATGAAAGACTTGGTTTTGAAATTGAGGGCATTCAGAAAGATGCTGGTTTTATTAATAATAAATATGTTGATAGGACGATGATGGGAAAAATATTAAAATGAGAAAATAAATATAATATATACAATACAAAAACCGCTACCTAATGTATTAAATCAGAATAGCGGCTTTTTGTAATTTTTACGAGTTAACGCTCGGTGTCGTGAAAAATCTCAATACATGTTCCTTCAGTACTTTCTCTCAGCACTTGTAAGACAGTAGGTAATTCGTCACGACTAGCTCGCACGGTGATTGCAGTTCCAGCATCATAGGCAGAAATCCTCATCCTCCACAACTCAGCGATCACTTTTTCAGTGATTGATAATGGATTGCTTGATATTATTCCCGGAAGCTCATTGAGCGGAGGAGAAGAAAACCAATTTTCCGTTTGGGGGTCGTAGTATTCAGGAACTGCCTTGATTTGTCGATGGTGATTGCAGAAAAATGTGCGGTAGCGGTATCTTAAATCATTCATACAAAGGGATGGTTTGACGTTATCTATCCATAGAACCCGTTCGGGTTGTTACAAGACACAGGAGAGTATCTTGCCTTTGTTTACTGAGGAACCTCAGTCAATTTTTACGTCTATGTATATAGTAACATTATATAGCGCATATGTCAATATTCTTATCCAGACCACAATCTGCGTTCTACGTAGTACAATAGAACCTATATGCCTGCAGAATCTCAAATTGAGGAAAATATCCAAACCCTACCAAAACCTGCACCCAACGGTTCAAACATCTTCACTATTAAAACTGAAGTATTTGAGGGACCACTTGATTTACTCCTTACTCTCATTGAGAAGCGTAAGCTTTTTATCAACGACATTTCACTCGCCAAAGTTACTGACGAGTATATTCAATATGTAAACAGACTAGGGGATTATTCACTCGGAGACAGAACTCAGTTCATATATATTGCATCAACACTCCTACTCGTAAAAGCAAAATCACTTCTACCAACACTTAGTCTTACTGAAGAGGAAAATACTGATATAAAAGATCTCGAAAAGCGACTTAAAGAACTTGAGATAATGAGACGTGCATCTGAAACAGTGCAAAAACTTTTTGGCGCTCGCTTTATATTTCCACGAGGAGGATTTGATGGAAATTTTAAATCAGAAATACCAGAATTGTTCGCGCCTACAAACGACACAACACTTCCACAGATTGCAGAAGCGATTGGTCGAGTTCTCACATCACTCCCACGTAAAGCTCCAGTAGGACCAAAAGCTACTATAAAGAAAACAATGAGTTTGGAAGACATGATGACTAATCTATCTAAGCGAATTCAAAGCGCGGTCCGTATGAGTTTCCGTGAATTTTCTGGAAAGGATAAAATTGATAAAGGAGAGCGAGTACATGTCATCGTGAGTTTTTTGGCTATGCTCGAACTTGTAAAGCAAGGAGTTCTTGATGCACATCAAGAGGGACTCTTTGATGAGATTCATATGGAGAGTCAGAATCTTGGAGTGCCGAGGTATAATTAAATCTAGTGCAAATTTCGTTGAATTTCACGGAATTTTGTACAAATATGCTAAAATGTAAGCCATGAATTTAGAACACTCAATTGAAGCATTACTATTCTGGAAAGGGGAACCGATTAGCTTGAAAGAGCTTATAAAAAGTCTCACTACACCAGATGCAAAAGTCACTGAAGATCAAATTCATGAAGCGTTGATGGCTCTTTCAGAGAACCTAAAAGGGCGAGGCATTACACTTTTAGCAAATGAAGATCAAGAATATATGCTTGGTACATCAGCAGAAGCTTCAGTACTTATTGAAAAATTGACTAAGGAGGAACTAGCCCGTGATCTCGGAAAAGCATCTCTTGAAACTTTGTCTATTATTCTTTATAGAGGACCAATCAAAAGAAGTGAGATAGACTATGTACGTGGAGTGAATTCGACTTTCATATTACGAAATCTTCTTATACGAGGACTTATTGAAAAGAAACCTGCACCAGACGACAACAGAACATCTATTTATACAGCTTCATTTAAACTTCTCTCATATCTTGGAATAAATAAACTAGGTGACTTACCAAATTTTGAAGCTGTAAAAGCGGAATTAGAAAAGTTTAAAAATGAGCAAGAAAACGAAGAGAAGAATGAATCAGAAAATCAACAGAGTGAAAAAATAGGGCAAACAGACGAAACAGAAAAGATTAAAGACCCTGTCAATGATTCTACAGAATCAGAAGACGATTTGACGACTGACACAGCGTTAGAAATACGCACAGACGAATTATTAGAAGAAAATAAATAAATTATAGAAAAATTATGAAAAAGACTTCAATTTCAAATTCTAAAGCAACTACAACAAACCCCTCTCAAAGTTCTATGCTCGCGCCATTTCTTTTCGCGCTCATCGTGTTAGTCGCATCATCTGTGCCTGTATCAACTTCAGCACAAATGATGACAAATTCAGTTATTTCATATCCAAATCAAGCCAACCTGACAAACCAGACAGACATCGTAGGATCTTCAGTAGCATCTATTTCATGGCCAGAAATCGAAGCAAAATCTGCTTTTATTTATGATCCAGTTTCAAATCAAATTGTGTACGAAAAAAATGCTGATATACAGAGACCTACTGCATCACTCCTCAAGATTATGACTGCAGCGACTGCCGAAAAACTGCTTGCAACTGTTCCATCACTAGTAGAAAAAAAGCTGACAATCCCAAAGATGAAAGATCTGGCCGCTTCTGACTTTTCACTACCAACAGGCAGCACATGGCTACCAGACAATCTTATGCAAATCATGCTTATTGGATCATCAAATAAGGCAGCTGAAACAATTGCTTCACAGCTCATCCCTCGAAGTAGTTTTATCTCACTTATGAATTTCAATGCAAAGCAAATGGGATTAACTCAAACATATTTTAGAAATCCATCTGGATTAACAGAGGAAACTCCAACTATAAGCACAAAAGTAAGTATTATTCCTCAAACATCTGCAACCTCATCAACAGAAGGTCAGCTTGATATTGCAGCAGGTGTATCAACAGCACGTGAAATGGCGAAGTTGATGTGGACTGTGATCTCTCAAAACCCTGGACTCCTCGATATAACTAACCATGAGAGTTTAACAATTGGTGCGCCTAAAACAGCTAAAAATGTAAAAGGTACTACAATAATCGCAAACACAAATAAAATCTTGAGCGATTTTCCAATAGTTTTCGGTAAAACTGGTTTTACCGAAAATGCTGGAGGAAATCTTGCAATAGTTATGCAGAAAAATGTTACATCACGTCCATATGTAATAGTAGTCCTAGGTTCAAGTATAGATAGTAGATTTGATGATGTTGCTAAACTAGCTTCAACAACACTTCAACTTATTAATTTACAAGACACTGTAACATTGGCAAAATCAACAGCCACAACAACTATTAATATTCGTTAGACAACATGACAACTCTCAACGCTATCAAAATACTTTTACCTGCAATTATCTCTTTCCTCGTTGGTATTGCAATTACACCAACTTGTACAAATATAATGTACAAATACAGACTTTGGAGAAAACAGTCTAGAAGTAAAGTAAATACAGAAGCGATGTCTGTTGAGTTTCAAAAAGTTCACAATGAAAAAGGGGAGATAAGCACACCCAGAGTTGGGGGTGTTATCGTCTGGTTTTCTATTATAATTACAATAGCGCTTTTGTATGCTATTGCTCTCATATTTCCAAATGAGACAACAGATAAACTCAGTTTTTTAAGTAGAAATCAAACTCTTTTACCACTTGGCGCATTACTTTTCGCATCGATTATTGGACTAATAGATGATATTCTTCAAATTCACGGTGCTGATTTAAAGATGACGGATGGTATATCAAGAAAACTTCGTATACTTATTGTATTACTTATAGGTGCATTTGGAGCGTGGTGGTTTTATTTTAAACTTCAAGTGCTCGACATTCATGTACCATTCTACGGCGATATAAATCTTGGTCTTTGGTTTATCCCATTCTTTATGGCTGTTGTACTTGGAGTTTTTTCTGGATCAGTAATAGATGGTATAGACGGACTCGCTGGTGGTGTCATGGCAGCAGCATATGCTGGATATATGGTTATTGCATTCTCTCAAAATCAGATTGACCTTGCTGCTTTCTGTGCAGTGGTAATGGGAGGTATACTTGCATTTCTTTGGTTCAATATTCCTCCTGCACGATTTTATCTTGGTGAAACAGGTATGCTTGGATTAACAGTTGGTCTTGCTATTGTTGCGTTTTTGACGCGTGAGGTACTGCTATTACCAATTATCGCTTTTCCTTTATTTGCAACATCCATATCATCAAGTATCCAGATGTTTTCAAAAAAACATTTTGGGAGAAAAGTGTTTCGTATAGCTCCAATTCATCACCATTTCGAAGCAATTGGGTGGCCGTCATACAAAGTTACAATGAGATACTGGATTATTGCCATAATCACAGCAATTCTTGGCGCAATACTTTCGATATTGAGTTAATTTTTTAGGTAGTGTCGTACTTTTTGTTTCAGTTTCCAATAAATAGTGTAAAATAGAAATCAAATGAAGAGTAGTACAAAAAAAGTTGATAAAACGTTCTTATTTTTGACCACTATTCTTGTATTACTTGGAGTAACTATTTTCTCATCAGCATCACTTGGACTTCTAACATCAAATAATGCAAAGTTTCAGGCTGTAACATTCAATCAACTCGTGTTTGGGTTGCTTGGAGGTACTATATCTGCCTTTATACTTTCGCGAATCAACTATCAGATTTGGAGGAAGCACGCATTTTATATTTTCGTGATTTCTAGTATTTTAATGATTCTAGTATTTGTACCAGGCCTAAATTTTTGTACAAAAGGAGCGTGTCGATGGGTAAGCATAGGACATATGACATTTCAACCAGCTGAAATATTTAAAATTGCAGCTGTCATGTATGCTGCGGCGTGGTTTGCATCTATCAAACAAAAAGCATCCACATTCAAGCTTGGGACATTACCTTTTCTTATTTTTATAGCTATCAGTGGGTTGCTTGTGCTATCGCAACCAGACACAGATACATTTATGGTTATTAGTGCGGCCGGCCTAGCTATTTTTATAACAGCAGGGGGTAGATGGAGAGATATGATTATTATGGGACTCATAGGTGCGCTGATGCTTACTGGGCTTGTTATGGTTCGTCCGTATCTGATGCAACGTATTCAGACCTTCATACATCCGTCTGCAGATCCAACAGGTAGTGGGTATCAGATTCAACAGTCGCTTATCGCTGTAGGATCCGGCGGACTTTTTGGCAGAGGCTTCGGGCAAAGTATCCAGAAATTTAATTTTTTACCTGAACCTATCGGTGACTCTATCTTTGCAGTTGCAGCAGAGGAGTTTGGGTTTGTTGGCTCCTGCATTATTGTTTTGTTATATCTGATTTTTACACTTCAGGGTTTTCGTATTGCTGTTCGCGCGCAGGATTTATTTGGAACATACCTTGTAGTTGGGATAATTACACTCATTATTATCCAGTCGTATCTCAATATCTCTGCCATGCTTGCCATTACACCACTTTCTGGAACGCCACTCTTATTTATTTCTCATGGAGGTACAGCTCTGTTTTTTGCACTTTCATCCGTAGGAATAGTTTTGAATGTTTCTAAATATCAAAAGAAGAGTTAGTACTTTATTAATTAGACTATTTTCTTTATTCAATAGTTACTAATTTTGACTGGTGACAGCTAATTTATATATTATAAATAAGCCCTTAAAAAACATTATGTAGCATGCTATACTCAATAGCATATGAAGATTTTGATGACAGGAGGGGGAACAGGAGGACATTTTTATCCACTTATTGCTGTAGCTGAAGAAATCAGGAAAATTTGTATTGAAGAAAAGATTCTAGCACCTGAATTATTCTTTATGGCGCCAGATCCTTACAATTCAAAAATACTATTTGATAATGAAATTACATTCATACCATGTATGGCAGGAAAGCGAAGAGTTGGTGCATCAGGAGCTTCAGCTATTTTAAACTTCTTTGACCTTTTCAAAATGGGCTTCGGAGTACTCAGTGCTATTGTTAAGCTTTATTCATTATTTCCAGATGTTGTTTTTGCTAAAGGAGGATACACAAGCTTTCCAGCCCTTATGGCTGCACGTATTCTTGGTATTCCTGTTATCATTCATGAATCCGACAGTGTACCAGGAAGAGTAAATGCATGGGCAGGAAAATTCGCACAGCGAGTAGCTATTTCATACAAAGAAGCCATAGAATATTTTCCAAAAGATAAAACTGCATATACTGGAAATCCAGTACGAAAAGAAATTCGACAACCACTCAGTACTGGAGCATTCGAGTATCTGAATCTAGAGCTTGATGTGCCAGTTATACTTATACTTGGGGGCTCACAAGGCGCACAGATTATAAATGATGCAATTTTAAGTGCCTTACCAAATCTTGTAGACCGATATCAAATCATTCACCAAACCGGTAAAAGAAACTTCCAAGAAGTTTCAACAACTGCAAACGTGATACTTGAAGGTAATACTCACATCAGTCGATATCATCCATTTGACTACCTGAACAATCTTGCAATGCGAATGTCAGCTGGGGTTGCGTCACTCGTTATTTCACGAGGAGGGTCAACTATTTTTGAAATTGCACTTTGGCAAATTCCATCTATCTTGATTCCAATCAGCACATCGAATGGAGATCACCAGAGAAAAAATTCTTACAACTACGCACGAGATGGAGGTGCTATTATTATTGAGGAGGCAAACTTAAGTCCGGAAATTATTATTAACGAACTCACACGGATACTTGATAATCCAGCAACATGTGAAAAAATGAAGCAGGGCGCGAAAAAATTTGCGCGTGATGATTCAGCAACCCTAATAGCAAAAGAAGTATTAAAGATTGCACTTAAGCACGAAATATAGAGGAAGACTAAAATTCACCACTCACAAATTAGATAAAAATTTCATCAATAAATTGTAAAAATATGAATACAGAAAGAACAGAACAACAGAAAAAAGTAGTAACGCGCTTTGCACCAAGTCCGACTGGTTTTCTTCATTCTGGTACATATAGAACAGCTGTATTCTCATATCTATTTGCAAAAAAGCACGGAGGAGAATTTATTTTACGAATTGAGGATACAGATAAGGAGCGATCAAAGAAAGAATATGAAGAAAATATCATCGACTGTCTCTCATGGCTGAATATGTCATACGATAAATTTTACCGACAAAGTGAGAACGCCCCAAGGCACAAGGAAATACTTGAGAAACTTATCTCTGATGGGAAAGCATACATTTCAAAAGAGGAAGCTAAAGATGGTTCAGGGGTAATCAAAGAAATTGTTCGTTTTAAAAATCCAAATAGAATTGTTTCATTCGTAGACGCTATTCGCGGAGAGATTAAAATAGACACTACAGATCTTGGAGATTTCGTTATAGCAAAAAACTTAAACGAGCCGTTATTTCACCTTGCTGTAGTTGTAGATGATGCAGATGAAGGAGTTACACACATTATTCGAGGAGACGATCATATTTCAAATACACCGAGACACATTCTTCTTTACGAAGCGCTCGATTTTAATGTTCCAACGTATGCCCATCTTCCATTAGTGTTAAGTGAAGACAGAACGAAACTTTCAAAGAGAAAGGGTGCTCAGGCAGTAACTTATTATAGAGACCAAGGATACCTACCAGGTGCTATATTAAACTTTATTACAATGATTGGTTTCAATGACGGAACTGAAAAAGAAATATTTACTCTAGATGAACTTATTCAGGTTTTCGATCTAGAGAAAGTTCAGAAAGGTGGTGCTGTGTTTAATCCCGTGAAGCTCGACTGGCTTAACAAAGAACACATCAAACTGTTAAGTGATGTTGATTTTAAAAATCATGTTCTTTCGTATATGTCTGATGAATTGAAAAATATAGCAGGATTTGAAAAGCGAATCGACGCAATCTTACCTACTATAAAGGAACGAATTGTTAAGTTTGGAGACATTCGAGACATGGAAACAGCTGGCGAACTTCAGTATTTCTTCATGGATCCTTCATATGAACCTGCTTTACTATTATGTGCTGAGAAGCAAAGAAAGGGCAAGGAGAGTATGACTGTAAAAGATCTCGCACCTATATATGAAAAGTTGAAGGAGATTATTTCTGGAATAACTGAATTTACACCTGAATCAGCAAAAGCATTTATCTGGCCATACGCTGAAGAGCAGGGTAGAGGTATTGTACTCTGGGCATTACGTACGGCATTATCTGGTAAAGAGAGATCTCCAGATCCATTCACACTTGTATCAATATTTGGAAAAGAAGAGACAATTCGCCGACTCGATATAGCATTACAAAAGCTCAATGAAATTAATCCATAACAAACAATCTTCATACCTAAACCTTTTTGGATTCATGTTCGCAGTGAGCATTCTTTCTGTTGTTTATATTGCTAATCCAAACAATCCTTTCTTAACCCAAATTGCGGAGGCAGATACGGTAGATGAACTTCAACAAAAAATCGACGAGCGAAATAAAAATATTGAACAGCTCAATAAAGAAATTCAAGCATATTCTGAGTTGACTGACAAAACAAGTAAAGAAGCTCTGTCTTTGCAAAAAGTTATTAAGAGTCTGGAGCAAAATGCAAAAGCTATGGATCTCGATATAAAGAGATTAAAACAAAAGATAGAGGTTGCAAACTTGGACATACAAAAGCTTAGCATAAACATTGGCGAATCTGAAGAAAAAATAATTAGTTTGCAAGATGGTATTGCTTCAAGTGTTAGGGAAATTCACCGAGCTGAGGATTTTAGTTTTATTGAGAATCTGCTTTCTCAAAAAAATCTAACAGACTTCTTGACTGAGATAGACAGCCAAGTCTCTTTTAACAATGCTTTGCAAAATAGAATTCTTCTTATTCAAGGAGAAAAGCAAAAACTTGAATCAAATAAAGATACCCAAGAAACAAAGAAGCAAGACCTTGTAAAAATGCAAGCTGAAATTGCAAACAAAAAGAAAGTTGTTGAAAATGATAAAGCTGAGCAAGCTCAAGTATTGAAAGAAACAAAAAATCAAGAGAAGACATTCCAACAAATTCTTAAAGATAAGATGGCCCAAAAAGCATCTTTCGAAAAAGAAGTGTTTGATTTTGAATCACAAATTAAATATACCCTTGATCCATCAAGCATTCCTAAAGCTAAAAGTAGCCTACTCGCTTGGCCTGTTGAAAATGTACGTATTACTCAGCGATTCGGAAAGACTGAAGGCGCAAGTCGGCTTTACGTTTCAGGTTCGCACAATGGCGTGGATTTTGGAGTTAAAGTCGGTACATCCGTAATGTCTGCAGGAAACGGTGTCGTACTAGGAGTAGGAGACACAGATTTAGCCTGTAAAGGGGTCTCATTTGGTCGCTGGGTGTTCATTAAGTACGATAACGGTCTTTCCTCTATCTATGGTCACTTATCTGTTATAGGGGCAAAAGAAGGGCAACAAGTTCGTACAGGAGACGTCGTTGGGTACTCGGGTAATACAGGTTATTCTACTGGCCCGCACCTTCACATATCAGTATATGCATCAAATGCAGTAAGTGTCCAAAACCGTCCAAGTGTAAGTTGTAGGGGTAAGATTTTACGTATGCCAGTTGCTCCTATTGAAGCGTATCTAGATCCAATGGTGTATTTTCCACCATATGGGAATTAAAAGGAGATTTCTTCTTTTTATTTATTTGTCTAACTCATTTTTTTGATTCTAAAATCAAAAACCCGCACACATACTTTGTGGCGGGGGTAGGTTTTTTTGCGCATTTTGAACGCAATAAGATGTACCTTACTTAAACTTATTTTAAATTTCACTCAAGGTGAGGGTCTTCCACAGCGTACTCATTTTGATCCGTCGAATCACCGAGGATTAGAGCAAAATTATCAGCACTTCGCATCTGTGAAAGAGGAAAGACGAAACATTCCCATTCAAAAGTCGGTTTCATGCGAACAACAAGCGAACCTCGTGAGCTCCCTTCTTGACCATGGACCACAGTACGCCGGAGAGCTTCAATCCACCTTACCCCAAAAACTTCGTTGAGATATCGGAGATTTACCTGCCCGACCTCACTGAACAGAGACCAGATCAAGTCTGGATCTGCAAGAGGTCGATCACGAAGTTCAAGAATCTTGTCGGGTCCTGGAATATTTGTTCGGCAATTGGACAACAGACCGTCGCCAAACAAAAGCTGTCGACCTTTGTGAATGTCCAGTTTGGAGGCGTGGGAAAGTGCCGGTGAGAAACTAGAGACACCATCATTATTGGTGGGTCCGTTCACTACTCCAGTTTCGTAAAACCGAAGGTCTGACTTAAGTTGAGAAGGCTCGAATCGGACGATTTTGAGTGCATTTGGGATATTCATAGGTATCTGGTTTGTGTGGGTGTTACTGAGTTTACAATCTATATTGAGAATTTAGGTGGTTTTTCCTATTTTTCTGTCAAAAAACTATGGGTAACCATATATATTATGAGCTATATTGTCAACACCAAAAAACAAAGAAACTGGGTAATAATCCCTTAGCCAAAGCCTCATTTTCTGCTACACTGTGAATATAAATTATGTGTGGAATCGCAGGAATACTAGGTAAATCAGAAAAGACACGAGAGACTATTGATAAAATGGTTGATGTAATTACTCACCGTGGTCCTGATGATCGAGGTGTACTTGTGGAAAAAGATTTCGCTTTTGGTATGCGACGACTTTCTATCATCGACCTTGGTGGAGGACATCAACCTATTTCTAACGAGGACGATACAGTGACTGTTGTCTTCAATGGGGAAATTTACAATCACCGAGAACTTCGACCTGAACTTATTTCTTTAGGTCATACATTTAAAACTGATAGTGATACTGAGGGACTCGTACATCTCTACGAACAGTACGGACCTGACATGCTCCGAAAACTTCGAGGTATGTTTGGTTTTTCTATTTTTGATAAAAAGAAGAATCAACTTTTCATTGCGCGTGACTTTTTTGGTATCAAACCAATTTACTATCGAGTTGAACAAGTAGTTGAAAAAGCAAAAGGACGAACTGGAGAAAAGGACGGCGCAATAAAATTTAAATATAAAAAAGGTAACGAACCTGAACCAAAAATTACTCAAAAAATTGTAAGTTTTGGATCTGAAATTAAGAGTCTTCTTGAAGACAAAAAATATAAGCCGTCAGTAAATGATACTGCTGTATTTAATTATCTTGCATACCAATACAATCCACTTGAGCAAACAATGTTTGAAGGGATTTATAGACTTCTCCCAGGACATTACATGATTGTTGATTTGAATACTGGAACATTTAAAATTGAGCCATATTGGCATTATCATTTTAATAATAAAAATGTTTGGCCAACAACTGATGTTGATAGTAAAAACATTGTAGTTAAAAAAGGTGAAAAAAGAAGCAACACAGACGAAGAGGTAGAGACAACTTACTATCAATCTGAGAATGAAATTAACCTCGCTAAAGAAGTAAGAAAGGTAGTGGAGGATTCTGTTGCTCATCACCTCATTGCGGACGTACCAGTTGGGTCATTTCTTTCAGGAGGTGTTGATAGTGGAATAATTGTTACGACAGTACAAAATCTTCGTAAAAAAGCTAAAGCTGCTTCCGTATCAACGTTTACTATAGGTTTTGATCATGTCAGTGAACACAGCGAGGCTCGACAAGTTTCTGATGCTGTAGGTTCTGACCACACAGAGATAGTTGTAGATTTTGATGAATACTTTAGAGAATTGCCAAAAATTGCATGGCATTTTGATGAACCTGTGGCTGACCCATCTGCCGTAGCGTTATATTTCCTCGCACGTGAGGCTCGGAAAAAAGTAAAAGTAGTACTGTCAGGTGAGGGAGCTGACGAGCTTTTTGGTGGATACAATATTTACAGAGAACCTTTTGCAACATCATTTGTTTCAAAACTTCCAACTTTTGTAAAAAGTATATTTATCAAACCACTCTTGATGCTTCCTTTTAATTTCTATGGAAAAAATTACATTAAGAGGTCTCTCACACCACTCAAAGACCGATACATTGGCAATGCAAATATCTTTAAACATGACGAGCAACAAAAACTTTGGAAGGACTCAAACAAAGAAGCTTCTGACCTGCAACCAACTCGCATGGATATGAATCCATATTTTGAAGCTGTACAAGACGAAAGTGATTCTCGTAAAATGCAATATATTGACCTTAACTTTTGGTTACCTGGTGACATTTTAGCTAAGGCCGACAAGATGACTATGGCTCATTCACTCGAACTCCGAGTGCCTTTTTTGGACATAGAAGTTGCAAAAATCTCAGCTCGAATCCCTGAAGTTTTCAAATATAAAAATGGAGCGACAAAATACATTCTCAGAAAAGCATTTGAATCTGTATTACCAAAAACAACTGCAAATCGAAAGAAACTTGGATTTCCAACACCCATAAAACAATGGCTTAAAAAGCAGCCCGAAGAAGTAATGAATGTGATTAAATCAAACACGTACATCAAAGAAAAATTTGATATGCAGTACATCGAACAGATGGAACAAGAACATACATCTGGTAAAAAAGACAATGCAAGAAAGATTTATATATTGTTGATGTTTGCATTGTGGTATAATACTTTTATTCCAAAGCACAAATCATAAAACAACAATGAAGAACATCTCTACAAACAATCAAACAGCGAAGCAATCGAAGCAACAAGGAGGTTTTTTGCAAATTATTGTCGCGATTATAATCGCACTCGTTATTTTAAATGTTCTTGGTGTTGATCTACGAGAAGTTCTTGCAAAGCCATGGGTTCGAGAATTTGGAGCATACATCGTTAGTCTTATGAGAATTGTTTGGCAAGATATCCTATTAATTATCGCGTTCTTTAAAGATTTAGCAGCTTAATTTAAACATCTATGACTGATCCAAAACACAAAAAGGGTTTCCATATAAAACTCGAAGCTGAAACAAAAAATAACTCTGACTTCCGTCGAGTGCTTTATACTAATGAACAAATCCAGCTTGTACTTATGTCTCTCAAGCCAGGTGAAGAAATCGGCTTAGAAACTCACCCTGAGAATGATCAGTTTTTTAGATTTGATGCAGGTAACGGTAAAGTTGTTATCAATTCAAATGCATATGATGTAACTGATGGTGACGCAATAATCGTTCCAAGAGGAGCAGAGCACAATATCGTTAACGCATCAGAAACTAAAGACCTCAAATTTTACACACTATACGCCCCAGCTCACCATAAAGATGGAGTGGTTCGACACACTAGGGAAGAGGCGATAGACCCCGCAAACGACGAGGATTTTGATGGAGTTACGAGCGAGTAAGTTGATATAAAAAAGACCGTCCAACGCTCCAAGTAGTTAAAATCTGGCAGGGATAGGTAAAGGTTTAAATATAGAATGACAATGACAGTGACAAAAGAACGTTCGTTCTGTATACTATATGTGTATGAAACGAAACATAAAAGGTATAAAATCAGGTTCAAAAAGTAATCAAAAAAATGAATTCGATCCTTCCAATTCATCTAATTTTAAAGAATCTTCAGATAAAATTTATAGTTTTTTTAATAAAAATTTAAGAATGCCGTCATATGCGGAGATTTGTAATATCTGTAATATTAAATCAAAAAACACAGCTCACAACTTAATCAAAAAACTTCAGAGCCTAGGGTATGTAGATGTAGATAAGACTGGTAAATTAATTCCACTCGCGAACAAAAATGTTGCAAGTAACTCAAGGCTCGCCTCATACTCAAGATACAACCAAGAGACACCACTGGTACTTCTAGGACTTGTTGAAGCGGGATTTCCAACACCAAGCGAAGAATCTCTCCATGAAAACATTTCGCTCGACGATTGGATTATAGATAAAAAAGAAGCAAGCTTTATGCTTAAAGTTAAAGGTGATTCTATGCGTGATGCCGGAATACTCGACGGAGACATGGTTATAGTAGAACGAACATCCTCACCACGAGTTGGACAAATCGTAGTGGCTGAAGTTGATGGTTCATACACAATGAAGTACCTCAAAAAGACCTCCACAGGACGAATGTTTCTCGAAGCGGCAAATCCTGCATTTAAACCAATTTATCCCAAAGAAGATCTCCGTATAAACGCTGTAGTAAAAGCTGTTGTGCGTAAATATGGAAAATAAAACGGAAAATAACACGAAGGCTAATAACGATACACGCCTCGCAAAAATCCTCCATGTAGATGGCGATAACTTTTTCGTCGCGTGTGAGCTTGCGCGATTTCCACATCTCAAAGGCAGACCTGTTATCGTTGGTGAAGAACGAGGAATTGCTTCAGCTATGTCATATGAAGCAAAGAAACTTGGAGTACATCGAGGTATGCCAGTTTTTGAAATTCGAGAAAAGTTTCCTCAAGTTATTATACTTCCATCTCACTTTGAGTTGTATGAGCAATACGCCGAAAAGCTATATACAGTGCTTTGCAAATATTCTGACAAAGTCGAACGATATAGTATAGATGAATGCTTCGCGCTTATAAGCCTTGGTGATATTAAAGCTCACAATTCGCACGACGCAACCAATACAGAATCCAGCACTCACGAATCATCTAAAAGCTTCTTAGAAATCATTAAAGAAGAAGCTGAACTATGTCTTGGTATTACATTATCATTCGGCTTAGCCGATACAAAAACTCTAGCCAAAATAGGCTCAAAATACGACAAGCCGAGTGGTTGTGTAACCATCAATGAAAGTGATCGTATTCGTTTCTTAAAAGAAACAGAGATAGGAAAAGTGTGGGGAATAGGCCGAGCAATAAGTGCGGAGCTAACCTCTTATAACATTAGAACTGCATTTGATTTTATTAATCTCGATAGAGCATTTGTACAAAAGAACTTTGGAGAGGGAACACTCACAACCTGGAGTGAACTTCGCGGTGAGCGATGCATAGGATTAAACACAGAATCTAGAATACCCAAATCACTCCAATCAACCAGATCATTTGGCAAAAGTTTTAATATTTTTTCAACACAACTTAATAATGGCGCACTCCAAGCGCCTAAAGAACGTTCGTTCTTCTTATCTGAGCTCTCAAATCATGCCGAGTCTTTATGTGCGCGTTTACGTATACACAGACTTTCAACCAACCGTATTAGTTTCTTTCTCAAGAAAAATACATTATCTAATCGATATATAAGCCGTGAAGTTCAAATTGGTTTTTATACAAATAATGCAAGCGATCTATGCAAAGCAATTTATAAAGAATGTGAGAATATTTTTAATGAACTTGATAATGAGATTCTTGGCGTCGGAGTTTACAATACAAACAACTCAGGCTTATTTGGCTGGTCCACACATAGTCGGCCACAACATTCACAACCTCAGCACCACAATCAAGCACCTTGTAAGACGCTCCAAAACTTTGGCTTCAAAATCAAATCTACAGGTATATCAGTATACCAACTAAGGCCTCTCGAGACCGTACAGGACGACCTTTTCGCCGTACAAAGTACCTTAGACAACAAAAGCCAATATACCGAGGTCATAGATTCGCTCAGGAGGCGTCTTGGAGATGATTCCGTATATCTATGCTCAAGTTTAGAATCAAAGAAACGTAGGGATGAAATTTTTCAAAAAAGAAATTTAAAAAATAAATTTATATATGGATTGCCGTTGCCATATATGGGTGAAGTAATTTAAGAAATTAATTGATCGGGAATTGCATTAGAAAGATAAAGAATACTGGCGTCGCTAATACAACATAAGCCCAAAGTCGGCCAAATCGACCGAGAGGCCCCTTCTACCTAGGCATACATGTCGCAAAAGATATATTGTGCGACATGTATATAGTAGGAGCCAAAGCCACTCCCTAGGACTCTGCCTACCAAGTATCCAGATTTAAACTCCTCCAATATTTACCTTTTTTATTTTTTAAATCTATCTAAAAAATAAAATGTAATGCACCACACCAATTTATTTAAATAAGTTTCTGCCGTAGCAAAACTTTAAAAAGTTCGATCCCTGAATTCCCCATTTTGGATAGGGGAACTCTTCCCTATTCTTTCCATCTTCTTGCTCAATTAACATTCTCGCAAAATAAAAAACACCCTCTTTCGAGAAGTGTTTTTTATAATTGGATCCTCAGACTTAATTATTAGATATTGTCGGCTAGGACCTTTGAAGACCCAGAGCTTCTCATAGCAATAATATTTTTTTGAGCATCACGGAAATCTTCGATCAAAGCTACTTTCATAGATTCAGATGTTGATACCGCTTCGTGTCCGTAGACAGCTTTCGCTACTTCGGATTTTTTCCAACATGGAGATGATGATACCCATGGCTGTGCACCCTGCTCTTTATACAAGAGTCGAGCGTAGTCCATGTTACCTTTGAGCGTATGTAGGTTGTATCCAAGCTTTTTGGCTCGTTCTGCGTGATAAAATTCGTTGATCTGCATAGCACCTACGTCACGATCATTGATCTTACCTCGAAAAACTGAACCATCGTTTTCAAACTGTCTAAAACGCGATTCGCACTTTGAAACTTCGGCCATTAATGGAATATCAGCAAAATATTCTCTAACCTCTGTTTCTACGTTTGCATTTAGACCGCCCACAGAGGCGTTAGCATTTGAAGGCTGCTTGGAAGCCTGTTTTACTTCTGACGAAGTTGCAAGAGTGGATGTCTTCTTCAGCGCTGCCTCTGTTGAAGATGTCACTACTGCGGTTGGGTTGGTAGAGTCCTGTTTTGAGTACGATGACAAAGTAGAGTTATCTACTGTTGATGCCATGCCCGAAACAAGCATCGCCAAACCGATTGTGAGTTGTAAAATAAGCCGTTTCTAAACTGGTAATGTGTACGTCGGTCCTGAGTTAGACCTATTGAATTGTTTAAAAACTATTCAATAGGTTTTATCAGTTTTCTGTAAAATTCAGTACACTTGCACAAATTAAAAAAGCACCTAACTGAGTGCTTACCCGAATATAATAGCACCCTCCCTACCTCAAAGTCAAGTTTTTAGTCTCAAAAACGACCCCTATATTGTATATTTAATGGCTAAAAATAAGGTTATTTTAGTCATGCCACCCTTTACAAAAAGGCATACATATTGCATTGTTTTTTGTCTACTTTTGGGTTTTCGTACTTTTAGTAATTTCTTCAAAAACTTGTGCTTGTTTTTCTATTTTTTTGATCAAATCTGGGTCACATTGTATAGAAACAGGCTCTGGTTTTGGTATATTTTTAAGTGTAAGTAGACCTAGAACAACAGAAGTTAGACTTAAGACAAAACATACCGCAATAATAAGAAAAATGTATTTTGTAGCCTTGGGTATACAAGAAGCTTTATCTGAGGCGCCGGGGTTATCACTCGTATCTAGGGTATTGAAATCTAATGTCATTTGGGTTATACTCTTACACGCTACTTATTTAGGGCTACTTCGACTCATGTATACTACCCTTTAGCCTCCCCTTATCAGTTTTTCGGGAGATAAAGAGCGGTATAAGGAAAGTATACAGAAGACACCTCAAGAGAGCTTAAATTAATTCTAAAAATTACTCATAATATACTATGGCAACAAAAAAAGCAGGAGGTACAGCTAAAAATCTTCGAGATTCAAATCCTCAGTACCTAGGTATCAAACTCTACGCCGGCGAAGTAGCTTCAGCTGGAGCTATCATTGTTCGACAGCGAGGTACAAAGTTTTTGGCAGGTAAAAATGTAGGTCTTGGAAAGGATCACACTCTTTACGCTCTCAAAGAAGGTAAAGTTAAGTATGGAACAAAGCGAGTTGTAGCATTTGACGACAAAGTAAACCTTAAAAAGGTTGTACATGTTGATGCAAAGTAATCCCAATATCTCTTAAACAAAAACCCCTCGAGAAATTAAGGGGTTTTTGTTTTGACTACTTATTTTCGGGAGAATACAATCTTACTCGTACTAATCATTTAAAGTGATTTTAACATCAAATAGTAGCTAAGACTATTACAAAAAATAAACACTCACCTTTGAGTGAGCGTTTATTTTGATACTAATATTGTACGATGTTTTTTACTAAGATAATCAGGCGCATAGTGGCCGATAGACTAGAGAGCCTTAACTGTAAGAGTAAACTCCACTGACGTATCTTGAACCTTTACCTCTATCTTGTGTTCCCCTACTTCTTTAACTGCCTTATCGAGAACAATGTATTCTTCTGTTATATCAACATGAGCTTGTTCCTTGAGAGCAGCTACGAGCTCTGCCTTATGTAAACCTGCAAATAGATGACCTTTATCATTAGCCTTACCCTCGATAGTAATAGAAGCTGATGAGATATCTCCGAGGTTCTTGAGAAGGAGGTCTTCTCGAACTTTTCGCTCTACTTCTTCAGCAGCTTTAAGTTCTTTTACTCGAACTAGTCCTTTTGCTGTAGCAAGTTCGGCAAGCCCTCGTGGAAAGAGAGAGTTCATAGCAAAACCTGATGATACGTCCATAACATCGTATTTTTTGCCAATTTTTGGTACTGATTTGAGAAGAATAACTTTCATTTGTTTTTTGTTTAATATGTCACGCTGTATTTGCCGTAAAAGGGCTCATATGTGCGATATTTCTTTATAATTAAGAGTAGAGACACTCTATCATGAACTAGCCTACTTTTCAACCGAGATACGCTTTACTTTAGAAGCTCAATCGCCTTGTCCATTTGTGGATCCCGTCCAGCAGCCACATCTTCAGGGGTGATTTTGACCTCTACGTCTGGGATGAGACCCTCTTCGGATATGGACTTGCCATTTGGTGTAAGCCATCTTGCTACTGTGACCTTTAAAGCTGTTTCGTTATTAAGTTTGATGTACTCCTGTACTGAGCCTTTTCCAAAACTCTTTGTACCAACAAGTTTTGCTTTACCGTACTCGCTAAGCGCTCCTGCCAAAATCTCAGAAGCAGATGCTGATCCCCCATCAATGAGGATAGCCATTTTGAGATTATCATTAAATATATTGTATCCCTTACTCCTTTCTGAAGTTGGCGTCTTACCACTACCGTAATCTTCTGTAACAACAGTTTTACCAGGTGGAAGGAACCAACTAGCCATATCGACAGCTGCATCTAGGAAACCTCCAGGGTTACCTCGTAAATCAAGAATAAGCCTGTTTTGTTTAGAGTTTATAAAATCACGAAGAGCATTTCTAAAGAGAGAAGCAGACTGTGCAGAGAAGCTATATAACTTAATAGTGAAAATGCCATTTTTTTGGTCTACGATTGTATCAATAGTAGGAAGATTTATAACGTCTCGAACTATCTTAACCTCGATAGGATTTGTAATCCCTTCTCTGACTACTGTAAGTGTCACCTCTGTGCCTTTTTTACCTCTAATAAGTTTTACTGCTTGATCAATTGAATAATCAACGGTCAGTTTACCTTCAATTTGGATGACTTTATCACCAGATTTGATACCTGCCTTCTCAGCTGGAGAACCCTTGAGTGGTGTAATAACAGTAAGTACACCCGCTTTAATACCCATTTCCATACCTACACCCTCAAAATTGCCTTCTATTTCTGATTCAAAGTTTGTAGCTTCTGCTGGAGGAAAGAAAACTGTATAAGGATCCTTTTCGGCTTGAACCATACCTGCAATAGCCCCGTAAATCTTGTCTTTATCAGTTGTAGAACTAGCTACATGTGTCTGAACAAATTTTTCATTGACAATATTCCAAGCTTTCCAAAAAAGTGCAAAGTCAACACTATCTGGTTTATCCTTTGTGGCATTTAGACTCGCACTAATACTATCAAGCTTGCTTGCTTCTGCCATTTGCGACTGTCCTGATGAAAAACCTACATAAAAAACAGCTCCAAATGATACAAGTAATGCAACTGAAATGATTAAATTTTTATACTGAGGGTTATTAGAAATATTCATGTCACTAAAGTATCTCAAACATTCTGTATTGGGTCAAACTTTTTTTGGGGCCTAATTCGGGATATACTGTACACATCTCACAGAAGAATCAAACATACATAATATACTGAACCTATAACATGAACCCAATTTACTTACACAACACAATGTCCGGAAAAAAAGAGCTTTTTACTCCTATAAAAAATGGAGAAATTTCTATGTATCATTGTGGTCCTACTGTATACAACTATCTCCATATAGGAAATCTCCGAGCATATGTACTAGCTGATACTCTTCGACGTATGTTTGAAGCCAATAAATATACAATTCACCAAGTTATAAACATAACTGATGTCGGACACCTTACCGCAAGCAATGACGAAGGTCTTGGAGATGATGGCGAAGACAAGATTGAAAAAATGGCAAAATCATCTGGAAAGACTGCTAAAGAAATTTCTGATTATTATACTCAAATATTCTTTGATGATATTAGTGCTCTCAATGTAGAAACGAACGGAACAATTTTTCCTAAAGCTTCGCAACACATACCTGAGCAACTAGAGATGATACAAGTACTAGAATCAAGCGGATATACATACAAAACAAGTGATGGTATATATTTTGATACATCAAAATATGCAGGATACGGAAAACTAGGAAATATAAATCTCAAAGGTCTTGTTGAAGGAGCTCGCATCGGTACGAATGATGAGAAACGAAACCTCACAGACTTTGCTTTATGGAAATTTTCAAACACTAAAGAAGGAGCACCTGAACGATATCAAGAGTGGGATTCTCCATGGGGTGTAGGATTCCCTGGTTGGCACATAGAGTGCTCCGCTATGTCAGCAAAATATTTAGGGAATACATTCGATATCCACACTGGCGGAATAGATCATATACCTGTTCATCACAATAATGAGATTGCACAATCAGAATGTGTCCATCACGGACAACCACTTACCCACTATTGGCTTCACAATGCTTTTGTTAATTCCGACACAAAGGATTCTAATGGAAAAATGTCAAAATCTAAAGGCGATTTTACAAGACTAGCTACACTCATTGAGAAAGGCATCAAACCTGTTGAATACAGATATTGGCTACTACAAGCTCGATACAACTCCCAAATACAGTACTCAGAAGAGGCTGTGCGAGCATCGGCTAAAGGTTACCAAAATCTTATTTCTCATATATCGAAACTGCTAACTAATTCAACAATCGAAGCAGATACATATATGAATGTTGAAAATATTTTACACAACGTCCCTGCACTTGATTCTTCTACCATGCATTGGCAACAAGTTCTCGAGAGTATCAATAATGATTTGGACACTCCAAAATGTATTGTGTTACTTTGGGATTTATTAAAAGACGAAAATGTTTCAGACACTGACAAGTTTCAGCAAATACAAAAAATCGACAAACTTCTCGGTTTGGATTTACTCAAGCAAGCAAAACTAGAAGCTGAATCGAACAAATCAATCGACAAATCAGATATTCCTGAAAATATTCTCAATCAAATCGCAGAACGAGGAAAAGCTCGCCAAGAAAAAAATTGGGCTCTTTCTGACGAACTTCGAGACAAAATAAAAAATGCAGGATATGAAGTGCTTGATGGAGAAAGTGGACAGACTCTCCGAAAGATTTAGATTATTTGCTATACTTGTAATCAGCTATGGATTTACTTTTTATATCACTAGAGCAAGTATGTATTGCAATAGGCGCAGGTTCAGCATTCATATTTACTTCTTTTTTCATTCTATCACTCAAGAATCACATCATTAAGCCTCATGAGTATGTAATGCTTAAAAGTCTTAGTTTATTTTCTCTTGTCTCAGCCTTTCTCGGTCTTATTTGTTTTATAATAAACACCTCATTTTATTTGGAATCTGCAGTTGATTTTAAAATTGGACTTGTCTCTGCTAAATTGATTATTTTCTCATTAGCCTTTCTTTCTGAAATGACCTTAAGAAAAATACACCTCCCTACCCTCATGAGACATCAGAAGGCGTATTTTCACCTTTCAAACACTATGCTCTTTCACCAAGATCCATTAGTTGCAACTGCCACATTCAGTCTAGTATCATGGGTTTTTATTATATTTTTAAGTGCTCTTGATTTTAGAGGAATATCAAGTCATATCTCACTAAATTTTGTCGAGGTTATAGTCTCATATATCATAATTTCATATACACTTAGTAAATTGGCAATCTATTTTAAAGAAAAAACTCTGTAGGAATCTATTGTAGGCTTCCAAAATTTGACGCTATCTTGTAATTATTACCTTAAATACCTCTAAATATCCCTAATATAAAAGCCTGTACACTATCCCCACGATATAAACAGTTTGATAACATTTTTAAGTTTTTTTCATCTAGTTGATGGTGGCCATTAGGTGTAGAATGTCTGTATGAAGACAGCTGCATCAACTTACTACAACAATACTAGGCAGGACTCTCGACAAAATCATCAGCCAACAAACCGTGATTTGCGAATACCACCAAATAGTACAGATGCTGAAAAAGCAGTTCTTGGTTCTATTCTTTTGCGTCGTGACGCACTTTACGAAATAAACGACGTCGTAACATCTGAATCCTTTTATAGTGAGAAACACAAACTCATCTACAATGTGATGTTAGAACTCTCAGGTAAAAACGAACCTGTAGATATTATTTCGCTTAAAACAAAACTTGAAAACCAAGGCATGCTTGATCAAGCTGGTGGAGGTGCTTATCTTGCTGAACTTGTTCACACAGTACCCTCTGCATCAAACGTTGTTCACTATGCGGAAATTGTTCAGAAAAAGTTCATGATGAGACGATTGATTCTTGCATCAGAACAACTCTCTCATCTTGGATACGAAGAACAAGGTGATCTAGAAGAGATTCTCGATAAGGCTGAACAGCAAGTATATGCACTTGCAAACAAAGGTACGAACCGGAAATTTGTGGAAATGAAAGATGCACTCGATGAAGCTTGGGATACTATCGACAAATTGCATCAATCAGGAGACCAAGTACGAGGTGTACCAACAGGATTCCGTGATCTCGATGCCATTCTTTCAGGCTTCCAAAAATCTGACCTCATTATTCTCGCGGCTCGACCATCTGTTGGTAAAACCTCATTTGCACTCGACCTCGCTCGTAATGCTGCAGTGACTCACAATGTACCTGTAGCTATTTTCTCTCTTGAAATGAGTGCCCAGCAACTTACATCTCGTATGCTCTCTTCTGTGTCTTTTGTCGATGCTTGGAAATTAAAAACTGCAAAACTCAAGGAAGATGATTTTGCAAAACTTCGAGATGGTATTGATATCTTGAGTAAGGCTCCTATTTATATTGATGATCAACCTGGAAACAATATTATCAAAATGCGAAGTACAGCAAGACGACTCAAATCAGAAAAAGGTCTTGGCCTTATTATTGTCGACTACCTCCAGCTTATGATGCCTACACAATCAAAAAACAGTGACAACATGGTACAACAAGTTACTGAGATTTCACGATCTCTCAAACATCTTGCTCGAGAGCTTGATGTACCTGTACTTGCCCTCTCGCAGCTCTCACGAGCCGTTGAACAGCGTGGAGGTAAACCTCGCCTCTCTGACCTTCGAGACTCTGGTTCTATCGAGCAGGATGCCGATGTGGTTATGTTCATTCATCGAGAAGACCGATACAAGGATCATGATGAACGCGACTTTATCGCTGAAATTCTCATCGAAAAGCACAGAAACGGTGCGACAGGCGCAGTAAAACTCAAGTTCGTACCAGAAAGAACAACCTTCCTTACTATCGACAAAGCAGGTGGCGATTTTGGAGATTTTGGTAATCATATATAATGCATATTTAATACATAATGATTCGTGGCTCGCAGATTCACTTCTGGTCGCTCAAAAAACACAATTTAAACGAAGATATACAACAATGGACGCACTCGGCAAATTAGAAGAAATATTCAGACACTTCCCCGGAATTGGACCTCGCCAAGCCAAGCGTTTTGCTTATTTTTTACTTACTAAAACTGATGCTGATTTAGCTGATTTTTCAAAAAATATACTTGAACTAAAAAAGAGTGTATCTATGTGTTCTTTATGTCAGCGATTCTTCCCTGTTGGAAATAAAGTAGTAAATCCTCTCGCACCAGTATGTTCAATATGTAGCGACCCTAACCGAGATATAGATACACTTATGATCGTCGGAAGAGATATTGACCTACAGGCAGTCGAACGAAGTCGTGCATACAATGGATTATATTTTGTACTTGGTGGAAGCGTACCTATTTTTGATGAGGAGCCAGATAGTCACATACGACAAAAAGAGTTACTCTCACGACTTGGGCAAATGATTGGAAGTGCTCAAGGTACAAGTAAGGCAACTGACGCAGACATCGCAACTGGTGCAATTTTGGCGGAATTAGATGGCAATGCATCAAGTGACATACCGGTTAGTACTTCAAAAAATAAGAGTGGACTTAAAGAAATTATCTTAGCAACGAGTGTAAACCCTGAAGGTGAACATACGGCGTCGTATGTAGTAGGACTTTTGAAGCCACTTGTAGAGGTTCACGGATTCCGTATCTCAACACTAGGACGAGGACTTTCAACAGGTACTGAACTTGAGTACTCTGATAGTGAGACACTGAAGAGTGCGCTGATGAATCGACGATAGCCTCAACTTTGATTGTCTTATTTTTTTGTTTGACTTATTTTATATTGAATGGCATATTTACCTTGGATCAGCTACAAATATCTGACCGTCCGCGTTTCTTGCATATAAGCAAGCGAGCCCTGGCGTACGAACTTTTCACCACACCAACCAAAACAAACAAGGAGACCACTAATGAGCGAAGGAAACAACCGAACAATGAAAATCAGGTTCTGGGTCACAGACTTCGACCTACGACAGTTACCAATAGGAACCAACATCTCGCTAATCAAGATCAGCTATCTGAGGAAGTCAGGAGGCCCGGGTGCCGAAGAATGCACGGTCCGTAAAGTGTCCCATACCGGCAAAGATTGTGAGTATTACTACGGACAACAATCAGCGGAATTTTCAGCTAGGCAAAAGGAAATGGAAATCCCAATAACAGCTGAGGAATACCAAAGTCATATTGCATCGGGGCTTCACCTAGATCGCGCCGAAATCTCCAAGATCCGGTTCGAATTCAAAGACGGAGACCAGGTTTTCGCAATCGACATGAACAACGGGAAATTGCATGGCCTTGCCATTATGGACGTTGAAGTGTCGGACACCCCTGATCGCTTCGCCGTCAGAACTCCTCCATTCTTCAAGTTACTAAATGTCACGGATGACCAGCAGTTTTCTGACAGTCACATGGCAGAACATGGTTTACCACTTGCCTTTGTGAAAGCAACGGAATCAACGCATTGAACCTTTGTTTGTACGTGTCAAAGATACGAGACCCTGCGCAGCAAATGCACAGGGTCTCCTTTTTTATTAAATAAAAAAACACCCAGAGCGGGTGTTTTTTTTCCTTTCCTTTATCTCATAAGCCGAGTGGCTCGAGAACCAAGATTTAGATAGTGGACTTGCTAGAGTGATAGAATCTTTACCTTGAAGAATGGCTGTCGGTGACCGTTTTTCTTGAAACCTGATCGTGACTTCTGTTTGTATCGAGCTACGATAACTTTTGCATCTCGGCCGATTTCTACAATCTCGCCTTTTACAATAGCGCCAGCAACGTTAGGAGTTCCTACCTTTGTCTCTGAACCTGTGTCAACAAGTACAACTTCATTAAAATCGAGCTTGTCTCCAACATTGAATTCACCCTTCATAATCTCTATCTTGATAATATCACCAGCAGAAACACGGTACTGTTTTCCGCCTGTTTTGATAACTGAAAAAGCGTCTCCAGAAGCTACTTCTTTGAGCTTTGTAACGCCTATAGTTGGTTTTTTTGATGTAGCATTTGCCATAGACTGAGAGTATACATTATGTTGAGCCTCGTTGCAACCCTTCAAAAGAGCTAAAACAGGCTAGATTTGAGGGGTTCTAGAGCCTCTTATCCTCTCAAGTGAAGTAACCGTACTTTAAGGCTCATACCTACCTAATTGGCTGTACTTTGCGTAGAGGGTGGTTGATACGGGAGACTTCCAGGAGTACTCGTTCCATAAACAGTTCCAGCGAGGAATGTCTGTGTTTGATTTTGGAAATCTCGTACTGATCCGTATACATCACTTGTTCCATTAAATGCTGACACCACTACTTTGTCTCCAACCAAAGTTGAGTAGATAATTGAGTAGTAAAATGTATCATTTTTTTCTTTATATATTCTATTTTTATCTTCAAATGTATATCGATAGTATGTACGTCCATTTATAGTTGTAATTCCCTTATCTGTAAAATCAAAACCTCCACCCTGAGCATGATTTTTAATATAGTTATCCAAAAGTATTCCTCCGTCATTGTATTCAACAAACATATCTGAAATATTTGTACTATGTTTTGCACAGTCTTTTTCAAGCAAAAATGTTAAAGAACTCCACACACTCCAAGTATTCCGACTTGATTCAGATTCTTCTCTTGTTACAACAGTAGGGTAAAAATCTTCAAAGTAGTATGAGGTACCTGTTAAATCATTTCTTAAATTAGATCTTGCGTCCTCTTTCTTTTCAAGGGAAAAATATTCTTCACTCACTGGAATTATCAGATCATTTGAAAAACAAAGTTCAGCATCTTGGTGAATATTTTTAATACTACTCGTATCGTTCTTTTTGAGAGAACTTGGACTTGATGATTCAGGAATATAATTTTGACTTATAAAATGTGACTGTTTCGTGACCATGCCTGACTTCCCTACTTTGTTAAGCGCAAACAAATCAATCGGATTTTTTAATTTCCCAAGTGCTATATACAAAAGTGGCACAACAAGAAGAACAAACAGGATTACAATGACGAGAGTTATAAGTGCGTGTTTCATAAGAATTATTTAAGGAAAGTTTTAGACTACTTTGTATATTTGTATTATATCACTACAAAGAGGTTTTAACTTTGACAAAGGTAAAATTAAAAAGCCCCGTGCCACGATTCGAACGTAGACACGGGGCGGGTTGTGCAAGCGGTGGTGGTGGGACTCATCGGAGCGACAAATGCAGTAAGCTCAGGCTTTTGGTGGGGTTCCCGTTTTGTCACTGAGGAATTCTCCCAGGTTTTGCTGCGGAAAATCCAGACCGACCCTCCATTTACCTTCACCAGCGACGCAGAACTGTGCACCCATTGGCATGGCCAATCCTCTTTTATCTTCAGGGTCCTTAAAGAGAATCATTTTCTTCTCAGCAGGAATCCCTGGTGGCCAATCTGCAGCCTTGATACCATACCCAATCACAAATGAAGCAGTGTTAGGAGTCTGGGCGATTTCGCACCCAGCTACCTTAACATGCGACTCGACCTCACTACGTAGAGGTTCCACGACTGACGGCAATATGTGAATATGCATAAGCATAAAAATAGTACCTTACAATACTATTGTGTCAATACCCTCGCTGAAAAAGTAAGGGTTGTGGTTTTAAAATTTTTAAACCAAGAAACACTTTCTTGCTCAGCTTTTTTACCTATTTTTCTCACTCCTACTCCCCATCATCCAAATCAGGCTTCTCTATAAGCACAGGATCCATACCTGCAGCAGTACCTGTGATTCGCATAATATCTTTATCCACCTTCTTGAGTTCCTTAGACGCACCCATGTACTGATTCACAACAGTGGCGAGATTATTACCGAGCTTGTTATGATATTCCTCATATCGCTTAAGGTGTGTACCAAGCTCTCCTACTCGTTGAATAATATCTTTGGCAGTTTCCTCAATTTGCATTGATTTGAGCCCTTGAAGAACTGTCTGCAAATATGCCAAGAATGATGTTGGAGAAACGATAATAACTTTGTATTTGTTAGCAGCACGCTGGATAAGATTGTCAGTATCCTCTGTAACTGCGCCGATCTTATTTATCAATAAATCATAGTAAATGGCTTCGTGCGGAATAAACATAAACGCAAACTCCATAGTCCCCTCACTTGGTCGAATGTATTTTGATGTTTCAGTGATACGCATTTTTAAATCACTTACAAAAAGTTTTTCGAGTCGAGTCTTTTCTTGCTCATTTTTCTCTTCAATCAGACGATTGTAATTTTCCAAAGAGAACTTTGAGTCAACTGGAATAAGTTTGTCTTTTACACGCACGATAGCGTCTACAATTTCACCGTCTTTGAACTTGTACTGCATTTCATAACTCCCGGGTGGCATAACATTTTTGAGAAGTGTTTCGAGATAATATTCGCCAAGCACTCCTCGCTGCTTTGGATTTTTGAGAATATCCTGCAAGCTCTGGAGCTGATCCGTAAAAGAAACCACCTGTTTGTTGGTCTCATCAAGTTTTACAAGACGTTCTGTCACGTCCTTGAGAAGCTTAAACGATTCGTTCGTCTGATGACGCACGGTGTCTTGCATTTGACGATGTGATTCATTGAGCTTACCGTCTACATTACGACTCATGTCTGTAATCTTTGAATCTACAGTTTTTGCCACATCCCCCACTCGTGCATCAATATTTCGCCCAAGCTCACCCATCTGTTGTATGAGAAGTTGAAGTCCGCTGTTTTCTCGAGCTTCTTCTTCAGGAGTTTTTTTACCAAAATTTGCCAAGTCGCTGGCATTTTTACGCATGAAAATTATTAAAACGGCGACATTGATAATGACGAGAATTAAGGCTACAATGAGTATTAAAGAATTATTCAGCATATTTTGATGGATATTTTAAAGCAATTTTATGTGCAAATTATAGCATATGGCGTGTAAAATCTGCGATTCAATTAACACAATAAAACAATGACACTTCAAGAAACAATCAAAGGTAGTTTAAAAGAAGCCATGATGGCAAAAGATGCAGTTAAGATAACTGTTATTCGAGGACTTATGAGTGGTTTTACAAATGAACTCGTTGCACTCGGACGAACACCCCAAGATGCATTATCTGATGATGAGGTACTCGCAGTTATTCGACGAGGTGTTAAGCAGCGAAAAGATGCTATTGAACAGTTCGTTGCTGGTGGACGAGAAGATCTCGCTGACTCTGAAAAAGCTGAACTCGCCCTCCTTGAAGTGTATCTTCCTACAATGATGTCACGTGAAGAAATTCTAAAAATCGCTGAAGCAAAAAAAGCAGAGATGGGAATCACTGACAAAACAAAAGTTGGAATGCTCATGAGTACTATTATGAAAGATCTCAAAGGTAAGGCTGATGGTGCTGATGTGAAGGCTGTTGTGGAGGGGTTGTTTGTTTAGGTTTGGTAGTTTTAAAAAGTTTTGTAGAAAAAAGCCCTAGGCGCACATGGCATCCTAGGGCTTTGATTTTCACCTGCAAAATTCCAGCCGACACATTCTACGGGTAAGGTTTCCCGAAAGTTCCTTTGAAAATTGGAGTCTTTCGGAGAACCACACGGACATGATAATCCGTCGGCTTGTGGATAAAAGAGGTGTATCTGTCTCCTGTTTTCTTGTCCGATTTTGTTCTCGAAAACTCGAATTCAGGATCTGAGATGAACTTTCCGCGAAGCTTCCGATAATCCTGGAGGTCAGAGACTGCCCAAGCATCGTGAGGTTTCACTCCGGAGTGAACGACTCTGATTCGTTCACCATCTCCTTTTTGCATGTAAGCAGTCACCCCAGACACGACGTGGACCACTTCGTAACCAAGGTTTTCTTGCGCAGAAATTGCTTTTGCAAGAGTTGTTTTCGCGTTTGCGGTGGTGTACTCATGGATAGCGACTTCTTTAAAGCCTTCGGTACAACGTGAAGCGGCTTCAAGAACTTTAGAAGATAGCAACATTTCGAATATATGGGAAATGGATTAGGTACCTGAACCTGCCCCGTGTTTGTTTGTCTGTTTTTGTACTATTGCTCCATCAGGTTGGAAAAACTAATATAACATATTTTTTATAAAAATCAATAGGTACATTACAGATTAAACTAAATCAAATTGAGATTTAATTATCTTTAAACTAACCCCCCTACTTAATCAAATATATAGAAATAATACCTAGGATTACACCAGCAACTTGTAAAGATGTAAGGTCTTCGTGGAAATAAAAATACGTAACAAGTACGAGAATGATTGTATTGAAAAGCACTTGGATAATTCCCGCAGCGACGATGTTCATGTCGTATTTGTAACTCTGCACCAAAAACATAGAACCAATGAGGTATAGTAAAATTCCCACTATATATAAATGTGAAAAGTATGAACCGTTTTTCTCAACCCAGAATTTAAAAGAATATCCCCTGCTGTTAGAACGATATCGCCGATAAAAAGAATGATTAGTGGAAGTACGTTCATAATGTCTTCATATTATCATTTTTTACATCTGTATTCACTTACCCTCTACACACCACACTACCATCTACACACCACACTACCATCTACACACACTGCTGAGTTCTTCTATATCTGCCTCTGTAGCTTCGAGCCCCTTACCACTATTTGTCTTATACATAATAGCCCTTGAATCATCTACATGATCGAGACCAAGAGCATGTCCCATTTCATGAGAAAGAACACGTACTAAGCTTATATGGTCTACATACTCGTAAATATTTATAGTCTGAATTCCACCAGAAAGCTGATATACACCTTCTTCAAATTCACCCGCACTGGCACCCTCGCGATTGTACTGCTCGACATTTATATTGAGTTGAACTATAAGCTGATTAATTCTTGTTGCCAATGCATTCAACGTATCAACATTAGTATTCATATCTTTTTCAATTGATTTTAGATTTGCGAATTGAGCAGCTAAATCACTTTTCTCAGTTTGAAGATTTTCATATGTACCCCGTGGAGCTCCGCCTTGTGCATTCCATTTTGCAATCTCTGCGTTGTATGAACTTTCCGCCTGCTTATACGCAGCAGCTTTCCTTGTATACTCAGCTTTTTGAGAATCTACCTGTGTTCGCAACGCATCATATCTTTGTTTCAATGCTTGATATGATTCTTTTGTATTGTCAGTCTTAATTCCGAGCGCCACAAGTTTATTTGTTGAATCTTGCCGACCGTCATAGACGAAATTTATCGTAACTTCCCCACCTTTTTCTTGGTATTGAAAAAGGTTTGAATTCGAGGTTGAGCCCATCGATGCACTTGAAGACGGATCTGCGGACGACGGACTCGAAAGCGCCGACACACTCTCCCAAATATTCTCAGCATCTTTCAAATTATCTATGAGTATCTTGTTGGAAATACTAAAACGAGGGTCAACAGTACCTATAGAGTATGTGATGGGACTTTTACATGGAGCTATCTTTTTTTCTAAAAGATTTAATAGACCACGAGCACGATCTGGATATGCGTACGATAAGCCCCCTGCGATAACTATCATACCGAGTAGAAACACCCAATCTATCTTTTTACGGTTTGATGAGACTTGTTCCATTAGCTTTTATTTTATCACACAGTTGACAAGGTTTGAGTAAAGTAATATACCTGTGGATGTGTGGCTCTTGGTCGATAGACATTATGTTTCCACCATAATCGGTGGAAACAATGCATAGAATTGCGAAATAAGGAGGCTTCGGCAACCTATCTAGCAACCAAAATGCGAGACGTCCTAATCAGCTCAGGAAGCTTTCATGGTCCTTAGCAAGGAGCTCGTCCCAACGCAAAAAAATCTTGAAACCAGGAGTCACACAACTCTCACCACCGCGACACATAGTGATCGCGGTTTTTTATTTGCAAAATTTGAAATCTAAATTAAAAAAAATGAAGACTAGAAATGATTTCAAAACTTCACCACAAAACTAAAACACTATCCTCCCTTCTGGTGAATAAAGTTGTACAGACTTTATACTACTGTATTGGGTCAATGTGTCTGTAAGTACGGATGTGATGTGTCCTATTTCACAACTACTTAAAGATGCGTAAGAACGACCAGATGGAGTGGCGACACCAGAAAGCTGGATTTTAGCAATATTATTTTCAATACTAACAGACGAGTATGCTCCGTAATTCGAAAGCTCTTCGCTAAAGAGTAACTTGAGAGAAGCATCTGCAACTGCTACTGTTTTTGGCACTTGGTACGTTACAACTTTAGTCGCATCGCATCGATTTGATGTAACTGCTGACTTGTCTTGTTGGTAAATAGTAAGAGACATCATTTGAGGAACTTCATTTGTGTTTTGATTCAATTCTCCATACGCAGTCACCAGAGCGAGCGTGTATGTCTTACTTGGATTAATTGCTGCGGGATTTTCTTCTGCAAATACCACCTTGAGAGGTGTACCTTCCGCAATATTCATAGTTCCAGTGTCTATCGCTATCTCCACTTTGAATGTGGTCTTATCAGTCATCCAATTTGCAACAGGAACTGGAGTTTCCGTACTAATAGATTTCCATGCATTATTCACAAAAGCATACGCATGCGCACTTCCGAGCTGTCCTTCAAACATGGTCCATGAACATCCGAGAGATTGTCGATTTGTATTGTTCACTACTCCACTTACTGTAATAGGTTTTAAAAGTGAAGCCTTGCCATTTGGATTGTGAGATGTGACGAGTAGACCGCATGTTCCGTTTGGGGTTATGGCAGTAGGTGTAGGGTTTGTGCCTGTTGGTGACGTAGTGGTCGCTGATGTTGAAGTTGTCTGACCTGTCACTGACGGATCATTTCCAGTTAAAGGTGTATCGAAATGTGCATTTTTTGCGTAGAGAAAAGCACCAGCTGTCACATTTATAATAACGACTATTGCAAGTAGAATTTTTTGGTATGTTTGCATAGTGATAATGGTATCACAAATAGAACATCGCATCTGAAACATTATTTAGTCCAGTTCACCAAAAGTAATGCAACGCCAGCAAGCGCTACTCCTATCCATTGGATTAAAGACAATTTAGAGCCGAGGAAGAAATATGACAGTATGGCAGTTAGTATTGGATAGAATCCTACGATTATGATTATGACGGGGAAATGATTGATTGAAGGGGAAATGATTGATTGAAGGGGCCGTCCGCATGGCATACAAGAGGGTGAAAGTCCCTGCCGCAACCATTAAGCCCATAATGATTGCATTAACAGCTGAAGCGTTGGTAACCTTTTTAAAATCTGCGAATCCTCCGAGGGTACCGAAAACGATACAAGCAATAACTATCATGCCAATCAGTTCGAATATGAAACTTACTTTTTCACCATGAACGCTAGTGGCCTTTTCACCGAATATGGAATAACTTCCCCAGAGCACTGTCGTGATAATAGTTGCAACAATCCATGTCATAACTTAATTATGTCACGAACATAAAACAGACACAAATTAATTCTAAATCGTTCGTCCAAATCTACCCTTCTCGATAGTACATAAAAATTTACACATATTAGAATGTTAAAAGTAATAGATAGAAGTAACACTATAAAAGAAGTATCTAGAAATGATATAATACTCCCATGAAAAAATCAGGAATAGTATATGTTTTAGGTGCCGGAGCAAGCGCAAATGCTCTTCCTGTTGTGAGTGAAATGATTGAAAGACTACAGGTTTTCTATCTTACACTTTTCATTTTTAGCATCTCAGATAGTCTAGAGCCTGAAAATAGAGAAAGGATAAATAAACTGATGACAGAACTTAAAGATCTACTTGATAATTTGAAAAATAAGAGATCTATTGATACTTATGCAAAGGAGCTACATATCAAAAAAACCACAAGTAAACTAGATATATTAAAAGCGTTACTTGGCACATATCTTTCTTTTGAAGAGATGTTTTCTGACAATGAGATGAGATCTTTTTTTGAAACAAAATTTCCAAACCTCATAGATCCTGACGGTTTAAATGACGATAAAAGAAGTCCTGGAGTATTAAACTCACTCAATACAGAGACAAAAAATAAACTTGGACAGCCAAGTAATTCTGGACAAGAATATATCGATGAATTAAGTTGTTTAAAATATTTATATAGAAAGAACATATCAACTCAAAAATATCAAAACAATAAGACAGAAATAGATCAAAGATACATTAACTTTCTAATTGACGTTATGGAAAAAGTTGATTCATTTCCCTCTAACATTAAATTATTTTCATGGAATTATGATTCTCAATTTCTCCATGCAATAAAAAATTTGGAGTTTAAAATACCAGTCAAAGATGGAGTTATTGATTACCTTTTTTTAAAAAGGTTAAACGGTGTTGCAGTAAGAAAAGGGATTAACCCCGCCACTATTAGTTCTAATTTAAAATTTAAAGGCAAAATTATTGAATCCTCTGACTGTTTCTGGAGATTAAGCCACCCTGATAGTAGAGATGAGAATCTATTGGTTAAGTTTGCTTTCGAGCAAGATCAAAATATTGAGAAGTTAGAGATTTCTTCTCACCTAAATGATTTTGATTCAGTTTCTGATTTAGTTATTATTGGCTACTCTTTTCCCTTATCGAATAGGAATATCGATAAAAATGTTTTTGATTCAATTCTTAAAAAAGTTGAATATACGAGAGATAAAATGATTAACCTAAAGATTTATATACAAGTTCCACCTGATTCAGATGTAAACAATGATCAATATGTAATTATAAAAGCAAAAATTATAGCAGTCATTAATTCAATTATTCCTGGACTCGATTTATCAAGTGATGGGAATGAATTATCCCATGTAAAAAAAGTAACTCCCGTACTATGGATTGGGTCAGATATTACTTCCCTTAGAAAAAATGAAAACCCTGAAGACGAAGTATTTGAAACATTAAAAATTAAATTTTATAGACAGTGGGATCCTGTTAACTTCTATATACCACAATCCTTTTAGTTTCTATATTTTGTTAAAAGCATTGCATGCTACCTATCCTCCTGTTTTATTGAAGACAAACTTCTCGATAACTCAAGAATTAGCGTCTCTTACTTAAATAACACCAAGCTTCTTAAGCCAGTATTCCCAGACTTTTTCCAGATTAAGTGTCTTCATCTCTTCGGCAGAATACCAACCTATACTTTTCGCACCCTCTTTCTCTAGAGTTACACTTTCAGACTCTACCTGTGCTTTATATAAATACCAGTAATGAACTTCAACTGATTTACAATAATTCCAAAATATCTCTTCTTCGCAGATAAATTCAACATCTTCTAAGATAATACCTGTTTCCTCTTTGAGTTCTCTGAGACACGCAACCTTTGGTTCTTCTCCTGCATCAATATGACCAGCTGGACAAGCTAAGCCAAAAGGTGGATTTATTCTATCAAGCAATAGGTATTTACCTTTACACTCAATAATGACACCTGCAGAATAATGCATTTCTCGTCCGTCACTTGATTCTCCTATCTTCTTAACTTCCATAAATTAATCTAATTTAACTTTAGTTAGATCACCACCTAGGCATATTGGGAGCATCCCACCAATTTCAACTGTATTCGACTGTTGAGGTAAATTGTTGAGTATAAATATTTTCTTACCTAAAGAAAAAGCAAAGCCAATTTCAAGAAACGAGTTTGCTCCTATATAATTATCAATATCCTTAAGTCTATCGTTTAGAATCAAAACAGCATCACCTTGTTTAATTTTGTTGAAATGGTCAATAATCATTCTGTTCTTGAACTCGTATTGTTCAGTTTCTGACATACTTGCGTAATCTCCAGTTTCTTCCATGTTTGGTAGTAAAACCTGAAAGCCAAGACCTTTTAGTTGACTTTCGACTTCACTCATTTTTTCTTTTAATTTCATTGACCCGCAGACGACGATTGTTTTCATATAAGTAAGTATATCAGTAATAAATACCACTAAGCAAAACGAAAAGTATATTGCCTCTATCTTTTTGCGCATCACCGACACTAAGTCTTTCCTTCGAAAATCCTAAGTGCATTAGACATCACAATTTTATAATCACTTCGTTCTCTAAAATCTGTAACCCTACGAAGAACCGAATCTTATAGCAAAAATTACGCCTTTTTAACAAATTCGGACTTTAAATGCATAGATCCAAATCCTTCTATTTTACAGTTTATATTATGCCCATCATCGCCATCAGTTAAGCGAATGTTTTTTACTTTTGTTCCCACTTTAACAGGTTTTGATGATCCTTTTACAGGAAGATTTTTTATAATAATAACGGTATCTCCATTTTGTAATTGATTACCATTTGAATCAATTACCTGTATATTATTGTTTTCAATTTCTTTTGACATGTTTATTGCGGGTTATGTAAGGGCATTATAACACCTTTTCTTGTCCTTTCTCGAAAACAAACTCGCACTTTACGTACGAGTTTGTTTCATTTGGTAGGCCTCTCGAGAAGCTCGAACTAGCTCTCTAATTGGTGACCCCACAGCGTGGCTTTCAGAAATTTCGCACTCTAAAGGTGGAATAAAGGTTTCAATTAGAGAAATATCTTTTATATTAAATCAATAGTATTAAAAATATCACCAACTCTTTTTTCTGCCTTTAGAGTAGATATTCTTGAATTAAGATAAAATTTATTAATTGGACATATTTTCATAAAGTTATATATGTCTTCAAGGTCATTCTTACCTACATCTTTACCCCTCTGTAGAATTGCTTTGATAATCAACACGTCCTCAGCAGGTAAAAGGAAAAATACTTTATCTTGATACACCACTTTCATCTTGTTGCTTAAGACATCGTCTGTTATTTGTAAGTTGTATGTATTACCTAGGATTGTGATATTGAGATGGCTCGTAATTTGTATAGAATGATCATTTTCTGGATTTGAATTACGTACATCCTCAGTTTCTGATTTGTACTGGAAAGAATTAATTCCAAACAGAATATCCACCTTGTCATGATCCTTGTCTTGAATATAAATATCCACATCATCGGGAACTCTTTTGTTTCCTAATAAGAATAAACTTCCACTCCCTCCAATCAACCATTGAATACCATTTTCATTAAGTATTGAAATGGTGGGCAACAACTTAGGAAATTTTTTGATAAATTGTAGGGTGATTTCTTCGTTCATGTTTCAAGTATATCAAAGCTCTGAATATACTGTGTGGTACCCTGAAATAACCTGAAAATGTATGGCTTAAAATCTGTGAGCCTTCAGCAGATGGAACCTTTTGGTTTATTGCTGGGTAAGGTTATTTTTAATGTTTATAGTATATCAGAACGACCCTTCTCGTGAGTCCACTCTCTTAATCATCTAAGTGTGGAGCATAGCAGCATCGACACCAACCAATCCCACTTTTGTTTTTATCAAATATGCATTTTTTACAGGGTAAAATTTCTTTTTCTAAAGCCTCTTCAATTGTAAAAATTTTATTACCCGTATCAATAATGTTTAACTCAAAAGAAGACAGTGGGTACTTTTGGTACACTTCAGGATTGTGTATTTTAAGCCATGCATTTTTGGCACAATCAATGCATGTAAGAAAGTTAGTCTTGGTCAGGATCATATTTATAATATTACACAATTGGAGTTAATTTGCACTTATACAAAAATAGCCCCTGAAAGGGCTATTTTTGTACGCTACACGTGCTAGCTGTTGAAGGTGACCCTACCGGGAATCGAACCCGGCTTTAAGCCTTGAGAAGGCTTCGTCCTAACCGATAGACGATAGGGCCATTTATATATTTAACTGTGCAATAGCTCAAGAATCAGCCCTTTTACACCTAAAATATGCATGCAATATAACACTTTTTATACTAAAAGAAAATGTACACATCGTTAGCTAATTAGACCGACAAAGACCGCCTATAATTTGTTATTTGTAGAAAGTACGTTACCATACAGCCCAGATCGCACACCTCGGATAGATACAAACTCAACTAACTTCAACAGCGATCTGATAGGAAGGAGGAATTATGGGAAAAAGAAAAAAGAAGAACAAAGGAAAAGGGCGCAAACAGACGCACGATCTCGGTTTGCAGAAGCAAATGAAGAATTACGACTCCCGTGCTGCAGCACGCAGGCGTCGTAGGTCAAACGGTCATAAGACCAACAGGTACTATTAGTACCAGATACCACGGTGACATCCGTCATCAACCCAACCATAGAACCCCACAGAGACCGGACGGCTTTCATGCCATTCGGTCTCTTCTATTTATACACGATGCACTCGTATCACTTAGATTTTATAGACCTTAACACCTCGTCACTTTTATGGTATTAATATGTCACCGATTAAGTGAGATTCAATCCCCTCACTCTAGGTTCTTTACATGGACAACATCCCTCCGTTAGTTTTGTTTGCTGGAGCAGTCGTCATTATTCTTATGGTGGTGAAAGCAGAACAGTTCATCGAATGGCTTAAACGACTTGAAACTGAGAACAAACAACTCCGTCTCAAAAATGAAGAGCTCAAGAAAAAAGAAGGACTTCCCTTTCTGCTCAGAAATGCACCACTTAAAACTGGTGTCACGTATGAGATTAGACTCGTCACTTACACTGCCACTAAAGACTTCTGCTACATCTTCATTGAGCTTGAACCACAGACATCCTGGGTAGTCATTCAGATAGATCCCCTGTCTGAAATCATATCCACTGACATATGTGGTATCCAATCTGGTAACTACTTTGTGCTTTGGATTGGAGACGGGGGTCCATTCGCAAAAGGTACGCTCAAAGATTTCAAAAAGATCGAGATCGTTCCAAACCCCAACATGAAAGATATGCTTACTTGATCGACCACCATGGTCTATCATTCATCACATACGCAGGGCGTCTTTTCCCTCAATCAAAAATAAGACAAACAACCTCGCAGGCTTCACAGCTCGCGAGGTTTTGTTCTTTCTATCAAACTCCAGATTTTAAACCCTCTCCCAACTACCTATCTGGCGACAACTGATAATAACTTATCAGAAATTTAGTTAAATCAATGAAAGGCTTTGCTAATGTTTCAGACGCGTAACTAACCCCGCGTGGATTAACTGTATACATGAACACTACAAACTTAGGATTGTATGCTGGTAAATAACCAACGAACGAATGCAAATACTGATTGTCAGAATAACCACCTTTTACCGCAATCTGTGCTGTACCTGTCTTTGCCGCTACACTATATCGCGGATTCTTTGCCTTACCCTCAAGAAGTGAATTATCTACGTTATAAACCATCATATCCGTAATCTCTTTTGAAGTACTCTCTTTTATGACTCGAATATTTGCGCTCGGAGTAGAACTCGCATCACCTCTTGGACTTGCCCCCACTGATGAGTCACCTTTTATATTTTTAGAGATACCGACTCTATAATCAATTCTATTTACAGTATGTGGAGTAACAAGAGTTCCACCATTTGCGATAGCAGAAAATGCACGCACAACCTGTACAGGAGTAATAGCGATACCCTGTCCAAATGACGCTGTGATGTGCTCAATATTTCTTGGACTGTTTAAGTTATCAATAAGTCCTGCTGCCTCGTTTGGTAAATCGATACCAGTCTTTGTACCAAGTCCAAAGTTTTTGAAATATTCAGTCAATGCTTTATTACCAACCCGACCTGCCACATATGCAAAACCAGTGTTGAGAGATTTTGAAAGCGCATATTGCAATGTAATCACTCCACGTCCTTTTTTATCAAAGTTATATATCGTTCTACCATCTGATGTAATTGAACCTGTATCGTCATATGTACTTGTAGCGTGCACTTTTCCGAGATCGATACCTACCGCCATAGTAAGAGGTTTAATGATCGAACCCATTTCATTCATACTTTCAACAAGATCATTTCTAAAAAGTTCTGGCCTTGTAACAGATTTAAAATCATTTGGGTCGAATGTTGGATACAGAGACATTGCTACAATCTCGCCTGTCTTTGGATCCATAACTATAGCGCCAGAACGCTCAGAGCCATACTGACGGCTGATATTTTTGAGCATGTCTTCAACATATGCTTCAGTTCTTGGTTCTATAGTAGTGACAACGTCTCCTTGCAAATCACCAGCTACACTTTGCTTTATATTTGAAAAAAGTTCAGCAAAAAAGTTTACGTAGACATCATCATTTTCACGCTTAAGGTTGTCCTCATATGAACGTTCAAGTCCGTATCGTCCAGCAATATCATTGCCTTTGTATGCCATAAAACCGAGTACATGCGCTGCTAGTTCGCCACCTGGGTAGTAACGCCACTTATCTTTATATAGACTTACTCCTGGGATTTTTAATGCCGATATCTTAGCGCCCTTATTTTCATCGACTTGCTTCATAAGTTCCTCATATGAATCGCCAGGCTTATTTGCCTTGAGTGAATAGTCGCTATATTTGAGATCTGGAAGAACAGTTAAAAGTTTGTTGTACGTTGTGTCTACTGATCCATTAAGTTGAAGAGTTTTGGGATTGAGAGCAAGAATAAAACCTGTCTTTAAAGTAGCAGCTGATATTTGATTACCATCTTTATCGGTAAAATAAATAGTCCCTCGATTGAAGGCATTAGCAGGACGCTGATATTGCCTATCTGCTCTATCACGAAAATCCTCACTGTGGATGATTTGTAACGAATACAATTTTACGAACAAAAGTATTGAAAATAGAAAAACACACGCCGCAATAATTCTAATTCGAGTCTTCATCATACTGTGCATTATAACATGTTACCGAATAGCGACGTTCTGTCCAATTCTCTCTCGAGTTACAAATGTTTTATTAATTGCTGAAACATACCCGAGTTTCTGTGCAGTCTCAAGTGTAATAGTACCCACTGAGTTCATGTATTGAAATTCTGTTTCAGAAAGTTTTGAGTTGAGAGCAACTATATCAGCTTGAATATTACTTCGAGTGACAACGTTTCTCACACTCTTTTGAATACTATACATATAAAATGCAGACAACAACGCAATTCCTATAGCAAGTGACCAAAATATTGTCTCGCTCACCCTGTCTATCATTTTGATTGTGTTTGTTGCTTGTTTCATATGATTTTATTGTTTATTTTGCTAAATTTGTGCGACCCTATAACTTTTCTATTATTCTCAATTTTGAACTTCGTGATCTTGGATTTTCCTTTACCTCTTTTTCTCCTGGGGCAATTGGCTTTTTATTTATCAACCGTACCTCAGGCTCCTGATTTGGTTTAAATCCTCCGTAAACCAGATCTTCCTCGCCATGTTCCTCTCCTGCTTTTTCCTTAAAAAATTGTTTAACTATTCGGTCTTCCAAACTGTGGAATGTAATGACCGCTAGCCTTCCTCCCGGCTTCAAGACTTCGAGAGCTTGTGGAAGTGCATCTTGGAGAGCTCTTAGCTCGTCGTTGACCGCAATTCGTAAGGCTTGAAATGTTCTTGTTGCTGGGTTTGTCTTTCCAAATCGGGCGAAGGCTGGATAAGCTTTTTTGATAATTTCAGCAAGCTCAGAGGTTGTTCGTATTCCTCCAATTCCCGCTTCAATATCTTCATTTGGCTTATTCTTATCTCGTGATTCATACGCTACTGCTTTTTTACGAGCTTCACGTTCATCAACGATTGCCTTTGCAATTCTTCTTGAGTACTTGTCTTCTCCATATGCGTAGATGATGTCAGCAATATTTTCTTCTTGCCATGTATTTACGATGTCATAGGCTGTGAATTGGTGATCAATTTCGCCATCTACTGAAGGCGCTCGCTTTGATGTTCCAAATGTCATAGACAATGGTTCATCCTTTTGAAAACTAAATCCACGGCCTGACTCATCTATTTCATAAGAGCTGATTCCAAGATCGAAAAGAATTGCATCTGCAACAGGCGCGACAGATGTGACAGGAGTAACACCATTTGTGTCTGCAACAGATGCATCACTATTCGTGTCGCCAGGACCGTCTGCGTCATCCTGATTGGCTTTTAAAATTCCCTCTTTGGAAAGAGTATCTTTTAGAGTTCTAAAGTTTTTTCTAAAAAGTCGGAGTTGTGTATCTGGATTAAATGAGCCGTTTGCAATTGCTTCAGTCACTTTTGGACTAGAAGTTATATTTGCAGTTGCTCGTTCTATTGCATCTTTATCAAGGTCAAACCCAATTGCAGTTATACCTCCAGCATCAGGACCATAGGCCTCGATAGCTGCTTCGATAACGGCTTGAGTATGTCCACCATCTCCAAGATTACAATCGATATACACTCCACCTTTTGGAAGGTTTAGATTCTCTAATATTTCTTGTAAAAGAACTGGTTTGTGTCGCATGTGATTTATAGTTTGTCTGAATTATTTGATTATCTGAATTTTTGAATCACTCTAATTAGATAGCGCCGATTTCTCCGAGTTTTTCAGCAAGCTGATCTGCTTGCTTCAAGATCTTCGATGTATATTCCTTCCATCGAGTTTCATCCCAGATTTCGACACGACTATGAACACCTGCGAACACCACCTTGTTTTTGCTTTCGATTCCCGCGTATTCTCTCTGAAATTCAGGAAGAAGTATTCGTCCAATTGAATCAATATCAATTTCTTGTGCTCCTGCGAGCATGATTCGATTGAACCCTCTACTATCTGACTGACCAATTGAGAGACCGCCGAGTTTCTCAGAGATTTTCATCCACTCCTTGACTGTGTACATAAAGAGACAATTATCAAGACCTCGTGTTACCACGACTTTTTTACCCATCTCCTTTCGAAATTTCGAAGGAAGTGAGATTCTCTTTTTGTCGTCTTGTGTGTGGGTATATTCTCCTATTAGCATGTTTTTTTCGCTCGCGCGATTTTGTATGCGATTCCGCGAATCGGGTCGCGTAAGTCCTTTCGGCGTGACCAAATCGCGAACGCGATTTTGTATGAGAACCATAGTCACGTGGCAGCGGACTAATGGCTCTATAAAACAACTCACTATCCCTAACTGGTTTTGATGGTCTTTGTTTGCGCAAATTCCATCTTTCTTTTTTATGACCTGCACATTACTTTTTGCTGAAGTTTTGTGCAGATTTTCTTGGTGAATTTTTCAAATATCCAAGATTGTTTCGCGAGATGTGTGATATTTCTATCATTTACCCACTTTTTTTCCTTGTAAATCCTACGTTTTTTAGCTTTTCAGCTTAATTTGTAGAATTTACCACTTCATCCCACTTACATACCATTCTATTCCACTTGATGTACTTTAGCAAACAAAAATACCCACTTGTGGTGGATAACTTTGAGGGAAATTTTGGAACAAAAAAAGCAGGAGTGGTGTTTTTCAACCATTCCTGCTCTCACGCTCTATTTCAAGCATTCAAATCAGTGATGTGTTCCATTGATCAGCAAGAATCCCCCCTGTTCCAACATAAGGAATCCAAAAGGCAGCTTTGGGCCATTTAAGTGAGGATATTTTTTGATCTGGAGAAAATTTAACGACGATTCCGTCGTCGAAAAAAAGTACTTCATCCACAGTACCCACCAGGTCATACCACTGTTTATAGCGTCTGACTGAAATCTTGATAATTGGGTTAGTAGATTCTGCGTGTGTTTGTTTCAAAAAATCTAATGTCGGCAAAAGTTCGCGACGAACCGCGACAATTATTGACGACTTCTTAATAGGATAGCCTCTTTCATCGAGACCAGGGTAACTTGCTGCATCTGTGTCGTTCATGTCAATGTATTGGTTTTTCTGCAAGGTTCATCCAGGCAGAACTAAAGACCAAAATAGTACACTATTCTGGTCTTGTCAATATCACATTCCCAACACTCTTACAGTAACCTCCCTTTTACCCAACCAACACAGCACCCTCAGTTGCCTCCTCTACCAGACTCTTTGGACCAAAGACAAGTACACCAAGATGTTCAACCTCAGCAAAATTTTTCTCTTTAGTTTGTGCAATTACTTTTTTGTCATTTGTTGTTTCAATCATTTCACGAGTGAATTCTGAAGTAGAGAGTCCTACCTGATTTGCCTTAGCGAGCACATTTTTAAGTGCGTCATTTGAACCAAGCTCTTTGATCAAAATAGCGTGCTGGATATTTAGTTTAATATCTTGATCATCAGCAGTCTTCACACTTTCTTGCATAAAAAGTTTCTTACCTGCAGTTCCTGCAAAAGATGCACTGAGATGTGCAACGGTATTCATTCTCTGCCATCCAACAAGTTCAGCACCTGCATTTAGAATAATTACAGCAACACTACTCTCTTTTTTCTTGGCAGCTTTTTCAGCACTACTTCCACCAGTATCTTCTGGTCGCATTGTCGGGAACAATATAGCGTCTTTGATATTTCCAGTATTTATAAAAAGCATAGCAAGTCTATCAATACCAATGCCGATACCGCCGTTTGGTGGCATGCCGTATTCCATAGCTTCAAGATAGTCCTGATCACTTGGTGAAATTTCTCCATCACCTTTTCGTTTCTTTCGATCCTGATCTTCGTATCGATCTTTTTGGTCTACTGGATTGTTGAGCTCTGAGAAACAGTTTGTAACTTCAAGACCTCCCATAACAAGCTGGAATCGGTCGATGAGTGTTTTGTCATCTTCTCGTCTTTTTGCAAATGGATTGAATTCTACTGGATAATTGATAAGGAAAATAGGTTGGATAAGTTTTGGTCGAACAGCTTTTTTGTAAATTTTGTCGATGATTTTTTCGAACTCATCAGCAGGCTCAATATCTGCACCAAACTTATGCGCAACTTCAACAAGCTCTTCTCGGCTCTTTGCACGCACATCTGTAATACCTGCATATTCCGCGATGACTTCGAGATATTCTCGAACCTCGAAAGCTTTACCTGTGTCTATAGTCTGCCCTTCATATTGGAAAGAATCTACACCAAAGAGCTCTCGGACAAGTGACTGAACGAGGTCCTGTATAAACTGACGCTGTGATTTTGCATCAGCATATGCTTCTTGTGACTCGAGCATTGTGAACTCAGGATTGTGAGTAGTGTCGATTCCCTCATTTCGAAATCGTCGTCCTACTTCATACACTTTATTGAAACCACCCACTATGAGTTTTTTGAGATAGAGTTCCTGTGCGATTGTGAGATTGAAGTCGAGATCGAGAGCGTTGTGATGTGTCTCAAAAACAGCCGCTGTAGCTCCACCTGCGAGTGCCTGGAGGATTGGAAGCTCTACTTCGAGGTACCCATGGTCATCGTAAAATCTTCGTACTGCTGTAAGAAGCTTTGATCGAAGTATAAAAGATTTTCGCACATCTTCATTTGAGAGGACATCAAGATATCGTCGTCGATATCGTTCTTCGACGTCTTGGAGACCGTGCCATTTTTCAGGAAGTGGTCGAAGTGATTTTGTAATCATTCTCCATGCAGAAACCACAAGACTCATTTCACCTCTTGATGTTCGGAGTAGTCGTCCACGAGCTTCTATGAAGTCACCCATGTCCGCAGTATCCTTGAAAAGTTCGAATGCATCAGTCGGGCTTTGATTTGCATCATTCCCATTTTCATTTGCGTCTGCGCCAATGCTCGCTGTTTTAGTTACGCCAGGATGAGCAAGAGTTTCAGTAATACCTGAAACAGATTCCCCTTTTTGAGTACTTAGTGTATAGATTGGATTTTGATCCTTTTTAAAAATAGTTTGAAATGTAGCAGTACCATCAAATACATCAGCAAACACCAAAGCACCTTGTCCTCGCATAGACATGATTCTACCAACGATACAAATCTCCTGAGCTGTATATTCAGCAGAACCCTCAGCTTTTACAAGCTCCTCAAACTTTTCTCGTAGATCTAGTATGTTGTAATCTTTTCGAACTGAAATTGGATAAAGCTCAATTCCAAGAGACTCAAGTTTTTTGAGTTTTTCCATTCGAACCGCTTTGATTTCTTCTTGTGATGCCATTTGATTTAATTTTACGAAATGTAATATTGCGAAATGTAATTTTGCGAAATGCGTACTGAATACACCTTAATAATTATCTACCTTTAACAGTAGAGCAAATTATAACACCCTTCGTCTGTAATTCCGAAATGTGAACTATTTTAATTCTAAATCGGACAAACTACTCTACGTTAATAACTGTATACTTTGCTTCACCTGCTGGTGTTTTAAACTTGAATTCCTCACCCTTCTTTTTTCCAAGAAGAGCCTGACCAAGTGGAGATTTGAATGAGATTTTTCCTGTTGCAGTATCTGCTTCCTCTGAACCTACAATGTGATATACACGCTCTGCCTTGTCACCTGACTTTTTTACATGAACAACAGAACCAACTTCAGCAACATCAGAGTGATGCTTTGCAACTATTTCTGCATTGGCGAGAATAGACTCAAGTTGTAAAATACGATCTTCGAGTGTAGCCTGCGCTTCTCGTGCCTCATGATATTCAGCATTTTCTGAAAGATCACCCAAGCCTTTTGCAAACTCTAACTCTTCAGCGATTTTTTTTCGCTTTACAGTTTTAAGATTTTCTAGCTCCTCTGTGAGAAGCTTGAATTTTTCCTTTGAAAGATATTCTTTGTTACTTGCGATTTTTGACATTGGTATATTTTTTATCAGCATTTTAGTGGCATCCATGATTGGACACTATGCCGAAAATTGTTGAAATAAGTTTTTATTATGGACGCACAAGGGTTTCTTATTTACCTTGTGACACTTTGAATCTCTACTAATAAAATGAGAGTTTCAAAGCATGATATATGTCCAATATTCACAATTTGGGACAAGTATACAGGTTAACCTAGTTGGGGTCAATTCTAGTTAGCTACCAAATAGTCGTGAGCATACAAGTTCATCCAATCAAGCCAAAGTGCCATCGCAGCTGTTCCACCCTCTGTAGCCGTATTAGGACCTCTCTCAAGCAATACAGCGAATGCATAACGAGGAGCCTCGCTTGGGTAAAAACCTACAGCCCACGAGTTAATCTGCTTCTTGGTTACACCAAGCTGCGCAGTACCTGACTTTCCAGCCACTTTGACATAAGGTAGATTTAGACCCTTCATAGTTCCCTCTGTCACAGTTTTACGCATACCCTCACGTACAACTGTATACCAAGATGGTTGTGCATCAGGTATCTTAGTATTTTCAGTATGCACTGCTGCATACTCTGATTCTGTTGGTTCACTTTTATTTAAAAACTCTTGTTTTGTTTTTTCCGACAATAGAGTTGGCGTGAGAACCGTACCTCCATTTGCAAGAGCGGCAGTTGCACGCACCGCTTGGATTGGACTAATTTGAAAACCATACTGGCCAATCGCTGTGTTGTATGTATCTCCAAGGCGCCATGCGTCACCATTAAAGTTTATTTTTTTCCACTCTGGATTTGGAATAACACCCTTTTTACCACTAAAGAAATTGCCCTCAAGAGAATCACCTAAGCCAAATAGTCGTGAATATTTATTTATATTATCAATACCTAAACCTTTTTGACCAGGAAATCCTCCACCAATTTCATAAAAATAGACGTCTGATGAAACAGCAATAGCCTCTCTCATATCCGTGTACCCATGAGCCTTCCAGTCCTTAAAAACTGTGAATTCGCCAGGTTTGTAGGGATTTGGGACCTTTAATTCTCCAGTACTTTCTATTTGCTTTTCTGGTGTAATAACACCTTCTGCAAGAGCAGCAAACGCAAATATTGGTTTCAATATAGACCCAGGTGTATAGAGGCCCGATGATACTCTATCAAGAAACGGATTATAAGGATTTTTTAAATATCCATTTATTTTATCTACATCCTTTCCGTCTGTCAGAACGTTTGAATCATACTCAGGATTTGAAACACTCACCAAAATCTGCCCCGTTTTTATATCCATAACAACTCCTGCACCTCCATCAAATCCAGAACGTCGCGCTATTTCAGAGATAGAATCATACATTGCTTTTTGAACACCTGCATGTATTGAAAGACTTATATTCTCACCCTTTTTTGGTGGCCGGACCACGCTTTCTGAAAGCACTTTTCCGAGAGCGTCTGTCTCTGTAATCTTCAAACCATTATCACCAGAGAGTGCATCATTAAAAAACTTTTCAACACCATCAGACCCTCCAAATTCTGTATTATAATAAAATCCGAATTTATCTTTTTTAGGATACTTCACATATCCAACAAGATTGTGGAGTCCCTCATCAGTAGTATATGAACGTAAAGAAAACTCTGCCTGACTTGGATCTGTTTCGTTCCATGCAAGTAACTTCCCTTCTCTATCAGTAATTGCTCCACGCTCAGCAAAAAGTAAACTGTGATGTAGTCTATTATTTTCAGAAATATTTTTGTACCTTTCACCACTAATAACTTGTAGCGTAGCAATCTTGTAAGTAAACAATACAGCAATGCAAAGAAACAAAAAACCAGCAACTCTAAGTGAATTTTTGGAGATTGGCTTTTCTATTTGACCTTCAAATTGGTCAGTATCAAAATCTGGCAAGTTAGACGAATCAATAAATATTTCGTCAGGATCAATCTCTGTATGTCTACGAACATTTCTCGAGCGTCTAAATATCATGAATAGAATCTTACTCTCTTTTTAATTATCTGCAAAACTAGGACTATAACAGCCGAGATAAGTGTAAAAAAGAATGTACCTATAAATGAAGGAGCTGCTGACACGAACGGTATAGATGAATCAATAACTATTTCTTTCGTAACCATACTCATATAAGAAGATGAGTATGACACGTCCATTAAAAAGCCGAGTAAAATAAATTCATAATATGTAAAATACCAAGCAGAAACAGTACCAACAACAAACACTGCATACCATGGTAAAAATGGTAAGGTTAAAAATGATCCAAATAATAAAATATTAATGAGCGTTCTTTTTGATTTGAACATAATGCAATGCGTTTAGTTTAACAGGGAGTTTAAAATATATGTGCGAAAAAGCCTCACCCTCACTCGAATCAACGTGTTCAGCTGTACCTAGTATTATTGGACGTATTCCAGGCACAAGAATCTGATCACCTTCAGCTATTGGAATATTCTTAGGAACCTTTATATAAAAATTCCCAGCACCTCGACCCTCAGCAACTACAGGTATTGTACTTGATCCTACAAGTACATCTATTTTTTCACCTGGTGCAGAGAAAAGTTTAACCACAGAAGAATTAGAATTTACCACTTCAATATGTCCAATGATGTAATCCATTTCTGCATACACCAAGTTACCCTCACTCAAATCATGATCCTCTCCTATATCTACGATAAGTGAATCATACGGAATTCTCGGCGGCCGAGATAATATGACAGAAAGAAGTCTGTCATCATGCTCAGTCTTTCGACCCACTATTTCTTTAAGTTGCTCATTTTCATCTTTTAAAGATTGGATAAGTGTGTTTTCTGATATAGGGCGAACTGTATCGTCATAGTAACCAAATACATAGCCAACGCCACGTTGTATAGAATGTAAACCTGTAGTAATTGGCTTAGAAAAAAATATATAAACCAACACAAGGACGAGTACTATTGATACTATCCGAATAACCTCCTTACTTGTATTTTTTTTCTTATCGCGTAACAGGTAGCTCATGTTCGTTTTGGATTAGCATATCTTCAAATTTTTCTAATTCTTCAAGAATGATACCAGCACCTCGAGCAACTGCCGTTAGAGGGTCTTCGGCGACGTAGACAGGTATACCCACATAATCTGACAGGGCTTCTGGAAGGCCACGGATGAGCGCTCCACCACCGGCAAGATATATACCATTTCGCATAACATCAGCGAGGATTTCAGGTGGTGTTGTTTCAAGAACCTCTTTTACAGAATCTAGTAGAGTATTCATAGACGCACCTATCGCCTCTCGAATATCTGAATCTGTAATAATCACTTCTCTAGGAAGACCTGTCACCAAGTCACGCCCACGAATAGTTGTCTCAAGTGTCGGATTACATGGGAGCACGCTTGCAATAGAAATCTTCATATCCTCTGCAGTTTTTTCACCAATCAATATTTTAAATTCATTTCTAATATATGAAATAATATCTGTATTGAGCTTATCACCCGCAATCTTAAGATTTTTTGCTCGAACAATACCACCAAGTGATATTACAGCAATGTCAGTTGTCCCTCCACCTATATCTATAATCATTGACCCTGTCGCTTCTCGAACAGGCAGGCGAATACCGATTGCAGCAGACATTGGCTCTTCTACGATATGTACTTCTCGTGCGCCTGCATTTTTTGCAGCGTCACGAACAGCACGACGCTCTACATTTGTAACTCCATATGGCACACCCACTACAACTTTTGGACCGAGCATTTTTTTAGAAAGACCTTCAGCTTTTTTAATAAGATATGAAAGCATTTCTTCTGTAACTTCAAAATCTGAAATTACTCCATCAACGAGCGGACGTATCGCGATAATATGTCCAGGAGTTCTACCAAGCATTGCTTTTGCCTGTGAACCAACAGCAACAACACGACCTGTCTTTTGATTTACAGCAACTACTGACGGTTCATTTATGACAACACCCTTCCCTTGCATGTATACAAGAGTATTTGCAGTACCAAGATCAATACCAATATTATTTGAAGTCATCCTATGAAATTTTTGTTTGAGTTTTTTATACATAGGTTTTAGAATATTTGAGAGTAATTTTAAGGGCTAGATATCTCCGAAAATACCTAAAATCGCAAACCTCTCTTGTTGCCGATATTTTACACCAAAGCATCTGAATAGACTATTTCCAGAATAGAGCTTTTATGGTGATGTCTGTTCAGATTATAGCTACAAAAATGCTAAATTCTGGCCAAAAAAGCCATCATTCTGACTCATTTAGACAGAAGTTAAATCGACAATTTTTGAGCATCTCAAATTACTACCCTTCCAATTCTTCTTTTCGATCAAAAATCATGACTCCTTCATTATTAGGAAGAAGAATTTCTAACTTAAGTGTTCTCATATTGTAAGCTGATACTCTAGAAAAATCTTTCAAAAAAGCGTCCTCCTTACTCCATTCACAATATTTTTTAGTAGAGGCTACTGCACCTATCTTAATAGCACCTAGTGACATTTCATCTTCTGTCTCTATTCCAGATACAGTATTTTCATCAAGAGAATAACTACCATTCATAACATTGCAATCTCCTTTTACAGAAAGTTTTTTGTTTTCATTTAATGTCAGAATAAAATCTTTACCCTTTGAAGGTACAACCGTAGCCAATGATGGATCTGAGTATGTAGTTTTCTCCCATACCCAATCAGATTGAATCCGAGAATAAGCTGCTTTATTTTCAACATCTCTAGCTCCGAGACTATTGATCACTCCATCTGTCGAAGTTGAAGTCGGTGTGTTAACAAGTTCAGAGATTCCGTTATCAGCTACTTTATCAGTAGATCTTAAAAATATTGCTACAGCTATTATTACAATAGCAATTACTGCACTGATTATATATACTTTTTTATATTTCATTTTAGTTTGATTAGATTTAATAGATAAAATTGTAAGGAACTACTGTCAAATATTAATCGAAAAAGATTAAAAAAGTGCCCAAATATCTTTTACGGTAACGATAAGCATAAGTGCAATTAGGAGCAAGAAGCCTATTCCGTTTACCCACTGAATCACTTTTTGATTGAGCTCTCTTCTAATAATAGCTTCTATCGCTACAATAACAACACGACCTCCATCAAGGGCTGGGAATGGTGCAAGATTGAGGACCGCAAGGTTAGCTGAAATAACAGCAGCGATAACCAAAAGGCTGGAGAAACCGACCTTTGCTGACTCTCCTACTGCCCCTGCAATACCTACTGGACCGCTTACTTGTCCAAGACTTGCCTTACCCATGATTGCAGAACCAAGGAATGAATAAAGTCCTGTAGCAACATTTGAAGTGAGATAATATGTTTGTCGAGCACCATAATAAAGTGAATCAAAGAATCCAGCTTTTACTTCAGCAACCATATCCATAGAAATACCTACAGCTTTTTTACCTGAGACGATTCCATCTTGAGGAATTATAGTAATTGCATTAACAGAATATTCTTTTTCTCCAGTCTTTTCTTTGAACTGCTTTACCGTGAGCTGAACTTTATCTGGCGCTCCTGCAATAATACTCTGTGCTCCAACGACCGAAAGAGAAGTTGAAGCCAGCACAGTTTTTGAATTCGCAATAGATAGAATTTCATCACCAGACTTGAGACCTGCTTTTTCTGCTGGACTTCCGGGAGTAACCATTACAACTGTCAGAATAGGATTCTTTACAATTGCAGCAGGCATTGCATCTACAGAAGCCTTTGATCCGATAAAAAGTGAGGCTGAAAGAAGTAACCATGCAAAAATAATATTAAAAGTCACTCCAGCGACCAAGACTACAACCTGTTGCCATTTAGGTTTCGCGAGCATGTTATCTGGAGTACGTTCATCTTCGGAATTTTCACCATAAATACGTACATATCCACCAAGTGGCAAAAGGTTTATAGCATACCGAGTCTTGCCCCACATCCAACTTGCGATACGTGGTGGAAAACCAATAGCAAATTCATCCACTCGAATACCGAACATTCGCGCCGCCAAAAAGTGACCAAGTTCGTGCACAAAAACCAAAACTGTGAGAACTAAAAGAAAGATGATTGTTGTGGACATTTGATTTTGTTAATTGTTTGGCGAAATTGATGTAATGTAACAAGACATCAACCTTACCTCAACTCGAGTAAATTAATTTGTGATTTCCTGTTCTTTCTTTGCAAAAAGTTCTTCGAGCTTTGAGTTACCCTCTTGAACAAACTTTTCCATCTCAGTCTTTGCTCGCATAGCATCGTCTTCACCCATATTACCTTCTTTTTTCTGAGTGTTAATATCATCTGAAACTTCTCCTCGTTCTCGTCGAAGAGCAACTTTTGCATCCTCAAGTTTATCCTTTGCAACTTTTACAAGCTGAATACGTCGCTCACCTGTAAGCTCTGGAAAAATAACTCGGAGACCTGAACCATCTACAACTACAGATACGCCAAGGTTTGCTATAGTGATTGCTTTCTCGATAGCTTGAGTCTGACTATTGTCCCAAGGAGAAATTCGAATAGATCGAGCATCCTCTGAAGTTACAGTTGCAAGTGATGTAATAGGCATTTCAGACCCGTATGATTCTACTCGTACTGGATCAAGAAATGCAGTAGAAGCCCGACCAGTACGAATACTAGCAAGTTCTTTTGAATACCATTCCTGTGTTTCTTTTATTTTTTGCTGAAATTTTGAAAAATTGTATGCCATATGGTGAGGATTATAACATAGAATGTTTGAACTTTGTCTAATAAATAGCCTTTACTTTGGGCATATTTATACTTGACTTTAATGAATAAGAATTGTATAATAATATTACTAATGTCAGTTAGTGGAGAGTGAAAAAAGTGAGGTGCAGTCTGAAAATGTACCGAATGGGACCTGAAGTCCACACCCTCTTTCTACAACACACACCAAAGAGTGAAGTTCTGACACTTCACAACCTTGTTCCATGAAAACCAAACAGAGCAAACTTCCAGCAGCAATGTTGGAAATCTTCCGCGAACTTTTTGATTCCCGGATGGCCTTACACATCAGCTGCAAGAAAATGTTACAGCAGGTGAAAAGCTTGGATGTTCGCTATATCACCAGCAGCTGTATCCAAATCGCAGTCATGATTGCTGCAACGTGTTTCTTCTTCAAGGCACCGTCTTGGGAAAGATTCGCACTTACTGCAGGAGGTCTAATCATCTCCGCATCTGTCCTGTGCACCTGGATCAATATCCAGAAAGGCCGGGTTAAGGATAACTCGTACGACCTGGAAGACTATCACCGGCTCGAGAAGTTATTTCTTGGAATCTGGGCAACAAACCGGATCGAAGAAGTAAGGAGCTCGAGTGTTCTTGCACAGGTGTTAGAAGATGAGGTACGGGCAGCCGTTCGCCTCATTCTAGCCTTTCAAGAAGACACGAAGACAGATCACACATCGGAGATCGCTGACTTGCACGCATTCGTCAAGGCAACCTTGGCGATAATTGTCAGGCTCGAGCTCATGGGTTCATACAACCTTGTGATTCCAGACTCCGAAACTATGGATACCGAAGAAATGATGAACGCTCGGGCTCGTGAGTTGTGCACGAAACTCTTTGAAGATCCTGACTTCAGGATGCCCTAAGGTCCAAACGGACACACTGGTCACTATTGATCAAAATACTACTAGGAAAGTATTCAACAAACACAATCGCCATACAATGGCAGGCCACCGTTCCTAGACGGTGGCTTTTTTGTTCCCTACAATATTTAAAATCTATAGCACAGGCAATCTTAGTGCCACATACTCAAGTAAAAGCTTTTTAGATGATGAAGTATCTCTCATATAATCTTCAACTTTTGTAAATATCTGTGCTACCAAAGTATTCAGTGCGGCGTCTTTACTTTTCTGAGCGAGTTCAGAGGTAATCTTTTCTACGCCTTGTATAAAAGCAAATATCTCTCCATCTCCTATTTCCTCATCTGACTTGAGATCAAGAATTTCTTTAATCTGAGACAGTCTTTCACTTGAACTATTTTTGATGAAAATTTGAGCATCGAGACTCTCATTTTTTTTAATATCTGATTTAGACACATCCTTCAACTCATCTTTAGACGCACCAGCAACTCCTCTCACAACCTGCACACGTGACAGTATTGTTGGTAGAAAAACAGACGCAGTATTTGCAAGTATAAAAATAAACGTACCTGGACGAGGTTCTTCGAGTGTCTTGAGAATTGCATTTTGAGCTTGGTGCGAAATAGAATTTAGGACCACAACAATAATCTTATACATTCCTACCGTTGGCTTTCTCGAATTTACATCTATAATTTCCTGAACATTCTCAACACCAAAATCACCACGGTCCAAAAGGACGAGGTCATTATGCCCAAGCCCCATACCAAATTCATTTTTAAGAAAATCAAAAAGTGCCGCACGCGATTGTTTAATATCGCCTTCTATAACAAAAGCGTGATGCATTGATTCTTTTTTGAGGTGAGACAACATTACCTAAAGAATATCGTAAAAACAGAAAGTTTGCTATTTCTATCTCTTCGTAATAATAGTCTTCTTATATGTATCCAAGTGGTCGAGAGCTATACCAGTCCCCTTTACCACACAATAGAGTGCGTCGTCAGCGAGCACAGCTTTTACACCAGTTCGCCGAAATACAAGCTCTGGCAAGTTACGAAGCATTGATGAACCACCTGTCATGATGATTCCATTATCAATAATGTCAGACGCAAGTTCAGGTGGAGTCTCTTGCAATACATCTTTGATTGCTTTGATCATATCTCGAAGTTCTTTTGAAATTGCTTTTACTATTTCATTTGTTTTGATTTCAACAGCGCGAGGAAGTCCTGTAAGAAAATCACGGCCTTTGATTGTCATAGCGAGCTCCTCTTCTACTGGTACTGCAGAACCAACCTGTATTTTTATTTCCTCTGCAGTCTTGTCTCCGATTGCGAGGTTATATGTCTTCTTTATATAGTCAGTAATAGCAGCATCGAGTTTGTTACCTGCACATTTTACTGATGTACATGCAACGATACCTCCGAGTGAAATCACAGCTACATCAGTAGTACCTCCTCCAATATCTACAATCATATGTCCAACAGCTTCTTGAATAGAAATACCGGCACCAATAGCCGCGAGAATTGGTTCTTTCACAACGTATGCATTTTTTGCACCAGCTTTGATAGCAGCTTCAATCACTGCCCGTCGCTCTGTAGACGTAACACCAGCAGGAACTGAAATCATAACTTCAGGTTTCCAAATATTCCATTTACCCAAAGCTTTGTTTATAAAATAACGGAGCATCGCTTCAGTCACACGATAGTCAGCAATCACCCCATCTTTCATTGGACGATACGCAATAATACTGTCTGGAGTTTTTCCAATCATATCTTTTGCATCATTTCCTACTGCAAGAATCTGATTGTCTTGTTCGGACACGGCAACTACAGATGGTTCATTAAGCACTACCCCACGTCCAGGCAAAAACACGAGTGTGTTTGCAGTTCCTAGATCTATTCCAAGTTTTTTTGAGAAGAATGACATGTATTTTAAAGCCCCGGGATCACAGAAGTATTATACCGGTTTGTTGGGCATATATTACTATATATATGAGAAATAGGAAAAGCCTACATACTTTGCATAATTAACAAAATGAAAAACGTCCGATACCGCAGAGCTCGAAACCTCGAGATGGGACACGGACGCTTAAAGGCTTTAAGCCTTTTTATTGAGAGACACATCCTCAACGGTATGAGTGGTTTACCACTATTTTTTTTCTGTAAGGTCTGATTTTGTAGGCCTCACCTTGACGACAGCAAGCAACAGTTCATCGTTCCGATTCCAACCAGTCAACGGAATATCATAAAGCTGAGCTCTAAAAGTCTTCTCATGATTTGTACCTCCAAAGATGATCGCCCTACGACTAAGACTCTCCGGCTTGAGAATCGTTCCGAAAGCAAAGATGCATTGCTCCGAAATCTCCCTGAAGTTATCATCCATCGACACTAACTCCACGGCATTGATTGGTCTGTAACCAGCATTCATCAAATCCTCTAAAATCTCTGAGAGTTCAATTCTCTCTTTTGACGAAGAGTTCTTTGAATACGTGAGGATTTCAATTGGAACTACCTCACCTGGCACCGACGGGACAGTATCATTGATGATAAAGCCTCTTTTAGACAACTCCAGCCGAATCGACTTGAGCCTCTCAATACCCAAGTCGAGCGAGATTTTTTTGGCCGGAACGACCACTACCAGCTCGGGAACTGACGGATCAACCAGATCCGTATTTGGGGTCGTGGATTGGACGTTCGAGGAGGCAACAACAGGTGAAGCCAACGGGGCGACCAGAGAAGCTTTCTCCTCCTGCATACTCATTTTCATTGATACAAAGATAACTGCCGCAATAAAAAGCACGGCGAGGACGACAATGTGATTTTTTTTCATAGGTCTAAGTTTGGCGTTTTGTCTGTTTTGACTATCTATCTGGATTTATTCACCGTCTTCCATTTTAATTCTTTAGGCAGTTAGCCAACCGAAATATTTTGGTAGTGAATGAATAAACAGTAATACAATTATATATAAATGTCAATAGTATACCTCCTTCATATTTGAGAGAATAGGAGTAATAAAACTTGAGGGAAGTAATCAGAAGTGACTATTTCCAAGAGTACACAGACCAATGAACATCCTAACCGTATATCCAATCATCAGAGGAGCATTCAAAGATGAACTCACCTACTGGAGTTCTCATACTTTTGATATTGGGACTATCATAGAAGTACCACTTCGTGGAAGAACTATCCCCGCCCTCGTTGGAACTGTCACACCGGCAAGTCATGCGAAAGCAAACATTAAACAAGCTTCTTTTGTAACTCGTAAAATTGAGAAGACAAAAGAACTTCATGTGGTCAAACCAGAATGTATTCGTGCATGTGTAAAAATGTCTGAGGTATATGCAGTACCACTTGGTAGTGTTCTCAAATCATGTATTCCTGATGCTATTTTACAAGATGCTCTTTCGAAAGAATCTTCTACGACTAAAGTTCGTTCAGAAAAAATAGAGGCTTCAAAAAATGCAAAGAATGATTCAGAAATAGGTATTAATAATTTAGGAATTACGAGCGATGTTTTAGTTTTTCAAACAAATACAGAAGACAGAATGGGTACATACAAAAGTATTGTACGTGAAGAATTTGCCCGCAAGAGGTCGGTGCTCATTGTCACTCCAACAGTTATGTCTGCTGAAGAGCTACACAAAAATCTGCAAAAAGGTATTGAAGACTATGTCATTGTTCTACATGGCAGTTTAAGTAAAAAGAAACAAATTGAACTCTGGAAAAAATCTCTCGAAACTGAGCACCCTGTTCTTATTATTACTACTCCTCTTTTTGCATCTATTCCACGAATGGATATTCAAACAATTGTTTTAGAAAGAGAATCCTCACGAGCATACTCTGCTATTCGTACACCGTATATCGATTTTCGAGACTATATTGAGACATATGCAAAACTACAGGGCTCTAGACTCATATATGGAGACACCTTACTTCGAGTTGAGACATTATACCGTCGAGAAGTTGGTGAGATAGCTGACTTCTTCCCTATTTCTTATCGAGTTGAAAAAGACGCAGATCTCATTATCATCGATATGTCTTCAGACAAAAAAGATGATAAACATAAAAATGAGTCAATAAGTCAAACAAATCAAGATGATACGGTTCGCGAAACTAAACGTGAAAAAAGTAAAGATGATAAAAAAGGATTTCAAATATTTTCAGAGGAGCTCCATTCAATGATTGAGTACACAGGCAAAAAATCACTACCAATGTTTATTTTTACGGCACGACGAGGTCTCTCTCCTCAAACTATTTGTGGAGACTGTGGGCATACTGTTGAGTGCCAAGTATGCAAAGCACCTATAGTGCTTCACCAAAAAAAATCTGCGCCGATAGCGTTTGCACCTGGTCAAAATTCAAACGGACATGAGTCACAGAACCAAACTGGTGGCAACGAATACTCTTTAGATATAAATCCAAATCGTTTTTTTCTATGCCACCACTGTGGAACGGAACGGAGTGCTGTTGAAGCTTGTACAGTATGTGGCAGCTGGAAACTCATAACCCTTGGTATCGCAATAGAAACAGTTGCTGATGAAATTAAAAAATATTTTCCAAAACGTGAAATCTTTAGACTAGATAAAGATATGGTTAAGACTGATAAACAAGCTCAGTCAGTTATTGCAGAATTTAAAAATAGTTCTGATGGGATTTTGCTAGGTACGGAAAGTTCGTTGGCATTTATCCCTCAGATTGAATATTCCGCCATTGCCTCTCTTGATAGTCTTTTCTCAATACCAGATTTTAAAATCAATGAACGTATCACTCACACAATTTTGCGTATCTTAGAAAAAACTGAAAAATACGTTTTGATTCAAACTCGAAATGCTAAAAATTCTGTTCTTAAACATATTGCGTCAGGAAACTTACTCAGTTTATACAGGGAGGAACTTTCTATGAGAAAAATGCTCAATTATCCACCATTTATTACTCATATAAAAATAACAATCGAAGATACTCGTTCGGGCGCTACAACCAAGATGAAGCGGCTCCAACAACTTCTCGAAGAATGTGAAAAGCAATCACATGCAAAATTTGAAATGCTTGTATTCCCTGCTTTTGTACCTGGGGCCAAAGGAAAATCAACACTACATATGTTACTTTCTATAGACAAAAAAGATTGGCCTGATGAGCATCTACGAGCGCTTCTCCTCAGTCTTCCTCATGAATACTCTGTACATGTGAACCCTGAGAGCTTGCTCTAGTTAACGATATAATGCAGAATACACCATATACACACTACATATGAAAAATGATTCAAAAAATTCTAAAAAAGAACTACCTGCAAAGAAGGAAATCCTTGTCAAAAAAGGACATGTACCTCAAATTGTAAGTGAGGGTCAACATCCTGCACTCCGACAGGTGGCCGATGAAATCTCATTATCTGAAATAAAATCTGCAAAAATACAGCAAGTTATAGAGGATATGAAATTGGCTTTGGATTCTCAAGAAGATGGCATCGGACTTGCTGCACCTCAAATTGGTATCCCCCTGCGAATTTTTATTGTTTCAAAAAAGATCTTTTCTACTCACAAAACAAATGGAGAAGATATAAAAGTAAGTCAAAAATCTTCTGAAACAGACACTACGGACGGAACAACAAAGAATTCCTCAAAAACTGAATCAGTAAAAAGTGCCATACCTACAGTTGCAAGCTCACAAACCGTTATTGATGACCTTGTTTTTATAAATCCTGTACTGACAAAAGAATCAAAAGAGAAAAAATGGATGGAAGGAGAAGGATGTCTATCGGTGCGGTGGGTATACGGAAAAGTTAGACGATCTACAAAAGTAACTATTCGAGCCTACGATCAATTCGGTAGAGCTTTTGAGAGAGGCGCTGGCGGCTTATTAGCTCATATCTTTCAACATGAAGTTGATCACTTAAATGGTATTCTGTTTATTGATAAAGCGAAGGACCTAGAAGAGGTTGATCCTAAAGAACAAAACAGAAGTAAAAAAAGTTCTGCGATTTCTGCGAAGAAAAAATAATCTTATGACTAAAAACTCCAAAATTAGTACCGATACACATATAATATATTTTGGCACATCTGAATTCTCTATATATGCGCTCGAACAACTTATAAAGCGAGGCGTTGTACCTTGTGCAATAGTGACAGTTCCAGACAGACCTGCCGGACGAAAAATGGAGATGGCTTCCCCACCTCTCAAGATATGGGCACTTTCACACGGAGTTAATTTCTTTCAATTTGAAAAATTAAAGGAAGAAAATACCATTGAAACATTAAAGATGCTCAGCCCTGATCTTTTTATAGTGGCATCGTATGGAAAAATAATTCCCGAAGCCCTTTTGCAAATACCTAAACACGGAGCACTCAATGTTCACCCTTCACTTTTACCTAAACTTCGTGGAGCAACACCTCTTCAAACATCTATCATTCAAGACATGGAATACACAGGAGTAAGTATCATACAAATGGATAAAGAAATGGATCACGGTCCAATAGTTGCGATGCATGAAGAAAAAATCCCAGGATGGCCACTTCCATACCCTGAACTTGAAAAATACCTAGCGCTAAAGGGTGCAAACATTCTTACAGACTCATTAGAGGGATATATTTCTGGAAAATTAAAACTAACCGAGCAGATTCATGAGAATGCTACTTTTACTAAAAAAATTGAGAAACAAGACGGGTTTATTACGCTCGATGAACTAACCGGCGAGGCTGGCTGGAATACATTTCTCAAATACAATGCTCTCATTGAATGGCCTGGTCTTTTCTTTTTTGCACATAAAGGTGGAGCAAGTAAAGGAGTAGATGGAACGGTAGATGGTGGTGTAAATATTCGGGTAAAAGTTAAGGAAGCTTCATGGAATACAGCACTCGAAACAATGGAAATATTACGAGTCGTACCTGAAGGTAAAAAAGAAATGACTTGGAAAGATTTTGAGAATTATATTGCTTAAAATTTTACTTACCTCTCAATCTCTTCAACTTTCTCCCTGCTGAACCTGCCATACCGTGTGCAAGCGCCTTGATAGTCTGAGCACCACGCTTCCACAAAGTTTGTTTCTTATCTTTCTTTGATGCAAGAACATTAAACAGATCGTTCTGTGCTTTATCTATAGCTGCATACAAGTCAGAATCCTCAGCTACTACACGTGAAAACTGACCGTGTGAATTAACATTAAATTCTGCTCTAAAAATATCTCCAGACTTATGGTGATTAGATGTCTTTCCCAAGTCTGCCTCAACCTGAGAATCAGCATCTAAAAATTTTTCGAGGGTTTTGAGCTTTTTTGTAACATAAGCGTCAATTGCCTCACTAATTTCTATATGTGAACCCTTGATGATGATATTCATTTTGATTGATTTATTTATTTTATAGGCTTCGCAAGATATAAACCTGCTAGACCAAATTAAAACACTTTATAATACTTATATTATACACCTATTCAAAGATGGTTACACAACAATTAGACGCCTCAGTATCACTTTATTTACACAATTATTTATGGTGTGATAGTGCTCTATCTGCCCATTACATCAATAATCTTCGAAGGAGAATGATGCCCTGTAACAATACGCAAAATAGATACAGGAACGTCTAAATGTTCAGCGAGAAGAAGCAACATGGCGTAATTTGCTTTGTTTTCCTTCGCTTCTTCTCTGACAGAGACAATAAATGAAGCGCTATTTTTCATAATAACTTCATCTTTTTTTGAATCTGGTTTTATTTTGACGTGGATGAGCAAATGTGTATAGTTTTAAACTATTTTATTATTTCTTTTGCTGTATATTACATAATTAAATATCTTCGAGTGACATTGGTCCATTACTCAAAAACTCACCCGTTCTAATAAATCTTTCAATATCTCCACCAGGCAAGTCAAACTTATCAATAGGTAACTGAGGAATCGGACTACTGTCGTACAACAGATGATACAGATTTACTCGTACTAAATCATTTTTAGTTAAACCTCTTTCGTTAAGGGCTTTTTCAAAATTTCTCTTAAGCTGTCCCCAAAGTACTGACAAAGGATAAGGTTTAGAAAGTTCAGGCAAATCTATCATCTCCTTAGATTTTTTTTCATCTAGAATACCTCTAAGCTCTACTTTTAGATCTCTTTCGGCGTCAGACTCAACATAGTCTGTTTTTTCTGCGGTCGCCTCAGGATCAAGAAAATTAACACGGTCTTCTTCAGGCAGTGGATTTTCTGCTGATTGTTCTGTTGTGCCAGGTACTTTATTGAACCATGTTGGATCTGCCATGCTTTTTTATAGAAATATTATCTGTTAATGTATACATAAAGTATACCAAAAATCTGACTTTTAGAGTATACTGTCATTATGCCTAAAAGAATCAACGCTCGACTCAAGACATCGAGATCAAAGAAAACAAAGAAACGTCTTGCTACTAAGCATGCTCGAAACGCGGTTCGAGACGCAAAGAAGAAAAAGTAGCATTCATAGAGGAATTCCTCCGAGAATAGACTTTTGTAAAAAGCCACATATCAAAGTGTGGTTATTTTATTATTTCATCAAACCTTCAAGAACTCCCTCTGGAGTTACTTTGAGAAGTAGTACAGCGCCGACAGATGGTTCAGCACTCATAGGTTCACCATTCTTTCTTTCAGCAAAATTTACATGCAATTCTTGTGAGTCTTCATGAATTTCTGTCGACTGAGATGCGATCCTGTCGCCTACCAAAAATGTATTTGTAACCTTATAGCCCGTAGAAGTACGCAATGCAACTACTGCATAATAAAATAGTCCACTTCCACCTCCGTCTTGTGTAATAAGATACGCGACGTCATTGTCATTATCACCATCAATATCACCGTATGCTTCGTTACCAAAATATCGAGTTGTCGTCATTGAAGCTGAACCTGGAGCACTTGGAGTTTCTGCTACGCCATTTACTAAAGTCACTGACTGTCCCTCTATAGTATAAGTGGCATTTTTTGGATCAAACGTATAAGCAGTAGTTGGGCCACCAAACACATCAGCATCATGCCGACTGTCGACAATAGGTCTAGGATAAAAAAGATAGACTAATCCGACAAACACAATAAGTAATAGTCCATATATTGCAAATTTTTTATTTATAAATTTATGATTTATTGTCATGATTTTCTTTTATTAACTTTAGCATCCAAATGTTTATGAATATCCCCTATTATATCATCAAGTTTATGATTACTCTTAATATAGTATTTATTTATACCCAACTCAATATACGTGTTTATTGTCTCAGATTTTTCAGAATTTGAAATTACAAATATAGGTACGTTTTTCCATCTTCCCCCATTCGCCTTTATTTTCTTTATTAAATCAAAACCGTTCTCTTTACCCAATAGGTTATGATCCAACCAAATAGCATCTACTTTTTCTAAATCTTCGAGATAGTCGAGTGCCTGTTGAATACTTTTAACAGCTATAATCCCCATACCCTTTGCTTCTATTCCAGCATTAAATACTTCATCAACACTACGAGCAGTCATTACATCAAAACCCTTATTCTTAAGCCTTGAGTCGACAATCTCAAGCAGAGACCTTTCATCCTCTATAACCAAAATAGTTTTACGCTCGATTGGTTTATCTTTTGTCTTGTTTTTTCGTATTTGTGTCATATATTTGAAGTTATAAAAACTTACATAGTCTGTTTTTTGTCTTTCAAGACAAAGTATGTCACGTTATAGTCAGAACTACTAATCAAAGTACAATCAATTCGTTCATTTTTAATTTATGCTTTTTTTGGATTTTTCCTCTTCAACGGAAGGGTTACATTGAATGTAGTACCCTTATTTTCACTTGACTCAAACCAGATTTTTCCTCCTGATTGTTCTACTATTGATTTTGCAATATAAAGTCCTAGACCAGTACCCTCTGTATCTTTACCAACTACGTTATCGGCTCTAAACAGTTTTGTAAAAATCTTGTCCTGCTGATTCTTTGGAATTCCATAGCCGGTATCAACTATTTTAAAAAGCACGGCATTTCCTTTTTGAGCAAAAAGCGAAATAAAAACCCTTCCTCCCTCTGGAGTATATTTTATAGCGTTTGATAAAAGATTTTGAACAACCATGCGTAAAATCTTTGGGTCGACTTGTATATTAGGAATACTTTTTTCTGATGAAAATGAAAAATGTATTCTTTTTTCGCGAATTTGCAATCTGTATTCTTCTATTACTCCCTGCACCAACTTTACAATGTTTGTTGGCTTGGATTCGACTATAAAAGTACCTAGCTCAATACGAGAAACATCTAGAAGAGTGTTGACTAAATTTACCATTCGCTGATTTCCACGATAAATCTCTTCAATATATTTTTTTTGCTCTGGAGTTACGTCTCCCACATCTCCCGCCAAAAGCATTTCGCTATACCAACTCACTGTCGAAAGTGGTGTACGCAGTTGATGAGAAGCAAGTGATACGAACTCTGTCTTAGCTTTATCAACCTCTTTTTCCTTTGTTATGTCGCGAAACACCTCCACTGCTCCAATAATTTTTGAGGCTAAAACAACTGGAGCAATAATACTACTCACTGGAAAACGACTCTTATCTTTACGAATATAGTAGAAAGGGTTAGTGAGATTGGCAACAAACTTTTTGCCAGATAGGACCTGTGTCAAAATTCTTTCTTTAAATTGCACCTCCACCCCATCTACATCTTCACGTGGAACTATCTCAACCATAGATTTTCCTATAATTTCTTGAGACTTCCAACCTAGCATTTCTTCAAATGATTTATTTATATAGGTAATTTTCCCTTCTTTATCAACAACAACAAGCCCATCACCTATACTTGCCAATATTGCTTCATTTTTAGACCTAACCTGGTCAAGATCCTTCGTTCGTTTCAAAACTTTCTTTTCAAGCGTCCAATGTAAGCGCTTAAGCTCGCGAGCAGTGACTGCGAGACTGCGTCTTGCTGTCTCTTTTTCACTAGCACTCAATGCGAGTTTCTTAGCTGTTATTACTAGCTTACGTCTTGCATTCTCATTTTCTCTAGCTACCAAGGCCAATTGCTTTGCGGTAACTGCGAGTTTACGTCTAATGTTTTCTTTCTCTTTAGCTCGCACCTTGAGCTTGTGAGCAATATCAACAGATGGAGAAATATCTTTTTTCAAATTCTTATTTTTACGTACACTGTTTACTTTATATATTTTATTATTTGGGATTGTCATAGTATTTTAAAATATCTGATTATTCTTGATTATTTAAGTATTTTTTTCACTTTTTCGATAATTACATTTAGAGGAGTATTTGATTTAATATAAAATTCTCTTGCTCCAAATTCTCTTGCTTTTTTCATATCACTCTCATGACTTAAGTTACTTAAAACGATTACAGGGATTTTAATTTTTTTTTCCAAAAGACTATTCAGTACCCCAAAACCATCCATTTTAGGCATTATCAAATCTAGGAGAATTAGATCAAACGTATCCTTTTCTAGTAGTGTGATTCCGTCTTCACCATTAAATACCACCCTTACGTCAAATCCAGCTTTAACAAGTTTAATTTCTAGAGCTCTGGCAAGTGTCTTTTCGTCTTCTATTATAAGGATTTTCTGGGATAAGTTCATACTAACTGTCATAGCCGTCTATATGAGTAATTTCTTACAAATTCTCTAATTATATCGGTTAGATGAAAGGTTCTATGTATTTACGTATGGGTCACGTCATGTGACTCATGTAAAAGACGTAATTTTTGTATACCTCTATGAAGTCGGACAGATACTGTATTTTCTGTTTCTTTCATAATGACCGACATCTCTTTTAATGACAAATCTTGTTCATACCTCATTCTTATCACCTCTTGATACGAGATTGGTAGTTTTTTTATTAAAAGAACAACTAGACTCCCGTCAAATATATTTTGGTTTTTTATTGATTCAGATTCCCCTGTATTTGGAGCAAAACCATTTTCTAGCAACACGTCTAATGATACAGTTTTTCTCTTTCTTTTTCTATACTCATCGACAATTAAATTATTAAGAACATGGTACAAAAAAGATTTCATTCCTTTTATCTCCCCTTTCTTCATCAGATAGTTCCACGTTTTTATAAATGTATCTTGCACCAAATCTTGACTTAATACACTGTCACTCAACTTATAAGAAGCATATGCATTTAAGCTTTTATGATAATTCAGATGTGCTGAAGCAAGCTGGTCTTGCCTTTCCACCTTTTGCCCACTAGTCATCTTCTTAGGCGCCTTTGAGAGTAACTTCGATTCCGACACTTTTGGTGGCTTTACCACACTCTGTGCCTTTCTAAGGTTCACGAGACTAAGTATACATTTTTATCTAAATAATGTAATAGCACCTCCAGAACTCACCTCTAGCAAGAAAAGGAAATTATAAACTCTGTAATGACTTTCAATACTGGTCGGCTCTTATGAACAGAGGGTACTAGATAGATAATCAGTCGTATATTTATGGCATTACCCAAAGGAGATATCAGAATACTAAAATATTCTAAACCTAATACTAATAAATACTAATTACATTTAAAAAACATGAAAATCACAACAAAAAAAATCACAAACGCATTATTTACAACAGGACTCCTAGCTGCAACACTTGCAGTTTCAGTCGTGCCAGCACTAGCATCAGCAGATACACTCTACCGACAGCTTGAAGTTGGATCACGAGGAAACGATGTTTCATCACTCCAGACTTTCCTTGCATCTGATGCAACTATTTACCCACAAGGTCTTGTAACTGGATACTTCGGCTCACTCACAAAGTCAGCTGTATCTAACTTCCAGGTGCGAAACGGTATTTCATCAGTAGGCCGAGTAGGACCTCAAACTCTCCCTGTACTTAACGCCCAGATGGCTCTCGGTATGAACATGGGTGCAAGTGTTACAGGAGGACGATCAGCGCAGATATCAAATGTTGGTGTTTCAATTAACGGAAATGTACCAACTATCGCTTGGACAACTGATGAATTAGCTAAAGGAGTTGTGTACTATAGTACAAGTCCACTTGTAGCATTCGAACGAGAAAATGCAGTTGATATCAACAGTGCATCAATTATGACTGACACAAACTTCAGAAGTTCACAGAGTATCGCTATCCCAAATCTTGCATCAAACACTAATTACTTCTACATGATCTATACAACTGATCAGAGTGGTAATGTAAGTGTTACATGGCCAGCAGTTTTCCATACTAACTAAATCTTGATTCTCAACTTTCCCTACGAAAGCAAGAGACATAAGTTTTAAAGTATAGAGAAGAAACTACGAAGTCTAGAAGAAAATAAAAAAACACAGCCAGAAATGACTGTGTTTTTTTATTTGGCTTACTTAACAGAAAAACTGTTTTAGTGTTTAGCTTTATATTGTATGAAATTATTTTTTATCTTTTTTATTCCATTCTACAATGTTCCCTGCACTCAACTCTACTTTATCAGCTTTCCTTAGGTATTTCTTATTTCTACTCGGGTAAATCTTATGGTGGACAGACTCATCAAGAGAATCTGCCAGCCAGTCTAATTCTCCTTTGCCAGATATCCAGTCTATTATACTTTCCTTATTTGTGAGTACTGTTTTGTGTTTCAAACTCATGTCACTATTTCTATCTTCACCAGGTTCATATACAGCTTTTACCTTACGTAAATCAAAGGGTTCAGAATAACTTACCAAAATCTTTTCTCCAGTTTTAAGGTGTATATATTCATGAAAATATGAGAGTGCGAGTTCACGTACAGTCTCATATACCGGATCTCGAAATCGTAGTGTTGTGTGATTTGTCTTACTTATCGCACCCCATCTTCCTCCTTGTTTGAAAAGCGCCACAATATGGTCATCACCATTTGAAGATTTTAAATCTAATAACAATGGTGGTTGCCCCTGTATCCACAATGATAATGCAGCAACAAGAGCACCCTCAAGACAATGTGCTTCACCCGAAGCTAGAGTTCGCTCGACTGACATATACGTATCACTTGTTTCTTCTAGGTTGACTGGCAACGTATCCAAGAAATCCTGAATCTTCTTTGGGGATGAAAGTTTTTTGAGTATTCTCAGTGAAGAGGGAGAAATTTGAGATTCAAATTTAAGATGAGCCATGTTTATATGATACAATTCTAAGCATTAAAAAACCAGAAAATATACAACATGCCGAAAACTACCAAAGCAGCACACAAGACAAAAAAGAAAGCCAAGTATGATATAAGTGGACACAAACTACGTGTCGGACGTTCTAGCGCAGGACTTGGCTTATATGCAGGTGAGGACATCCCAAAAGGCGTCTGCTTTATTGAGTATGTTGGTAGGCAGATTAAAGGAGAAGAAGAATATACAAGTACTAGTAAATATTTATTTGAAGTTCATGCAAGAAAGACTATAGATGGCAGAGATCGTTCAAATACCGCTCGATACATAAACCATTCATGTAAACCTAATGCAGAGCCAGAAACTCACAAAGGCCGAGTTTTTATTTTTACAATAAAGAACATAAAATCCGGCGAAGAAATTTGTTACGACTATGGCAAAGAGTATTGGGATGATCATATCAAACCTCTTGGGTGTCGATGTTCTAAATGTGTAGCAAAAAGCCTATCATAATCAGGTCATGATGTTGGTTTTTCTTTATATTAGGTCTGCAGAAAAGATTTAATTTTCGAAATAATTTCTCTTCCGCCATTTACATCTCTGGTTGAATCAATCCAAACATATTTCCTTCCGTATCCAAACAGTATGCGAGGAAACCAATTGTAGGAACTGCCATTTTAGGCTGCATTATTTCTCCACCATTCAACTTTATTTTTTCTGAGATATCATCAATATCCGCAACTGCGACAAAGTTAATGAAACCATTAACACTTTTTGTCTGTTCTTTTACATCAGTACCCATTTCTTTTCGAAGTCCACCGTTAATTGCTCCAGGAGTATTTTGGGGTGTGCACATAACACTCCAAATATTTTATATAGGTTAAATTAGATTACTTCAGCAAAAACCGCAATGTAGAAACAAGACGAATCTTCTTATATTCAGGAGAACCTGGATCCTTCTCTTCAATTTCAAATACACCTTGATTCCCTCTTGTAACACTACCTACCGTCGAGTTGGCATTTTGTGCAAAATTGTTTGCAGTATCTTCTGCATTTTTAATAGCCTCAGCAAGCATTTCAGGCTTAATGCCATTTAGGTCTGAGAATTCAAATGAGATATTATTTTGACTTAAAACTACCCCCTTCTTCACTAAGAGTAGAGTTTCATTTGATGTTGATTTTGCGAGATCAACCTTTTTTGTATAGACAGAAACCTGATTTGTCGAGTTGTATCTAAAGGCTGCATCTTTATATGTATCTTGATAAATATTTACGGGAGCAACATTTATCTCTGAAGCATCAAATCCCTTCCCTACAAGAAAAGATTTTATAGTAGCGATGTTTGTCTCAATATCAGAGTAGAGTGAATCCACATTGTTTGATTTGATATCAAAACTCATTGACCAAATAGCTGTGTCTGCTTTTACAATCTTTTCTGAAAGACCTTTTACTTCGACATATGAACCTTGTTTAGAGAAGTTGTATGCAGAAATAAAGAAACTAAGCGAAATTAATAGAGCAAAGATTACGAGTGCGCCACTGATTAGTAAAGGTCTATTGTTTTTGATATTTTCCATAATGCTTTAATTGTACCACGATAAACTAACCCTGACAGAAGATTTCTGCTGAGGTATGTGTCTACAGTGTTTTACTCTACCTATCGATTTAGATACGTTATCGTCAACTGAAGTACAGTCGCAAAAGAGACCCAAAGTACATACGGAATCTGAATATAGGTAATCCACTTAGCGTACGGAAAAATAGCTGTCATTGCCCATATTAAAGTGACGAGTACTAGTACTATATCTACAGCAGCTAGTCCATTATTTTTAAGTGCGAACTGTAAAGGGGTGAAGGTAAAGTTAAAAATCAAATTAAGAATGAACGGTAAGGCTACCGTGAAAGGTATCTGTTTTTGCCAAGCCATCATGAATACTTTTCCAAAAGAAATTGCAATCAAAATATAGAGTACACTCCAGACAGGACCAAAAAGCCATGAGGGTGGTGACCATGTTGGCCTAATAAGCGTTGAATACCAGTTGTATGCATTGTTCATAGTTACATTGTACTACCGTTACTAATACATATATAATTACGACACAACAAAAAGTACTTATGCATTCCCTATCTTTTAAACGACTTCTACTTATATCAAGACCACGAATCTGGATTTATACGGCTGGTTCATTCCTTTTAGGAATATTTTATTCACAGTCATTTAACATCCCAACCTCACACATTTTGGTTTCTTTCCCAACATGGAAAATTATTTACACAGTTTTTTGGCTCACTATACCTGCCAATATTTTTTTATACGCACTCAACGACGCGTACGATACCGGCACAGATGAAGACAACCCCAAAAAAGATGGTTTTGAGATAAAAGCTGATTCGAGTGACAAAAAAACTCTGTTGGTTATTTCTTTAATCAGTGTTCTTTTATATCTGCCAATAATATTCAGTCTCGATTTGATTGCTCAAACTATTTTCCTAATTTGGATTCTTATAGTTGTTACATATAATGTTCCTCCTCTCCGTTTCAAAATGCGACCAATAGTCGATAATTTATTTGCGCTCAACTTTCCACTTTGGGGCGTGTTTGGCTACTATTTGATTCAAGGTAATCTCCCCACAAATTTTACTCTAGCTATGATTGCAGTTTTTGCCACAGTTATGCATATATATACAGCGTCTGGAGATATAGAGTTCGATAGAAGAGATGGAATTTATACAACCGCAGTACTTATCGGCTCCATCAAAAAAACACTATTAGTATGTCTCCTACTCACAGCAATTCTTATGTGCGGTTTATGGATTCAAGGTCTCCCTGAATTATCTATAGCAATGAGTCTCTACTTTATTTACTTTTTATACCAGCTTTCTAGTAAAATTTCTCCACACATACTCTATAAGTACTATATTTATCTCCATTATATTGTTGGTTTTGTATATTTCAGCCTCAAGCTATAGCATGTTAAAATAAGGCCTATGATAAAAATGTACCTCTGTGGATCAGTAAAACTCTGGCGGTCTGAATTTAAAGAAAGATATTCAACTAGTTTTGGGACAAGCATACAGCTTTTTGAACCAGGCAGTATGAATGTACCTCAAAACCAAATGCACATTAACCCAGATATTGCTCTCTTTGATGTACAACAAATACAAGAAGCAGATGCTCTTTTGGTATATATGAAAAATTATGAATCTAACTACGAGGTCGATGGACCTGTTGGCACAGACAGTTCATGGGAATGTGGCTATGGTTATGGCCTCAAAAAACCAATAATAACCATCATTGAGGACTTGGAACATTTAAAATATTTTCAACTACAATGGATGGTGACTTTTACAATCTCAACTTTTATAACCGACAATGAAGAAGTCTTAAATGTAATACAAAATGATGATCGTTTAAAAAAGATTGGCTGTATTTTATATAAGCCAGAACGAAATATAGAATATATGATTACAGAATATTTAAAGACTTCACAAAGTCAGCAACCTCTGCGACAACAACTTTAAACGTTTCACCGACTTTTTGCTTTCCGTTATTTTCAATAGAAAATTGCGCATCAGAAATTTTTGATAATTCGTCCCATCTTTCAGCCGTAACAATTGCTCGCTCATCTATTAAAGATTCTGGTACATGACGCTTTGTGCGCTTCTCTCTTTTTTTAACGCGATTTTTAGCAATACCAGTGTCAGTTGTTACTCGTATTAAAATAAAAGTGTAACCAGACTGCTTAATAAAATACATAAGGTCTTTGACCGCTGGAAATACAGTACTGTGTTCAAACAACACATTAACTTTTCTTTCAATTAATTCTTCGAATATTTTAAAACCTGCCGCCCGAGCCGGAGCTTCATATTTTGTAAAAGCTTGAACTCTGTTGCGCTCCAAATGATAGTCAGGTATTTGCTCCATATACTCATCAAAAGCTGCCAGTGTATATAGATGACTATCATTAAGCGCCTTTTTAATCATTTGTACCAACGTCGTTTTTCCTGAACCTGGTATACCCATTATTTGAATCCAATATGGATGATCGCTACTTTTATATTTTTTAATACCATCTAAAAGGCCTGCGGCGATATTACCAGGAAAATCTTTAAAACCTTCTACTTTGGGGAATTCACCAATCATTCAAATATTATATATTATTTCTGGTAAAATAATTATATGACTAAGAATACACTGTCAAATGGTTCCCTACACAAAATACCCAGGGATATGCAAGATGTACTTGTATTTTCCAAAAAACTCATAGATACATGGGAGGATATAACTCCCCTAGCGCGAAACGAATGGATATGTTGGGTTGAGTCAGCCAAAAAAGAAGATACTCGTAGTCGTCGAATTAGGATAATGAGTGAGAATCTCGCAGCTGGAAAGCGTAGACCATGCTGTTGGGCTGGATGTATACACCGATAGGGCCTGAAAAATTTGAATCATTTTATTCTTATAATTTTACTTATTATCCACAAAAGCAATCATAGCATCATGCATAAACTGTGGTAGTTCAGGATGATATTTTTCAAAATGAATTTTAAATCTTGTATCACCAATATACATCTCAGCTAATCCTCTATACATTTCTGGAGTTGGTGTGTAAAAATTTGAAAGATGTTTATAATGTTCAGCAATGAGGTTTTGGACCTCGTTACTGTGCACATCCTTATCTACAAGAGTTGCAGCTTTTCTTAGAATATTATCTCCTTCTATTTTTATAACATCCATTTGCTCCTTGCTCATACTTCTCATCTTTTTTTCAGATTCTTTAAAAGCATCGGTGTGACCCCACCTCTCTTTTGCTTCATGTGCTAATTTATTCATTTCTTCTTTAGTAAATGAGTCATATAATTCTTCGTCTTTCATATATTTCTTATTTGTTATTTTGTTAATTGTCTTGTCAATTGTCTGTATCAGACCCAGTAAACGTCTTTGCTTGAGTAAAATTATTTTTTTATGCTCATTAAGTGCCGCTTCTATATTGAAATTTGGATTTTCAATAATTATTTTAATATCCTTAAGCGCAAAACCAAGTTCCTTAAAAAAGAGAATCTGTTGCAACTTTAGAAGATCAGTCTCTTCATAGACACGATATTGATTCTTATTATTTCGATTGGAAGTAAGTAGTCCAACAACATCATAATAATGTAACGTTCGAACACTTACTTTAGCTATCTTGGCAAGTTGTTTTATAGAGTACGACATAGATAATAGTAGTAAATATACACTCAATACTTTAAAAGAGTGATAAAAAAAATCTACTAGAATTTAGTATAAACTATTACCCAACGTCAAAGTCAAGTGATCATGAGTACTGATCCATGCTAAGCAGAGAAAATCTCCAAATACTAACCCAGACGCAAATTTTACAATCTCATGTAATGTTTATTTTTTCATAATTTATTTGATATCACTTTTTCCAATCTTATTGTGTGCAGAGAAAGGTCTTTTCCACCAATCTTTTGTCTTGCGATGATATTCCAAAAACAGATGATCCATCGTAAAAACCTCAGGTTGAACTAAAAGATTGAAAGAAATACCATATAGAAGAAGATGTGGCCAAACCAATTCTCTAAAATACAAAAGTGACAGCGTAATATAGAAAAGACTAATCAGTATAGTTAGACGCATTTCAAATCCAAAAATAATAAAAATACCAATTACAGCTTCGACAATACCAGCGCCAAAAGTTACAAGCAATGGATCTGACGGGAAGAGCCAATAGAACTTGGTCAAATTCCACGTATTGACCACATCGATAGTCAAATCTGGATGAAGAAGTTTGACTGTAATAGCTGCATATATAAGCGCCAAGCCGTACATTATTCTCACTATTAATGTCTCGTATTTTTCAAACGAATTAAAGTGACGAAGTGGACCGAGTATATATTTATCAAGAGAAAAAACTCGCATACCAAAAAGAAACAAGACAATAAGTTCTCCAAGATAATTTAAATACGTAAATGTATAAGGACCGTATACAGATAAACCCAGACCAAAAATAATGATTCCGGCAAGAGCCGCTATCTCCGTAAACAATCCGATTGCAATCATAATACTAATAGTAAACAATACACCACGTACTATACCTGCATATGGCAATAAATTTGAGTGTAACTCTGGCCCTAGAAAACTATTACTCCATGCTGAAAAGAACAATGCGATCGCAATAGTAATACGTGTAAAATGTGGACCCCAATGTGCAAATCTCTCCGCAAATTTATGTAATTTATTTCCAGTCTTAGTCAGACGAAACAAGAAATTTAAAGCAAGGAGAAGCCAAACTGACAATACAATAACAATAGTTACATGGAGATCAACCGGATTTTTTAATGCATCAAAAGCATGGAAGCTAAATGGTTGTTTGATTCCATCCCAAAAGGCATCATACGGAAGAACATACGCCTCATGAGCAGAAGCCGAACTGAGTGGAATTAAAAGAAATGATAAGGCAAAAAGTACCTTTAAAAACATATTTTTATATTAACATACCTATAAAAATAAAAAACAAGTTATATTTGTGCCCCGTCACCAAGGTTCATATCTGCTTTAAATCGCTCAATAACTTCTGGATGTTTTCCTTCTTTACATTCTGCAACAAAAGCATCTGCACTCGCACCATCTTTGAAACTCATATATGCAAGAGCGCCCTGACAGACCACATCAATATTTATTTTTCCCATAGCTGCTGTATCTGTAGATGTTGTAGCTGTTGATGATGTACTTGTTGATACTGTTTCAGTACTTGGTGTGACCTCAGAAACAACTGGCTGTTCACCGACTTTTTGATAATAAGCAAATATACCAATTACAGCGATGACTAAAACCGCTACTACTATTTTGTTTGTATTATTCATATGTTCAATTATATACTAATTTTGAAGAAAGATAGCTAATCCAAGGATAATAGTAATTACCATAAAAGTAATATTACTTTTCTGAATCCCATTTCGTAAACTAAGTATTGTTTGAATTACAAATAGAAATAATATAGATTTATCAATACTATATGTTATGAAAGAAATAACAGATGCACCTAAAAATGCAAAAACAGATAAATAACCAAGCATGTCCTTACTATTACCGAATATTTTTCTAGCAGGAATCATACTGCAACCTATATATATCAAAGTGCCGGCTATTGCCCCAGGAGGGATTGACCCAACTAATGGAAACAGAAATAGACTTGATAGAATAAATAGTGAAACAAATATAGCAGTAAGACCTGTTCTACCTCCCACCTTTATTCCAACAGCACTTGATAAAAATACTGATAAAGTAGTTGCCCCGAATAGTGCTCCAACTATATTTCCTACTCCATCAATATATAGCGCCTTGTTCATCTTCTCTTTCTCCTCAATAGACCCCATTCCTTTTATAAAACCAAACAACCCGACGAATTTCCCTACGCTACCAAAGAAATCAACTATAAAAAAAATAAGTATTGCGGTAATTACTCGAGAATCCAAAAGAAGCGAAAAATCCAATTTTCCAATAGATAAAAACATTTCCTTAGAGAAGTGTGCGCCCACTGTAGACTTAATTCCAAGACTATAAGCAAGCAGTGCAGCGACAATTATTCCAATAACTGGAGCAAAAGATAGCCTCATAAATCTAATTCTAAAAAGAAGTGTTGTGCCAAGCCCCGCCAATAAAATAAGAAAACCTGTATACGTTTGAAATGAATTGAATGGCAAAAACTTAATTAGACCATTATTAAAAACTATTATCTTAGCTTGCACTAGTCCATTTGCTACTAAGAATGAGCCCAGGGAAAAAAGAAGTCCAATTTTCAACACACCATCCATAGACTCAATTATTTTTGTTCTAACTGAGAAATATGTCATCAGTATGCAAAGCACACCAGATACAAACACAGCAGCTAATGCTCCTTGCCAAGGAACACCATTTTCTATAACTACATAATAGACAAGGAAAGTGGTTAGCGTAGTAGCAGGAGCAACTACAAAAGGTAATTTTGCCCAAATACCCATAAGCAAAGTAGCGACAAAACTAGATATTATTACAGCAAAGAAACCTGCACTTAAATTAATACCTGCCTTAGACAATAATATTGGATTAAGTATGAATACATGCGTAATTGCCAAATACGTGGCAAGGCCAGCAAAAAATTCTCTCCGAACATTTACTTTATCGCTATTCATATTATTTAATTACACTAATGATAATTAAATTCATCACTATTATCAAGTGTAAGTAATATAAACGTAAAAGTGGCGCCGTCCAACTAAGGACAGCGCCACCACAAAATCTCAACGAATAGTCCTAGCTGCCGCTTCAATCGTTCCTCGATGCAAGCCAACAAGCGTCTCCACTGACAGCTGTGTGCCTATATAACCGCCAGCCAAAGCAAATGAAATAGGTACTCCCCGTCTCTTACACCATTCAAAAACCATCTGATCGCGACAGTGCAGGGTATCAGTCGTGATTCCATCAATTCCTCCTACCATACAATTTTCATGTGGATCCACACCAGCGTTGTATAAGCAAGCGCCAAACTTGATGTTTAATTCCTCAATCTTTTCAAGGCAGATTTCAATTGATCGAAGATACTCATCGGAATTAGTAATCAACAAAGCTGTTCTGAAAGGACGAGGATTCGTGCCAGCCTGACAAGGACACACAGGATACCTATCAAACCTGCTGACTGATACATCAACATGATGGATATAACCCCTTTTGACAAGAAGTGAGTTTGTACCTCCTCCAAAATGGGCATCCAAATCAAGAATGAGAATATGTTCAACTCCTTCTTGATGGAGATGCTCTGCTGCTACCACAAGACCATTGAACGTGCAGTATCCTGCTCCACGCGCGTACTGTGCATGATGCAATCCACTCGATAATGAACCAGAAACACCATCATTCAATGATTGTTGTGCAGCAGCTACTACGCCCATAGTGGAAGCAGTTACAGATCTCCAAAGATCAGGTGACCAACGAAGACCTTGCGATTCAGCAAGTCTGATTGGTGATCCTGACCTCACTGTGTTTATATACCTTTGACAATGAACTCTTTTTAAGAGCGTCTCATCCAGCAATGGAGGACTTATGACCTCGACATTTCTGATTGGGTTTTGGCACAGAGAATCATAGATCCATTTAGCTTTCCTTGTGGTGTCGTAACCTTCTAAATCGTAAGTGCTATCATAAAAGATTTTCATTAAGTTCTCCTTTCTGTATTGTGGGTTGATGTTAACTCCGCAGGTTTTAAACGCTTAAATCTGACTTAATGATACACCTCACAAATTGTCTGACAACTTATCTCCGTGGGCTTGAGGATATTAGAACTTGTTTACTTATATAAAAGGAAAACCCACTGCAAGCAGGGGTATCCTGTTGAGTGGGTTATTACCGAAGAGCCAGCAGTGCCACAGCGAGATGAAGCCAAAGGCAATTGATTGGATAGACAAGGTCTCGCTTTTGTTCTTTCCACCGCTGAATGACCACGGTAGTTTGGAACACAAACGAGACAGTCCACAGAAACCAGCAAAGGGCGATTTCACTTTGAGGTCGCATCCAGACACTTTGAAACGTCGGGATGAAACCTATGGTGATGCCAAGCTGGAGCATCATGTTCGTGACTGTTGGAGACTTAAGCTTCCACCACAACAAACTTGCCGTGATGCCGACCACGAGGACGATACCGTCGTTCATTCCAATTACTTTGAGTTGCCCTTGGAAGAGAGCGAGCACAAAGGTGAGAATGCACTGGATACCACTAATGGTCGGAAGAAGACTTTTCCAGCCATCCTTTGTCATTGCTTTATAGGAAGTGAAGTTGAGGAGCGTCATAAAGCTCCACACTGCCCACGAAGTGATGTTAGGGCTGACTTGTCCTTGGAAAGTTTGCCAATTATAGATGCCGAAGGCGAGGACACTGAGAAGTCCTGCCAAAACACTGCAGAGAATATCAGGTTTCAAAAGAACCTCCTTTGTTCGGGCTGACGGGATTGTCAGTCTGGAAATAAATTAACACATGTATTATTAGGTGTCAAAATAAAAATACAAAAAATATTTTCGTTCAGAAAAGTTTTAGGGTAAAAAAATCACCTTATATAGTATTTTATATAAAACAGAAAAGCCACCAACGAGTAGAGGTGACCTCCTGCTTTCGTTGGTAGCTTTTTAATTCGCCAGTTTTTTGATCTTCACAGTACTTCCTGGCACAGTCGATTTTGCTTCCACAACGCTACACGTACCATCATACTGAGCACATACCCACCAGATTGTATCTCCCACCTTAAGAGTAATACCATCTGGCGAATTGGCTTCAATAATTTCTCCTCTGTCGAACGCAGTCCACGAAGTGAGTGGAATCATGATTTCGTTTGTATTGAAATGCATACTGACATATTCGGTACAAATCGTACCAGGCTCTCCTTTAAGCCTATTGATTGTTTACTGACGCAAAAGAACATTACATTTATATAACATTATTTCTATTATGTACAGACGAGTTCCGTGGGTATGGATCACCCCTCCCCTTGGTCGAAATTCGATCACAGTATTCACACAGTCATGCAAAAGAAAAAGCACCAGCTTGTGCTGGCACTCTTTCTTTTACTGCTCCGAACCTGGGACGCTGTCCGAATAGCTATAATAGAGGAAATGAGTTATTCAAGAACCAAAAACTTTAGCCAATGATGTTTCTTAAGAGTAATAGCAAGCCAAGTCCATGCTGGCGATACGCCATTATCGCTGTTGAAGAAATAGAATATCTTGATCTTTTTCTTTTCTTTAATTTTAACTTTTATTTCGTATACAAAATCAACTTCATCAAGTGAAAAGAGCGGTAACTCTACATAACCATAATGTCTCAAGTATTTATTTCCTTTCTGATGATTTGTGGTGAAGTAACGAGGGTAAGGAGGTTTGGTAACCAATTCAACAGACATCTCTTTTGGGAAATACATCTCCCAATAAAAGCGCTCTACCGTTTCAGATCCAAAGTTTTTTATAGATAAATGAAGTGTGGCCTCATACTCTCCGTCAGATGACTCTGTTAATTCAAAGTTCTTACTAAAAAAGGTATGGGTTTTGAAAAACTTTAATTTTGTTCTTTTCCTCCACTTTAGTATTGGTGGAATTACAACAGAACCGATAATAACAACAATAAGAGTAGCAAGAAGCTGTGCAAAAAAAGCCGACCAAAAAGGTGACGCATCAATGAAAGTCCATATTGTTGGGGTTGTAGTCGCCATAAACACCCTTACTTTAACTCAAAAAGTTAAATTGAGATAGATATGCAACCAGGACACAGTTTTATCTGACAAGCAATATGGTATTTTACTTTTATACCCCATATACTGGGGGTATGAAAATAAATACTCCACCTGAACCTTTGGACCTAAAAGCGTTGATGCAATCTATGAAGCAGTCTTCCCCTGAAAGCAGCGACGATGCTTCTATCGTCTGGACAGGCAACAAACTGCCGAAATACCTCTGGGATAACCTGAAAAGTCAGCTCAAGGCGAAAGGCTTCACATGGCAAACCTTCATGCGCGTCCTCCGGCACAGAACCGACATCTGTATTCTTTGGTACAAAGGCGAAATGACCTGGAACGATTTCATTTTAAGCCTGCAAAAACTTATAGACAGCTCTATCGGGAATGAGCCAAAGTCTACATCTTCGAGTCCTGTTGATATTGCCCAGTGGCAAGTCCCTCCTCCAAGAGAATGGGAGAAATTTGAAAGACTTTCTGCTGATTTATGGCAAGAGATTTGGAACGATCACAACTTAGTGAGATATGGTCGTTCAGGACAGAGACAGAACGGAATAGACATCTTAGGTAAAGTTAAAGAGACACAAAAACTTGGAGCAATACAGTGCAAGAAGAAGGATGCGACAAGCAATGAAACTGCTGACGCTTTATCAGTGAGCGATATTCAAGATATTGTCGATGAAGCAAAAAAATTCAACCCTCCTCTTACAGAACTCGTTATTGCATACACTGGTAAAAGAGACACGTCGCTACAACAAGCGGCACTGAAGATCTCAATGGAGCACGCAACAAAGGGAATGTTTTCCGTTCACGTCTTCTCTTGGGATGACATACTCGAAAAACTTGGGAACTTTGGAAATGTTGCCTCAAAATACTACCCGGCATTAGCCTCTTCGAACGTCGATCCTTCTCTTTCTGATGCTTTTACGGAAAAGCTCGGCAACATTGAAAAAAAGGTTGGTGACGGTCTTGCTCTCATAAATGAGTCTGTTGCCGCTAACACAACAGAAAAAAAGGAAATAGCTCAGATGGTTTTTGACACTACTGCAATCGCGAGTGAACATGCCGCTGAGATCGATCACGGAAGAGATTTGATCAACAATATGAAGCCGAAAGAAGCTCTGGACTTTCTTGAGGGTCTGGAGAAGCGGATCTGGAGCAGTGCAAACGACATCTCTAAGTTTCGAATACTAACGAACAAGGCCGCCGCATTAGCATCTCTACATCGAGAAAAAGAGGCAGGGTCACTTTTTATACAAGCTCACCAATACAATCCCGAAGATGAAAAATCACTTTGTAACAGAGCTTTGGGTCATCTCATGCTCGATCAGACAGAAGAGTGTAAGACATACATTAGAAAAGTCTTGGACAAGAACCCAGCGAGCACACGAGCAATCGGCATTCTGATAAACTGCTCCCCAAAGACTCAAGCGCTTGAAGATATACTGAAGGATATACCAGCAGAGTTTCGAAAGTCAGAAGATGTGGCGTTTACCATTGCGCATGCAGCACGTGAACGCGGTGATCTCGCATCATCTATAAAGTGGCTTGAGATTGCAATGGAAGACTCTATAAAAATCAGAAAGAAGAACCCTGACATTCAAGCAAATCTTGCATCCACGATCCTTGAGACTTTTATGCAGAAGCATGAAGTCGCAAACAATATGCAACTTATCCCAGAAGACAAGGAAAAAATAGAAAAAGCTGTTCAATTACTTTCGGAAGCCATAGACAGTCTTTCTAATTCTGAAAGTATAAGCTATCGTCCCTCTTGGTACGCCAATCGAGCAACAGCTTATAAGCTACTAGGTGAAATGGATAAGGCTAATGCTGATATGGCCAGCGCGGTGCGCTACCAGCCTGAAGATGCGGCAATGTTGAAACAGCAGGCGTTCATGCTCTACTCAAAGGGAGAGAGAAAGCAGGCCATTGAGATACTCAAGACTGTGGTAGGTAAAAAAGAGGTTCCAGAAGCCGCATATGTTCTTGCTGGTATCTATTTTGATGAAAATAACCTAGTAGAGGCACGGGAGACACTGATCAAATCGTTCAGCGACGACCTCCCGCCTGAATTACGATCCGAGGAAGAACGCATGCTTGTTCATGTTTATATCAAGGAGAAAAATTATGAGAAAGCAAAAAAAATCGTCGATAAACTTAGATCGTTTGATCCAACGAATATCGAGAATTTAATTGCCGCAAGCCGTACCGAAAGGTTTGCTGGTAACAAGGAAGCGGCGGGCAATCTACTTGATGAGGCCTACGGATATATTACTGACATGACCCCTGCTCACATTGTCATCAATTTGGCAGACGACTTGTATAACATGCAAAAATACGCGCAGTCATGGCCTTTGTATGAAAAGATAATTGACCCCAGAGTTCCGTCACCTCACCTAGATAATCTTTTCTATTCGTACTACAGAGCCAACGAGGTTGATAAAGCACTAAGCTTGTTTAAGCGTCTACCAGACGAAAACAAGGGTTTGTTTCTGTTGCAGATTGAGCTATCTATTCTCGAGAACATCGGAGATCTGTCTGCTGCTTCTGCTGCTGCAGAAAAATACTTATTATCTCATCCAGACGACCTGGAAATAAAAACTCGGCTAGCTACACACTGGTTTCGACTTGATGAGTTTGAAAAGCTTGATAAGTTTCTCGATGAAGATATTGATATAACCCAACTCCCTATAAACCCGGGGTTCCAGTTGGCCCAGCTATACGCTGAAAGGAATAAGGTAGAAAAATCACTCGAAGCCGCCTATCAGTTGAGACGGAAGTACTTCGATGACGGCGAAGCACATGCCAAGTATATGACTATCTTTTTGGCGCAAGACCATAAACTTGAGAAACTACTTGAGATCCCAAAAACTGCAGTCATATCTAGTGCTGTATACACGAAAAACGACGCTGATCAGATCACATGCTACCTACTTGAAGACCGAAAAGATCTCAGCATGGCTTTGAATGAAATAGGTGTTTCTTCTGGAATTGGTGAAAAGCTTTTGGGCAGATCGGTTAATGATGATGTTGTTGTGTCTGAAGGGGCCATCAGTAAAATTGTGGTTAAAATCACTGAGATCAAAAACAAATACGTGCATGCACTTCATGAGTCTATGCGACTGATGCCGGAACGATTTTCCGAACAAAAGTCTCTTGAACGCTTTTCAGTAGATGTAAGCTCTGAGGAAAAGACAAAAGAGAGTCTCGATAAAGTTTTGCAGGTTGTCTCAAATCACAGTGAATATGTCTCTCAAGCAGAGAAACTTTATATTGACATGAAACTCACGGTAGGTGCTTTCGCAAGTGTAATTAACAAGAACATTGTTGATGTATGGTATGGCCTTTCAGCAAGCGTAGGTATAAGGTCTTGCGTTGGCACCCTTGAAGAGCGTCAAGTCGCCCTCGACTCAATCAAAACAAACGACACTATAGCCATAGACATTACATCCCTACTCACTCTATCTCAACTTGGCTTGCTTGAAATGTTCAAAGATAAATTCAAGAAAGTTCTTGTAACACAATCAACCATAGATACTCTGAACGAGGCAATTTCAGAAAGAAAAGGGATGGGCTCAAAAGGATCTACTACTTTAGGAAAAATGGATGGTAGCTTTATTCGAGACGAAAAAACTCCTGAACAAGCTGCGACCGAAGTGGAAGCACTTGAGTCTCTGAAAAAATGGATACGTGAAAACTGTACTCTAACACCATGCAAAACATTGCCGAAGACTCAACAGTTTGAAGAGATGGAAAAAGTGCTCGGAAAGTATGCAATTGAAACAATACTTATCGCAAAAGAAAACGAGTGCTCGTTGTACGCTGAAGACTTGGCCACTAGAATGTATGCAAAGAACGATGACTTCAAAGTGAACGGCGTTTGGACGCAAGCAATTTTGATGCACTTTCTTATCGACAAGAAGATCTCGAGTTCAGAATACTGGGATGCAGTCATCAAGCTGGTTCTTCGCAGATATCAGCACGTTACTCTTGAAAGCACTACTCTGATTGAGGCAGCAAGGCAAGCACAATGGGAAAACCAAAGTCCATTCAAAGAAGTCTTGGCCACGCTTAAAGGTGTAAAAATGGAGCTTAGATCAGTCGTTGGTGTGTTAGCTGACTTCATGTTTTTACTATGGCAGCAGCCGGTTACCGATAAGGAGCGTGAAGGTCTGATTATGACCGTTCTTGATGCTTTGACCTTTGAAAGAGATGCACGAACAGCAATTGAACTTATTCGCAGCGTGATCAGAATTCGTTTTGCATCAATGCCACTTGCAGGAGCCAGAATGCAACAAATCATCTCTGCGTGGGAAAGTCTCAATATAAAATAGCTCGGATAATATAGGGTAGTTTTGTTATCATTCTTTCATGACGCAAATACTTAAAGGTAAAACAAAAGCTACCCCAAAAACCATTAAGATCATCCTAGACGCTATCAGTCATGGCGCTAGCCAGCGGGACGCTTCTGCTCTTGCTGGTATTAGCGAAGACACTCTTTCTTTTTGGAAACGAGACTCAGATTTCTCAGAACAGATGAGGCAAAAAGAGATCGAGTACAAGATGGAGCATATAAAGATAATTAAAGAAGCTAGTAAAAAGACCTGGCAAGCGGCCGCCTGGTGGCTTGAGAGACGCTACCCGAGCGAATACACTAACCGAGTACGTGTTGAGACTCCAGAACCTATGCGGACAGGCTTTGAGGGTTTAAGCGATGATGAACTCCAGGAACGTATTGATAAAATGGCAAAAAGTAATGGCTGGGTTAAGGCCTCAAATCTGGGAAAATAAGACAAAGTCCTATAATTCCGAGTACCAATATAATTACAGCTAGGTATTCTTTCTCTTTGGTCTTTACGTAAACCTTAATAAGGTTGTATAGGGATAAGATAACGAAAAGTACTACCAAGATCTGAAAGCAAAGGACTGTGATAGCTAGAACATATACTGCTGTAATCATGGCAGTAGTTTTTTTAGTATTACCCTCAACTTCCACCTTAATTTATTGACCCACGATTTAGGGTTAAAGGTCAAAATAGGTTTATCGTCTTTGAAGTCCAAAATTGCCTTTAGATTTTTATTTTTGTCGTAGATGTGCATCTTTGCTGGTTAAAAAGATAAGGAAAATACTATGGGCAGCAAAGAATAAAGGGATGACAAAGTAGTAAAAAAGCTCCTTAGTATTCCTTCCAGCGTCTCGCATCCTCTTTGAATTTATCCAAGCAAGAGTACCTAGAGATGTAATAAGCAAAGTACCGAAAATAAATAACCATGTGTCGTTACTGATGTGATCGACAAGCAAGAAGATGAAGCTGAAAATGACTACTTCCAGCACAAGAAATGTGCCTAGAGCAATTATGTAATCTAGTCTCCCTATTTTATCTTTCTTCAAAATGCCTATTATCTTTTTCATAATTTGGCAACCAAAAAGCCCACTACGTGAGTGAGACCTTGCGGCCTCCATGCAAGTTTCCCTGCATGGCCAGTAACGACAACCCCACATAATGGGTTCTTTGATCGTTACTGGACTTTTGACCATACCACCGAGATTTCTCTCGATGGGTTAGGTCGGCTTATTTAGTTGTAATTACATTCTAGCTTATTTTTATTGGTAGAGAAAGAGATAGTATTTCTTGTTTTATGCAAGTGGTGTCAATACACATAAAAAATACGTTGTTAAATAAAGATAATTTTGGATATTGATCTCGGAGTTTTGAGTGCTATTTCGTAGACTCATACTATGGGCTAGACGTGTTTGGTCTTAAAAACCAGTCATTCAACCTAGCCCGTGAATGGCCGGTTCTTGGGACGAAACCGGCTCAAAAGTATGAAAACTTTGAGCACTAAAGCAATCGAAGATTTAAAAGAGGCTCTCCGCCTAGAAATCGGCGAAGATAAGTCAAACCTCTTGGATCAAAACGATCTACAACAGATTGGCTTGTTCTTATTGACCTTGCTTGCCGAAGCTCATAAGCGTAGAACAAATACACATCCACACCAGCTGATTTAGAGCATCTGGTTAAACAACTTCGCTCTACAAAACAAATAAGGGTTGATAAGGTGCACATGCGAAAGCTGGGAAAACAAGTTCTCTCCGGGATCTCTTGCCCAGCCGTCTGATGTGAGTCGTATCAATCTGATCTTCATCAAGGGTCTTGAGAAAACATCGTGATGAAGCCCCGGATGTGTTGTCATATAAGGATAACTTTTACTATCGATCAGAGGTAAAAGATCCCGGCGCGTGCTAAAATTAACAAAAAAATGAACAACAATATCAATGAAAAAGAACTTCGCTTTGGATCATATTGTAGAAAATCAAGTGATACCGAAGATAAGCAGGTGCAGTCAATCGAGACTCAAGAACGTGAGCTTGCTGATTTCTCAGTGAGAATGGACCTGAATGTTTGTCTTTACTTGAAGGAAGAGAAAAGTGCTTTTAAGGTGGGTCGACAGATTTTCGACGGCCTTATTTCAAAAATAAACAAAGGCGAGATCAATGCAATTTTAGCTATACATCCGAACCGTCTCGCACGTAATGCGATTGATGGAGCAAGAGTTATAGATGCAATGGATAGAGGTAAACTGCTTTGTGTTAAAACACCTACAAGAACTTACTACAATACATCTATCGACAAAATGACTTTAGGACTCGAGTTCCTTTTTTCAAAAAGAGATAGTGACGATAAAAGTGCCTTTGTAAAAAATGGACAAAAGACTAAAGCATTAAAGGGTTACCCTCATGGAGTCGCTGCTATCGGTTTTATCAATGATAAGACCGAAGAGAAAGGAAATAGAAAGTGGCTAGTCGATAAAGACAAATACCCGCTAGTTGAAAGGATTTTTCACATGTTCCTTACTGGTAATTGGTCTGCAAATAGATTGGCACGATACGTACGTGAAGAATTAAAACTAACCACTCCAAAACATAAAAGAATTGGTGGAGCTCTTATGGCCATCTCAAGAGTTCATACGATGCTAAAAGACCCTATATACGCTGGTTTCTTTTATCAGAATGGGCAGCGTTATGAGCTAAACGCAAGCTTACCGAGAGTGATAACAGAAGCACAGCACAACAAGATCTTAAGAATGCTTTCGGACAGAAACCTCCCAAAGACAAAGACACATGTAACCACTTTTGCCGGTTTTATTAAGGCCCCTAACGGTGATTTTATAGGACCAGACATTAAGTTCCAGGTTATTTGTGATTGTAAGAAAAAGTTTGCATATTCAAATAAGACAAATTGTCCTGATTGTGGAAAATTGATCATGGAGATAGATAAGCCTACATATCTTGAATACGTTTATTACTACAATGTTGCAAGAAGAAAAAGCTACCTAAAGACTAAATACATCAGTGAGAATAAACTAACGGGACACATAGTTGATTATGCAAAAGAAAACGTACAACTATCCCCAAGTCTTGTCGAGTGGAGTAAAAAGTATCTACACGAATTAAAGGATAAAGATATAGAGCTACAGCAAGCAATGACAACTCATGCAAAAGACGAAGTTGAGACAGCTGAAAAACGAAAAAAGAAGATTATCGAAATGATGGCCGATGGAGCACTATCTCCAGCTGATGGAAAAGTGTCACTTGAGGAATTAAACAAAACTATCTTATCAAGTTCGAGAAGGAAAGTTGATGCTAGCTGGTTTGACACAGCAATCAACATTGCTGACCTCACAAAAGAGTTTGTGGATATTATGCAATCTGACAATATAAACTCCAAAAGAGAGGTTCTTTCACGTTTTGGTTCGAACCTAATATGGGATGAAGAAAAAGTGAGTATTATCAACACAAAATGGATGGATATACTCATTCAAGGCCTCAAAGAAGCAAAACTCAAAAACCCACAGTTCGAACCTAGAAATTATGATGTAGACAAAGGAAAAACCGACGTTTTTGCGTCGGTCTGTCCTAACTTGCTCCGTGGGTAGGGATCGAACCTACGACCAATCGATTAACAGTCGATTGCTCTACCGCTGAGCTACCACGGAATATCTGTTCCTCAATGGAACGTTGTCCATAATAGCATATTTTGAGAAGTTGAAAACCCCCATTTTTGCATTTTTTTGTGGTCATTTTCAAAAGACAAACGACCCTCTCATTTAGAGAAAGCCGTTTGTCTTCACTAGTCCTATATAACTACCGAGCTTTAAATTTCATTTACATTCGGTCGAGCCAAGCATCGGATATTGTGCTCTTCGGTACTAGACCAGGTATTCGTCTGAGAATCAACAGCAGTCTTAGTGGTCTCACCCTCCTTTGTACCATACTTAGTTACAGTTTCTGAGGTTGTACGTGTACATGAAAGTACGTGTCTACCAATTGGCACATTGAATGTATTCTTACCAGAAGCACTCTTTGGCAACACTTGAGATGTTCCATTTGTTACGAGATTACATACAACAGTACTGTTTGTATCATCACCACCTTGAGTCCAGAGAAGTGGACATGTATCTGTTTGAGCACTTGCGTATGCAGGATTTACAGATATCTTTCCAGCCAATACACCTAAGTCATCACCAGGACACGTATCCCCTGTAGTACATGGATCCTTTAATGAATCACGAGTATCCGTCATTCTTGTGATGGGTTTACCTTCTGGATCAGTACTTGCTGTTGCACCTCCACCTGATGTGCTACTTCCTCCACCTGGATAGTCTGACTCATATGTATATGTCACATTCCCGCCACCACCGCCTCCTCCTCCATCGCCACCATCACACCCCCAAATAAGGTTCACCCAACAACTATTGTGGTCAATAATGAGAAGTATCAAAAGAGCATCTGAACGTTGCGGAACAAATGACGCAACACCTAACACAAGGGCAAAAAGCTGTATATACAGTGTGAATTTTGTTTTTATCGTTTTTAAATTCATTTTTTAAATTTTTAAGTCTCTTAGTATTAAGTCTTTGAAATAATGACTACTTATAATAACTAGTATATCAAATCAAATAAGTCACAATAAAAGTTATTAACAATAATGATATGTATAACACGTCAATAGATTTTTTATAAGATGAATCGTTTAGGTATTTTCTGAGCAAATATGTAATTGATAAGAGAACAAAAGAGATACAGAATGCAGAGGTAGTAGCACTAGCATTGACCTGATTTGAGGTAACAAATTGACTATATAGTGCGGTTAACCCCATAAGTCCTGCATTGAATCCAAGCAGAGGGATAATCCATCTTTTACAAAAGACTAAGCCATACCCAACTATAAAATTTAGAATAATATATAAACTAAAGAGTACAAGCTTCTTAATACTTATTCCAAAGAGAGGATCTACATTTTGAATCAAAGAGTACATTGAATAAAATGTTGATAATGAAGCAACAAAAAACAAAATTCCTAATATTAGAAATAAACCATATACAAATTTTTGCTTAGTATTCCCCACCTCAAGACCTTGCATTGAATTTTTTATTTTTTCCATAGTTGTATTTTAGAGTACTGTTGACAATTCTTATACCCTTAAGTATATCAGAATGGTATACTAGAAACAATTACAAACGTATTATGAAAAACATTTTATTATTCATTATAGGATCATTAGTAGGTACTAGTATCGCAGTATTCGCGGTATATACAATCTATACGAAAACAAGTGTAGAAACTGACAATGAGGTTGCTGTTGTACCTAAACAAAACCTAGAAGTTGGAATTCAAACAAACGTAAACAAAGAAAATACAAAGCCAGAAAATCTACCTCAGGCCATTGTGCTTCCAGAGCTACAAAATGCAGTGACCTCAGACTACAAACTTCATTTAGAAAATGTTGTTAGTTCACTCAATACACTTATCAATAACAATAATGATGTTATCTTACCTATAATGCTGGCCCTTCCTCAAAAATTACAGTCAGGTAACTGGGGAAATGTTTTTGAAGAAGTGAAACAGGTTAAGCTCGCCATCAAGGACGACACAGTACTGATTAAAAATGCTGTTACTTCATTAACAAAACTTGACCAAGAGAATAGATCAACAACAAAAGATTCAAAAATTCTTTCAAGTACAGATAGTTTTATAAACTCTAGTAAAGCCTTCGCAAATTCATTCAATGAATATCTAATTTCAGTAAATACACTTCTTAGTGGTAGTGTTCCAACAAAAGAACAATTGAACGACCTTAACTTAAATATTGCAGACTTAAATCTAAAGACAGAGCCTTTTAGAAAAGATGGGACAAACCTTTTCTTGATTATTAGTCAATTGAATTCTGAGAATAAAAAATAATATCATGGTAAAAAATATAACAATATTACTTTTTGGAATACTCTTTGGAGGAACAGTGACTGTACTTGTCGCTCACTATTATTACACGACTTATTTTTCTAAACCCACATTACTGATTACTCCTGAAACGGCTGATTATCTCAACACTTTTGGTGCCCCAACAAACAATAAAATAGTAAATATTAATTCCCTCACCTTTAGGCAAGCTCCTATAATAACTCAATCAACACGTTCTGCTTCAGTAGTTCAATCTTTTAACATTATCCAAACAAATTTTTCAGAGATTACAAAAAGTAATAATTCTATAATTTACGAGGATCTACTCTTACTAAAAGAAAAAGCTATTAAAACAGAATGGGGTGGCATTTTTGATCTTATTACAGAAATAAAAGTTGAAATTGAACAGAACCTTTCAAGAATTTCTGAGATTAACACTGAGTTAGCAAAGTTAGAGGTATCTAACATCCCAGAGTACGCTGACTATATAGAGAAATCTCATGCACTCATAGCTGCCATAACAGAATATTTTAATGCTCTCGAGACGATACTCATAGGAAAAATACCATCAAAGGAAGACACTATTTTAGTTAATTCAAAAGTTGGAGACATGAGTAATGCATATTGGGAATACGATACCGCTACGAATGATTTCCTGAAAATTATCTAACCGTAATTCTCTAACCCTCAGAGTATGATAATCTACGCAAACTTGGAAAAACTAGAAGCTCTACTCAATCGAGTTATTGAAAGCTCATGTTCAGATTTTTATAAAAAAAATTATCTGATTGCTTTGGGACAAGTTTTGCTAAAAAACAAAAACAACTTGAGCTTCAACAATAGCAGTGAGCTAGTCAATATGTTTGAAAAATTGCCGTTTTTGATGCGCCAAAATATTACTTCAACTCACCCAAATGAAAGACTTTATATAAATAGAGATCAGATTGAATTTATATCATATACGTCAGGGACAACAGACGGTAAACCACTTATACTCTATTGGGGACATGTCGATAACTATTTTTATGACCCATCTCTCGGTCTTGATGTACAAAATATTCTTATACTTCATCCTGCGTTAAATAAAAATTTTGGGCACACCTTTGTACGACAATGCAGAGAAGCAAAAAAACCTCTAACACCTATTTTTGCCGATTATCAAAACCTCGAACAAAGCGCCGTCTTAGCAAGTGCTACATCTGCCGATACTATATATACAACCCCAACACTTGCTGAACATATAGCAGATCATATTAATAAGAAATATGACTCACACAAAATAAAACTATTAGTACTCTTCTCAGAGACACTCACATCAACAAAGCGTAAAGTTCTAGAAAGTAGATATCCAAACGCAAAAATTGCGAACGTGTATGCATCAAGTGAGATAGGTCAAATACTCATGTATCCATCTATAGATGATATACAGGGTAAGATTGACCTTATGCACATGCAGACTGAAGCAGTAGTTGCCGCTGAGTTAATAGACGGTGAATTGATCCTAACAATGGAGCAAAACAAAGCCTTCCCTCTCATACGCTACAAGACGGGTGATTTCTTTAAAATCTTTGGGCAAGATCCTGAAGATTCAAAAGATAGCGCTAGGGACATATCAACCTGCCCTATCCTACAATGGGATGGCAGAATGGACGTAGACAAGATACGTGTAAATGGATTAGAGATTAAAAGCGAAGATATTGAGCAAGCTCTTTCATCATGTAGAAATGATATTGGAACAAATTATCAATTTCATTTTTATTCAGCCTTATCACCTCAAACAAATAAAGAAACAATCAAAATAGTAATAGAAATTTCTAAAAATTTCATAAATGAATTTTCAAAAAGAGAAGCTGAGGAAAAGATTTTGCAGGCGTTGCTTGATAAGTGGTACTTTACAGCGAACGCAACTCTTCAAACAGCCGTTGATAAAGGTCTCGCACTGCAACCTGAAATACATTTTGTAGAGAATTTGTCAGTGCAGACACAGAAAACTAGACATATAGTGAGTCACATAAAATAAACTGCCGAGGTGTTATGAGTATATTATGAACAAACTTGAATATGACAAAATTAAATCTTATGGACAAAAATGGTTTATTTTACCTGTAGTGTCTGCGATCCTGGTCATTGCAACACTTCCGCCGATTAAGATTTGGTGGCTTTGTTTTATATGCCTCGTTCCAATATATCTATTTACACGAATTTCGGATACATACCCATGGAAAAGGACTGCTCTCGGTGGTTTTCTCTTTGGTATTATTTTCACAGCATTTATTTTGTCATTAACCGTTCTGCAATTCCATTGGGTAGAGGAGACTTATTTATTTACAGAATTGATCAGAATATCAAGCCTCTTTATACTTATTTTCATCGGAATTTTTGCATCATTTCAAATTCTACTTTTGAGATTGCTCAAATCTCAAAACGCAGTAGCACATATATTCTACGCAGCAGGGTGTTGGACTTTTAGCGAGTGGTGTACACACAAAATGATGTTTAGTATCGAATACAGCATTATTGGATATCCAGCACATAATACAACTTTTGCATCACTCGCACAGTATGGTGGTGTGTACATGACTATTTTTGCTATTGCACTTATCAATATGAGTATTGGCTCTATACTTTATTATTTAATAAAGAGAAGTAACAGGTCATGTTCCACGGAGGTACACAAACTAGATGAAAAAAATATAAAGAGATCTATAGCGGTACTATTTTTTTGTATCGCTGGAGCTTTAGTTCTTCATGAGTTGACGATTATAAAAATTGAAAAGGAAAAAAGTACAAATGAAAAGTCTAGTATTGATGTATCTCTCATTCAAGATCAAGACAAGACTGAGTCCCCTTTTGGTGAAGAGAAAACGGACACACAGACTGGAGAAACTTATTTTTCATTCCCTAGGCTTCAAAAATTAGTACTAGAAGCACAGAAAGATCAGATAAAACCTCAAATAATCATTTACCCATTTGCGCCTTGGAATGGAGCAATTACCGAAAAGAAAAACAAGAATCTCTTTAACAAGAAAGTAATCGCTACTGACTTCGAGACATTTAGCAATTGGACAAAACTGTACATCAAAAAGGATAATATTTTTGTTACATGGAACACCACATATAGAGATACTCTCTTTTATAACGAAATACACTTTTGGAAAAATGGCGTACTTATAGGTTATTCTCAAAAAAAACTACTTTTTCCTTTCTTAGATTACACTCCTATGTTTTCTCAAAAACTTGGTATGTATACTACACCTATCGACTCTTCTCCTGGAAGCTCAACTTTGGAAACCCTCCTATACGATCGAAGTATTGGAACTCTTGTTTGCTCAGAAGTTACACACCCTATTCAGACTACAAATGCTGCTGATAAGGATCTTATTTTTGCTATAGGTTCGGAAGCGCTCTTTTCAAGCGGTGGAGCGGGTGAGTTTAACCTTGGAAATACAGTTTATAGAGCAATCGAAAACAACACTCCTATCATACGCGCAAACCGCCTTGGCCCATCAGCTATAGTAGACAATAATGGAAACATACAAGCAGAATTAGCTTTTGGGAAAGAAGGAGTTTTACACGGAACTGTTGAAGTACCTCACAAATCAGACACAACTCCCTTTGAACGTAATGGACAGGATATATTTATAACTATCTTATTGATATCTACTTTCGCGTTGTATTATAAAAATCGGAAACCTCTTGATTTTTAAGAAAATCGACAATAGCTTGTACTTCATCTCTCTTTACCAAATCCGCTTTGCCTGAAATATATCTCTTAATACTCTCATAAAAAGCTTTTGTACCTACACTTAAATCTGATTCAATGCCAAGTATCTGAACAGCTCGTACTATAGACATAAGTTCAATTGCTAATACATCAAAAGTATTTTCTATCACCTTCTGAGCCATCAATGCGGAGTTTGTACCCATACTCACAATATCCTGATTGTCGTTATTACAAGAAATAGAATGAATACTGACAGGCATAGATAATGATTGATTTTCTGCTACAGTAGAAGTGGCAACAAATTGCAAACCCTGAAGACCCAAGTCTAAACCAACTACACCCGTATTTAAAAATGGTGGAAGAATTTTATTAACTTTATCATTTACTAAAAAGTTTAACTTTCGTTCAGAAAAAATTGATAACTTTGTTATAGCAATTTTAAGTTTATCCATCTCATACGATATATAATCGCCATGGAAATTTCCCCCATGAACAATCTTTGAATCAATAAAGACAAGAGGATTATCTGTGACAGAATTCATTTCAATCTCCACCACCTGTGTTGCATTCTTAATTTCATCTAGTATAGGTCCTAATACCTGGATAGCACACCGAATAGAGTAAATCTCCTGCCGACTTCGATCCATATGATGAGTATCATAATTAGTAGATTCAATATCTTTATTTATTTTATTCAAACTGTCCACTGGGTGTTTTGCAAAAGCATTGGCGGCATTAGCACCCTCACGCAATATTCTTTTAGATGATTTAAGAATAGATCTGAAAAATTCCCCGACTTTCATTTGTCCATAATGAGGACGCACATCGGATATTTCCTTAGAAAAGTAATCCTCTGAAGCATTTACTATTTCAAATAATAACGAACTCGCTCTTGCAGAATTTTGTAAGAGTATTTTTGAATAATGAACATTCAAAGCAGCAATACCTGTCATCGAAGACGTGCCGTTTATCAATGCCAGACCCTCACGAAGATGCATCTTTAAAGGGACAATTCCATCCTTAGCTAGGACGGTTTTAAACAATCTTTGTGTTTCTATAATTTTACCCTGATACATCACTCTACCTTCACCGATGAGTGCTTCTGCAATGTGAGCTAGTTGGACTAAGTCCCCACTCGCCCCAACTGATCCGTGCTGGTATGTTATAGGAACAATGTTTCTGTTTAAAAACTCTACCAATAAACGACAAGTGTCTCCGTGCACAGCGGAATGTGACTTTAGCAATGTCTGCAATCGAATAAACATAATTGCTCGAACATACCTTGGTTCTATAAAATCCCCCAGTCCGACAGCGTGACTTCGAATGAGATTGTACTGGAGCTCAGTCTGTTTTTCTTTTGAAATAAAGATATGGGCCATCGGGCCAAAACCAGTATTTAATCCGTATATGACTTCTTTAGTAGATCTCTCTTTAAGATACTCAAAGTTTTTGACTAGTCTCGAACGTGACTCCTTCGAAATAGCTATCTCTTGCAAACGCAAAGCAACATCCCCGACGTTGGAGATGTTGATGTCTTTGCTACCTATAGAGAATACTGCTCTTTTATTTTTTTCTGAGGCCTTCTTCATGTGACAATACTAATCCTTAGAGGACTGAATTGCAACCACTGAATTTTGTATTTGAATCTTGTGAGGATTCGTCACAAGATGCCTTTTCTGATACTCGAATAGATGCAGAATCAGTAAGTCCATTTTGGATATATGCTACTACTTTACCCCATACTGCAAGACTGAATACAGCTACAGACATTACAGCCAATAATGCATATGATCGTGAACTGCTAAATATTTTTTTCATACTCTAATTGTATATTATGAACGCTATACTCACAATACAGATTGCGCCCCTATCTGTGGATTTGTAATACCAAACATGTTCCAACTTTTAACTACGGTGAGGTTGATGTCCCTGAGCAGTTTGCGCACTTACCAGGGTATGTTACAGGTTGGTTTATATGTGATCTACAGGTACCTTGTATACAATAGTAGTAAGAACTATCAACACCGAAACCTGATGCCCAACTCTCCTTTGGGAAGTTACAAGTTGCAATGTCTCCACCTGCTGGGCAGAACCTTACACTAACTTGGACGATATCAGTTGAACTCTGTGGATCATCCCAAACGTCCCAGTCATACACAGAACCAGGCCAAGGTGCATCAGGCCATTTACCAGTAGGTAAATAGTTCTCAAGCCCTGGTGGTAAACCACGACTTACATCAGGTGGTATGCGCCCACCTCTATCTGACATATACATTTGCAATGCTTGGTATATCGTATTTAATTCCTTTTGACCTCTTGCAGTGTAAGCTTTATCTCGTGCTGACTGAGTATTCGTCAACACAATAGATGATAAATATCCAATAATTCCAATTACGATTAATAGTTCAAGTATAGTGAAGCCTTTTTTGAATTTACTAACTTGTCTGAAGACCTTTATTTTATTTCGATTGAAATTGAGTACCACAATAACACTAATTATACATCATATCGTTGAGGTAAGAAATATCAGTAAACACTCATAAAAACACATTTCAGGCTCAATATTATCGAGTAACTGATATTACCCTATCTGAGACCTCACCATCAGCTGATATAGTGATTCGTCCTTCAACATCTGATTCTATACTGTACCCAGTATTATAACTAAACTCATCAGTATAGTTAGAACCTTCCTTTGAGGGGTCAAATGGCAAAACAGAAATATAATCAGGGACTAAGCAGTTTGCGACATTGAAGTCACCTTCCTCAGACGAAATATTTGTTTTTGTTGTCGGTAAATCTGTAATGACTCCCTCACAAGTAAACACACCCCCGTGGTCAGTCAAATTTTGTCCTATAGCATTGAGTATTGTACTTACGTTGGCGTTTCTTTGTGAATCTCGTGCAATTTTAAATTGTCTGGCTGGATTTATAGCAACTAAGACAACTCCTGCTAATATTGCCAAAATACCTATAACCATCAACACTTCCAGAAGTGTAAAACCACCCCTAGAACGAACTACAGACTTTGTAGTTAAAAATCGAGATTTTCTGTCTTTTCCATAATCATTTTTATCCTGATAAGATTTGTAATTTTTATTATGCTTTTTAATTTTAAAAACATTAAACATATTTATTTTTTGTTTCATAACAAGATGTTACTAGAACTATATGAAACCATAATAAATTTTTTATAAATTTCCTTAGGGATTGGTCTATTTCAACTATCAAAAAAATTAATCCATACTAATCTGAGCCCCCTCAACCTTCCTGACATAATCATAGAAATCGCCCGTAATATTGTACGTATACCTTAGCGTAATACTTCGTGAAATTGGATTGTTGATAAGTTCATTATTTGATTCGTTCTGCGGTGATATATTTTGATACTGCTTATTTTTACCTACAATAACTACTTCAACTTCCTGTGAAGATACATGTTTATATGAGTCATACCTACACGTTGAACCATAAGGTGTCGTGATATCAGTTTTAACAGCTGGTATATACTCAATATTTATTAATAGATTATTGAGTAACTTATATTTGCAATACAATGCAGATGAACGAGAGTTGTCTAGTTTCTTGAAATTTACAAGCATACTCAATGTATAGCTAAAATTATGACTTACGCTATATATAAGGACTGTAAGGAACGAAGCCATAGACAATACAAAAAACAGAGCAATAAACCCCCGGCACGGCTGTGTATTATATGTATCTTTGAGTCTCATTACCAAACCATACGCAGCACCAATAAAATTTCTATAAACAAATCCTAAATTTAACTCTGTACATACTTTATTTTATTTAAAATTCATCAGTATCTATACCATCTATCTTTAGGTCAACAGAACCTAGCGCATTTAATTTTTTCTCTCTTCTTTTATTAAAGAAATAAATTATCGCACCTACTATAACAACAGTCAGCACTACACCGACGCGCATAATAACCTTATCAATTAGTCTCCAATTTGCTCCGAAATAATAGCCAAGTAATATATAAGAAATCGCCCAGAGTAGCGCCCCTATAATATTTAAGTATAGGAATCTTCGATATGTCATATGGACTGCCCCTGCGATGAACGGAATAATTTGTCTAATAGGACTCACAAATCTACCCAATAAAACACTGACGCTCCCATGCTTTGCAAAAAAAGCCTTACCGATATTTACATGACTTATCCTCAAAATACCTTTATCACTTTTTATAAAACCACTTCCATACCTACCAATGTAGTAACTTATGAAATCACCTATCACTGCACCAATACTCGTCGCTACAATCACCCAAAATACACTCACATTATCTTGTGAAGCTGTGAATCCAAAAAATAATAGGATAATAGTACCCGGCACAAAAGTACCTATGATAATAGTAGATTCTAGAAGAGCGACTATAGCTACTATGATATAAAACCACACACCAATTTGATTAACAATCGGTAAAATATTTGTATTTAAAAAATGTATAACAAAATGAATCATATATAAAATCTAGACTATAGTTTTTGAGCAACAAGCCGATGAATTCTTTTTTTCCGACTTAAGGTCTTTGAGCCTTTATAGACTGCACGTGGATCAAATAGTGAAGGTGCCAGTTTTGTACCTCCTACAATCTCGGAGATTCTTTTGCCACCATATATTGAGGTCAAGATACCAACTCCATTACAACCTAGATTATACATCAAGACTCTATTTTTAGGCTCTTCACCCACTACTCTAATACTTGTAGGAGTATAACCCATCAAACCATGCCATTTAAATCGAAAATCAATATCTCCCTTAGGTGAATTTTGATATGTCTTATGAAGGAATCCTTCAATTTCCGCAATAGCTTCCTTGCTATACTCTGCTTCTTTTATGTACTGACCAGTATCATCCAACGAGACGTCAGGCCCTCCTACACACACTAGATTGTGTTTCTCATTTTTCTCTAATTCATATGGGCGTCGTGTCATATAGATATATGGCTTTTGATCATACGGGTCCACTACACTCTCCACATCTTCTGCAGTTTGATCATAAAATGATAATGCAACTGGAGGATGTTTTAATTCCTCAAGTAATCCGGCCATATAACCTATCTTACCTCTAACCATATGGTGGAATTTAACATCTATATCTGCACCAGCATTATTGTTGATAGAAAATTTTTCAAATCCATTTGTACAGAGAATAACCTTATCCGCAGTGACAGAATGTTCCTTTGCTTTCAATAATGCTAAATCTCTTTCCAAAGTGACCTCATGAATATGAGTCTCCTCGCAAAGCATAAAGCGATCTTTGTATGTTGCCAGTAGATATCCAACAATTTCTTCAACGAGCATTGCACTGTTAACACAACCTTTCTTCTCTGAAATAACAGCAATATATTGTACATCATGTGTTTCAAGCAAGGAAAGAATATCGGCATGAGGAACCAAATTGTATAGATTTTTATAATCCTTTGGAATTTCATCTAACCCTGGAGCAGTATCAGATATATAAATAGGAGAAATTTGTATTCCAGCTTCCAGACGTAATGCATTATTCTTTAATTCATCAACAATACGATCAACATGAGTAAATCCGTTATACCCCATAAATGAAGACATGGGTGTACTCAGTTTAGCTTCAGCAAATATTTGCTCAAGCAAAATCCATGCACCTCTCACTGAGTTTTCTGCATCAGCCGCCAAAGAAAGTCCATACTCTTCAACAAGTGAATAAAATTCTCTTTCAAAGTCAGATACGATTTGTCCCGCATTGTGGCCTGTTGCACCATGTGCAACTCTTCCACCCTCAATAAGTAAAACCTGCTTTTTAGTATCTCTCAATATAAAATAAGATGTCATTACCCCAGCAATACCTGCTCCAACAATTGCAATATCTACCGCAATATCATCTTTTAAAGTATCGACAGGTCTTGTTCGTTCGAGTTGATGTAGCCAAGGTGAATTCGTAGGATTCATATGCTTTTGATTATAGCATGTGACCTTTAAAAGCCGTGTTGATAAATTTATCTATAAGGAATATATGTTTGGTACGGATACTGTACGTAATTAGTATTTAGACCATATTGAGAGTTTGAAGGTGCGGCATTTTGAAAAGGCACATACTGATAATATGGGTACTGAACGTATTTGTAATTGAATATAGATGAACCTGAATTTCCCGGGTTAGATTGTTGGTAAGGAATATATTGATATGTGGGAGATGGAGAATAATTGTAAGATCCATAGTACGGAGTACCGTATCCGTAGTAGCCATTTCCGTATCCATAATATGGAGCACCATAGTTAGAATACCCATAGCTACCACACACATATGTATCATAATAAGAACAGGCAGAGACCTCTTTAGGTTGAGTGAGAGAAATAAACCCAATAACAAAGAGAGTAAAACAAAACATCAAAGCAGTCCTGTAAACGACAAAAAGTGTTACCTTCTGAAAACTTAGTTTTCTCATAGTAACACTTTTATATCATGTTTTATTAAGCCCAGCAAACACCCATATAATGCTTTATGCCCAACCTTACCTTTGTACTATTTAAGTATAGATGTGATTGTGAATCCAGAATTTCCATTTGAGGCTGAACTGTTTGGTGAGTATGCACCTGCAGAAGCTGTAGACGTGTAAGTCTTTTTATACTTATTCATCTGTTCTGTGGCATCCTTACCATAAGGAATATATATGTATTCTGGATATTGAACTGGAACATATGGCTGATAGTTAGTATTAGCACTCGCAAATGGAGTATAAATCTGATATGGGAATTGAGTATAATTTGATGATGGAACTTTACCATTTTGACCAACTGGAACAGAATATCCTGCATTAGATGTAGACGCTCCGTTATTAGTATAGTTTGAAGTATTAGTATTATTTGTTCCAACAGAAATACCGTTTGCAGTTAAATATTTATAGAAGTCAGAACAATTATTTCCACAGCCATTTCCAGTAATATCAACGAAGTATGTAGATTGAGCAGCAGCTTCTACTTGAGTTGTACCTACTAGACCAAAGACAAGCGCTATCGCAAACATAGTGGCAAGAGCAGTTGGGGTAATTGAAAGAATTTTTGAAGTAATTTTTACGATGTTTTTCATATGTTTAGTGAGTTAAAGTTAAATTAGAGAGAGTTAAGGGTTTTTAAATAAACTTACTTAGTAGATATATTATATCACAAGTTTTAGAAAATGCAAGTATTTAGACTAACATTGTACTCTCAAAACTCCTTTAAACACCAAAATAACCTTAAAATAAGGCTTAAAATGGGATACCTGTACCAGCTTTTAAATCTACTGATACTGTATATATATTGGAGACGGTGTGAGCTTTAGAACCTCGGACGGTGTCATCAAACGAGAATTATCCTGTTTTAGATCGTTTTTGTAAAAAAGCTTAAACCCTGCAAATTGAATCGGCTCAGGATTTACAAAAGCATTATATGTACCCACTTTACGTGCTTGGTGTCCCCAACCATCCATTGCTAATACAAGTTGCGTTTCAGGCAATGTTTTAATATTTTTGTAATTTGTGACCATGTTTCGAGTGAAGCGATAGAATACCAAAATCTTTGGAGGAAGGTCATTCTTTTTTACCAAGTCTGCTAGGTATGATGCAGTATAATTTATGTCACTTGCATCCATGCTGCCAATAACACTGCCTGGCTTTTTACCAGTTTTCATGGAAAACTCTGGGTCGATACCTAGATGTACATTTGGCAGTATAAGGTATTTTTCAAGTGCAGGAACCTCATGTTGAACATCAGACAACGCAACTTGAATATCAAGAAACACTATTGCATTAATTTTTTTAGCCATCTCCAAAACTCTATCAATTTGTTCATCAGGCATCCGAGTACGATATTTTCCATCTTTCCCTGCCGCACCCTGTGCTACGACTGCAATATAATGTAATGCTGGCTGAACAGGTGTTGCAGGGTCTGCTATTTCCCATTCCTTTACCTGTGCTTGAAGTCGCCGCAAAACCTCGTCAGACTCGTATTCGCCAAGTATTCCCATTTTTTTTGAATAAAGGTTTCCATAATACGCAACCACCCTCTTAAATGGCAAAATAGCTCCAACTTTTGGATATGCTGTCCCTTTTGCTGGCCACAAATCTGATACTATTTTTTTGGTCAAAACTTTTGTAGTTGTACTTGTTGTGGAAGCAACAGTTGATGTCGCGACAGTAGTTGAAGCATTTGAAAACTTGAGAGCTTCTTTAAAAAGTGCTGTTGAGGTCGCATCGTTAAAATTAAACTTATGGGCCAAGTAAGACATCCGAAGATCATATTCTCCTTTATCAAGTTCCGGCTTCTTAGGATATATAGGCTTCGTAAAGACACCAGTGAAACCGCCTACATGGTTATTTTTTAGAAAGTTTTCAATTGTCCTGCTGACTATGCCATAACACCATATACTTATGAACATAATTACAATAACCGAAAGAATTAAAACAGTTAATTTTCTAGGATCAATTCTACTTCTTCTCTTTCGTTTTTGTACCATTATATTTATGTGTAATATCAGAATTAATCTTTATATTTCTAAGAAATAATAGGATTTGAGCAAATGAATAATTTTAGAATGAGACTGACTCAATGACGACTGGAGAAAGAGGTCTGTCACTGCCATCTGTTGGGGTGTTTTCAATAGCCGCAACTACATCTATTCCTTCTACCACCTTACCAAAGACCGTGTGCTTTCCATCCAAGAAATTGTTCGGATTAACATTAATAAAGAACTGGCTTCCATTTGTGTTTGGACCAGCATTAGCCATGGCAATAGTGCCAACATCGTTACGATTTGCAGGGCCTATTTCATCTGCGAATTTGTAACCAGGTCCACCAGTTCCCCATTCCGCACTCTTACTATCATCTTTTGTAAGTGGATCACCTGACTGGATCATAAACCCTTTAATAACTCGATGGAATTTAACTCCATTGTAAAATCCTGCTTCAGCAAGCTTTCTAAAATTTGCAGTCGTGTTTGGAACTAAACTATCAAAAAGTTCAATCTTAATATTTCCTTTATTTGTTTTAAATGTAACGTTCATACTTTTTTTAGTGTTATTTGATAATGAAGAAGTCATGCTTACAGTTGAAGTACTAGTTACCATTTTTACAGATGAACTTGTGGCAGTACTCTCTGAATTTGGAGTAGATGTTGACGATATAGATGTTTCACTATTGTTGACACTATTAATTTGAGTCAGATCATTCTTTTTTGAAAAAAATGAACTTAAAACAACAACTACGACAACGCACACTACTAAAATTAAAAAATTCTTCATAAATATTTATATACTTTTATAATTCCTTTATATTTCTACCTATTTGATTTATAAACAATACGACGTATTATAGCATATATGGAACAAAAACTTTTCAATAAAATATTATTCATTATTAGTCTTGGCGGAGTTCTCTTTTCAGGGTATCTCAGCTCTATAAAGTTTTTCCTTAAGACCTGTTCTTTTGGTGAAACATGTCCCTACTTTCTAGGTTATCCTGCTTGCTACTATGGATTTGCTCTATTTTTAATCTTGTTTATTGTCTCAATTCTTGGGTTAATTGGAAAAATCCAAGCACAAGCACATACTAAGACTCTAACTAGTATATCTATAGTTGGAGTAGTTTTTTCAGGTTTCTTTGTTGTCTCAGAAAACTTCAAGCTATCAACATGTTCTTTAGGTTTATTATTCTTTATCATCATATTCATATTTAGTTTAAGACAACTTACTACTCTTAAGAAAGTCAATTAAAAAAATACCACACAAAAAATACCTAGTTTTTACGCTAGGTATTTTTTGTTATTTACTAGTTTAATAGTAAATAGTTTTTATAGCTTTAACAGCTATTTATGCCCGAGCTACGTTTGTAGCTGCAGGACCTTTTTCGCCTTGAGAGATTTCGAATGTAACTTCGTCACCTGCTTTCAATTCGTCAAAAGTTACCCCTACCAACTCTGAAGAGTGGAAGAATAGGTCCTTAGCTTCTCCTTCTCGAGAGATAAAGCCAAAGCCCTTTGGGTTCAATGTTTTTACGATTCCTTTCATAATATATGTGATTTTTTTATTTTTTTCTTAAATTCGACTTATTTGGACTATATAGTACACGTAATAGTATAAATAAGCTAATTAGGTAAAAAGCAGCCCTAGGCAGCTGTCCCTTAAAAAATAAGCTCAAAAGAAAACTCCAACAGGCATATACCCTACTTTTTCTTTAAAAATGGATGTTCTACGTACTTATAGGTAATTGTTGAAGACAATACTGTTACTAATGCTGTTATAAGTATTAATGCCCAAAAATGGATCGCTGCCAAGTCTTTGATAGGAATAATGGTATTTGCTAGGTGTAACACAACAAATAAAATAATACCGTGCATTAAGTACACACTGTAACTAATTGTGCCTAAAAACAACGCTGCCCTTGTTTTGAGCAGTCCAAAGAAACTGTTCCCGTATATAAACAATAGAAGTACACATAGACTTATAACATACTGCAACATTGAATATGGTTTATACTGAATCTCATAGATCATAAGTAACCCGATTATTGGAATTAGAGACACCCACCAATTCTTTGACGTACCACTACCGTATATCCAATCTATTTTAGGCCATTTGTGTACGATAGATGCCGCAACAATACCGAATAAGAAAATTACCCAATATCCTCGATCGTTCAACATAAAGACTAGAGATACAAGTGGTATTGCAAAAAGTCTGTAATAACCACCACGAAGGACCATAGCCGTAAAAGGCAATAATAAATAGAAAATCCATTCATAATGGAGTGTCCAGTGAATACCCGCATTTATAGGAATCACACTTATCCCATCAATAGATGTTGTCGTAATCAGACCTAAGGTTAGCCAAGACGCCACATCCTTGATAAAAGTTATTACAGAATATATATGAAAATTATTTTGTACCAAAACTGATAATGTAACAATTGTGGCTGAGAAAAGATACATAGGCGCAAGTCTTTTGAATCTATTCTTATACAGACTTTTTGTATCTAAGAATCCTTTACTCGTAATAGCCTTTGACCAATACAAAAAACTTGTAATCATAAAAAATAAGATGACTGCTTCCCCACCAGCATGGCGATAAAATCGTACATCTGTTATTTTCCAAATACCAGTATTAAAATACGCAAAGTTTGTGACAGCATGCTGAAATAAAACTCCCAATGCCAGAAAACCTCGAAGGCCATCAAGCATCTCATGCCTATTTTTAAGTTTTGAATTTACAACAGACTCTGGCTCGAATGTATCGTGTTTTTTTGATGTAAGTGAATTATAAAAAGAACTTTTTTTTGCAATCACATGAGCCAAAACTAATATACAAGCCATTATTAAAAAATAATAAACACTGCTCGTTAATGAAAACGGGGATGACATGAATTTTATTGTATCACAATCAATTTCTAACTATTGAACAAGAGGTGCTGATGTTGGAAATCTGTTTGACAGAGTTGATACATATATCTTCATACTTTCTTCACACCTTTTTAATATTATAGTGTGTATAATACACATTATGAAATGCACTGCTCAACTCTTTAGATCTTTATTTAATTATTCAAAAACACACAAGATTATAAGCACCATCGGAGTAGTTGTTATTGCGACAGGTGGATACTACTCATATCACGCACTATTTGGTACGAGTAGTGAAACTCGTTATGTACTCTCTCGATCTACAATTGGTGAGCTTACCACTACTATAGTTGGTACTGGCCAAGTTTCAGCTTCAAATCAAATTGATCTAAAAGCAAAAGCATCTGGTAACATCACACGAATAAATGCCCAAGTTGGACAAGAGATGAAAGCAGGCCAACTTATTGCACAGATTGATAATCGAGATGTCTCTATTTCTCTAGAAAGTGCGCGTCTATCTTTGCAAAAACTTACCCAACCCGCAGATGCAAACACCCTCACTCAAGCACAAAACTCGCTCCAAGACGCACAACAGTCAAAAGTAAAAGCAGAGGTCGCTCTTGCAAAAGCATACGAAGATGGGCTTACTGCAGTATCTAGTAGTTTCGTTGATTTACCTTCTATTATATTAGGTACAAACGATATTTTTTATGCAAAAGATGGTTTTTTAAACGATACGAGTGTCTCGACACTTTCAAGCACAGCACAAACATACCGAAATAGTGCTGGTACACTTTTCGATGTGGCTCAAAATGACTACAAGGACCTCCAATCAGAATATCGCCTTACAGCAAGGTCAAATTCGACAAACACTACTGAAACATTACTATTAAAAACATATTCTCTTACATCAAAACTGAGTGAGTCCTTAAAAAATTCAAGTCTTGCAGTAGAATTTATAAGAAACAGTGCCAACAGTCAGATATCAAGTCAAGCAACGACTGCCCTCAATAATATAAATAGCTGGATTTCAAAAAATAATTCTAACCTTAGTAATCTCTTGTCAGCAAAAACTGCGATTGAAAATGCTAAGAATGATATATCAGCAGCAGACCGAAATATAAAAGAAAGAAATGAATCATTAGCCCAGACAATCAAGGGTGCAGATCCGCTTGATATTCGTTCTCAGCAGCTCAACATAGCTCAAAAGGAACTTGACTATGACAAGTACAATATCCGCGCACCATTTGATGGAATCTTGGCAAAACTAAATGTGAAAATTGGTGACAATGTTTCTGATTCAGTCGGTGTCTTTATAACAAAACAAAAAGTTGCAGAAATTACGCTCAACGAAGTCGATGTGGCAAACATAAAAGTAGGACAGCCTGTTTTACTCACATTTGATGCTGTCGATGATGTGACAGCTACTGGTACAGTAGCCAATATTGATCTTGTCGGAACTGTTTCTCAAGGTGTCGTAAGTTACACTACACAGATTGCTTTTGACACTACAGATGAGAGAATCAAACCAGGTATGAGTGTTAGTGCTACGATTATTACAAAAAACAAACCTAATGTATTACTTATCCCAACTGCTGCAGTAAAAAGTAAAAATGGCACAAAGTATGTAGAAGTTGCAAACATGACAGCGGTACAAACTTCAATCAAAAAGAATACTTTTAGTAGTACGACAGGTAGTACGAGTATGAGTGAGTTCAAAAGACGAGGATCATCTACTGGCGCAAATCTCGCAACATCTCCTTTGACTGGGCCAATAGGACCAAACAGCCAAAGTGGTACAGCTCTCCCTACCCCACCCATTGAAAAAATCGTAACTGTTGGTGAATCAAATGATACATCTATAGAAATTTTGAGTGGACTCTCTGAGGGTGAATTTGTAGTTACTCGAACAATAATGAATGCTACAACCACAAAGGCTACAACCAACTCTCTCTTTAGTGTTCCCCGAACAGGAGGTGCTGGTGGTGTAAGTGGTGCAGCTAGAGGACGATAATTCACGTAAAAAAGACAATAATTACACCAATGATTGAAGTAAAAAACATCGTAAAAACATATACTTCAGGTATCGAACCCTTTACCGCTTTAAAGGGTTTAACCTTCACTATTAATGATGGTGAGTTTGTGGCAATAATGGGACCATCAGGTTCTGGAAAATCCACACTCATGCATATTCTTGGGGCGCTCGACACCCCAACATCTGGCACATACCTTCTCGATGGACGAAGTGTTTCTGAGTACAATGAAGATGAGCTCGCTAAGATTCGTCGAGATAAGATTGGCTTTGTATTTCAATCTTTCAACTTATTACCTCGAACAAGCGCACTGCGAAATGTAACCCTTCCTCTTGTATATGCAGAAGTCGATGAAACAGAGCGAGTCGAGAGAGCTTCATCCGCACTCAAATCTGCTGGGCTCGATCCTAAACACTTTAACAACCTTTCCAATCAACTTTCTGGCGGACAGATACAGCGTGTAGCCATTGCGCGAGCTCTTGTAAACAATCCAAGTCTTATCTTGGCAGACGAACCTACTGGAAACCTTGATTCAAAGACCGGCGAAATTGTACTTGGAACATTTGAACATCTCAATAAAACTCTTGGACGTACTGTTGTACTTATTACTCATGAACGTGATGTCGCAGAACATGCAGATAGAATAATCGTTATTAAAGACGGAGAGATTGTTGAAGACTCAACAAATCATATAAAAAGAAAAAGTTCTCATAAAGATGATTAAAATTTAAATATCGCATGAAAACAAAAGACATACTCAACGAAACATACACTGCCCTATCCGCCAACAAAGTGCGATCGGGTTTGACGATGCTCGGTATTGTCATTGGAATTTCGTCTGTTATTGCCATGGTATCCATTGGACAAGGAGCTCAAAGTTCTATTTCATCAAGTATTCAGTCTATTGGTTCAAACCTCATTCTCGTATACCCCGGTGCACAGCGTGGTCCAGGAGCCCAAGTAAGTACAGGACGTGGTTCTGCAAAGACTCTCACTCAAGCTGACGCAGAGGCTATTAGAGATGAAGTCACCCTCGCAAAAGCTGTAGCTCCAGAGCTGTCAGGCCGATACCAAATCACCACTAAAGGTAAAAATACAAATACAAGTGTAAATGGTGTTGATGAAAATTATACAGAAGTAAGGAATGTCGAAATATCGGAAGGAAATTTTATCACTAATCAAAATCTTAAAAGTCTCTCTCGGGTTGCAGTACTTGGTCCAACAGCTCGCACGGACTTATTTGGAGATGAAGTTGACCCTATTGGACAGACTATACGCATTAAAAATATTGTATTCACTGTAGTAGGTGTAACAAAAGCAAAAGGCGGTTCTGGATTTGGAAGCCAGGACGACATGGTCTTCATTCCCCTAACTTCTGCTCAACGATTTCTTGCTGGCGAAGAATATGTTTCAACTATCAGTGTACAAGCAGCTGATACAGATTCAATGAAATCATTGCAAGACCAAATCACTACACTACTTCTCGACCGACACAACATAAGCGATGCAACTCAAGCAGATTTTAGTACATTTAACCAAGCAGATATTGTTGCTACAGCCTCGAGTATCACACAGACATTTACAATCCTTCTTGGTGCGGTTGCTGGCATATCACTTGTTGTTGGAGGTATTGGTATTATGAATATGATGCTTACAACTGTTACTGAGCGAACTCGAGAAATTGGGCTTCGTAAAGCTATTGGCGCTGACAAAAAAGACATCAGCAAACAATTTCTTATTGAAGCAATTGTACTAACATGTCTGGGAGGTATTATTGGTGTGATACTTGGCGCCCTCATTTCATGGATTGTTCAACTAACTGGATTACTCCAAACGTCGATCTCACTTGGTTCTGTATTGCTCGCATTCGGAGTTTCTGCTGGTATCGGAATCATATTTGGATATTACCCTGCAAAACGAGCTGCAAACTTGAACCCTATTGAAGCATTGAGATATGAGTAACCTTGAGTAGTATCAGAGTAGTAATTTGAGTGTTACGTGGTAGAGTGTGTAAATCACATGAAAAACCAGCAACCTATACTTATAAAGCTTACTTTCGTCCATGGACTACAAGAAATTGTACTCAGCGAAATTTCAAAATATCCTGAACTAAAAGATCTCATTCGAATTGTAGAACGAGGAGTAGATTATCTGTATTTTGATTTTATACCTGCAATTATTGAGAACTCACTTGAGAATCCATCCGAAGATTCTCCTACTGATACATCAGAAAGTTCAAATAGCTCTAAGAAACTAAAAACTAAAGATGAGGAGAATGAGGATTCAGCTACTATTGTTGATTCATTTCTTAAGACTCTCGAAAAACTTATCCAGCTTAGAAGCATTACAAATATTTATTTAGTTCAAAAAGGAGAAAAACTTCATCCTATTCACATCAACAATCATAAATCCATCTTGGGTACGATGATTGAACTTGTGTTACATCTCCACTTAACGAGCAAAAGTAAATCAATAACTAAAAGTATCAAAGCATACAAGACTTTTAAGCTTCGATGTGCGGGCTCGGATTCACCTGAAGCTATTTTGATACAAAAGTATATTTCAGACACATTCAAGCTTACACTCTCTGAAGATGCTGACTTGGATACGTATATACATAAGCCAGGTGAACTTTGGGAAGTTGGTGTTCGAGTTACACCCCGACCTATATCGGTTCGAAATTACAAAGTAGAAAACATAAAAGGCGGTATGAACTCTGCAGTAGCATACGCAGTAAACACATTCGCTTTAAAAAAGTTGGATACCGTCTCGCCTTTCTCATATCTTAATATTTGCTCGGGAAGCGCTACACTACTCCTTGAAGCTGGTACTGACATTCAGGCACAATTTGGAAACAGTATACTTACTCCAACAAATATTCCTACTACAATTAAACTACTGGGTTTTGATATTGATAATAAAACTAACTCACTAGCGATCCAAAATATTAAAAAAGCTGGTTTTATAAGATCCATTCAAATAAAGACGGCTGATTTGTTAGACAAACCTGATTTTGGAATGTTTAATACTATAACATCTGATTTACCCTTTGGCATGCAAATTGCTAAAGGTACTGATTTAAACAAGCTATATAAGGCCTTTGTGGAGTATGTAGAATCTCACCTAAATCAAACTGGAACACTAGTCGTTTATACAACTGAGATAGATACTTTTGAAAATGCTCTCCGTGGCTCAAAACTTCATATTGAAAAAACATTGAACCTGCAGATTACAACTATTGTAAATTCACATATTCATCCAAAAATATTTGTTTGTACATTTAAATAATCTAGCAAAAGCCTGTACAGCAAGAAAAAACACCTAGCTTTTATAGCTGGTGTTTTTTCTTGCTCAAACTATTCTCGTAAATTATTTCTTCTTTTTTGGCTGCTTCTTTTTTTCTTTATTACTCTTTTGGTCTCTATTTGCCATATATTTTATGTATTGTAACGCGACTATTTTATTTTGGATATTTTATTTACGCGCTGCGAAATTATTAATACCAGAATTATATCATAAACTTTTTAAACACAAGTCGATCTAAACACAGACTAAGCTTGAGATGTTCTTGAAATCTTTCGATATGATTTGTATGAGAGTACGAGGATTACCATGAAGATTGCTGGACCAATAAGTAGAGGTACAAATCCATCTACTACCCAGATACTAATAAATGCTGAGATAAAATCTATACCAAAACCTGCGTATGCCCATTCTTTTATTCGAGCTGACACTCTTGGAATAATAAGTGCACAAGCACCGAGGAATTTGAATCCAGCTAGCATACCACTAAAATAAACAGGATAACCAAGGTGTGTAATGCCATCGAGTGCCATCTGACTTTGAGACGTAAACGCAGGAAGAAGTCCTTCCATTAAAAAGATAATGACTGTTGTAACCCAAAACGTGTTTTTATATTTTTGCATGTAATTTATTTTAGCGAATCAAAAGTATTCTGTAAATATCACTCTGCTTTTATGTATGATTCTCACCTAGCTTACCTACAAGGTTATACCCAACCAACTAACTAGTGTTGCAGCAAATGGATCTGCCGTGAGACCGTATGCTAGTACTCCACCGAGGACGCCCGTTATTGAAAGTGTTATAAGAGCCACTAGAGCCAATATTGAGGAAAATACTCTATTGCAAAATACTTGTTCAAGCAAAGCAAGTATTTTTACCACAACTGGATATTTTGCAAAAAAAGCATATCGAGATGTATACGTACGCGCATTTATAAATGCTGAAATTTCACCTAGGAGAAGTGATCCATATAGCCATGTTGATGCTGCACCAAAAGTAGAATGCATATCTACTAATTGTCGGTTTGGATGTGTGAGATGTTCTGCAGTGTCACCAGTTGCCAATGCACCAAAAGCACCAAACACACCAACAAAAAGGAGAGCTCCTTCAATATCATGCCAAGCAACGGAAGGAAACCATTTCTTAAAAGGGAGAATTTTGATAACTGAATACACAAATAATAAGGCTATCGGAAAATGAACAAATATTGGGTGGATATTGTATGACATATATTATAGTATATCAAAGAAGTTACATATACTTGTATTGATCTGAAACTAAAACTCAATCGTTTAGACTGGTATAATAGTTGGAAGAAAGATAAAATAAATATACTATATAACGATATGAGCTCAGAATCTCCCACAACAAATATAATAGAAGAAAATTTAGTTATTAATGAAGCCCCTCACTCTACATTAACAAACGAGGTAGAAAATATACCTACTCAAGAACCTGAGTTAACAGTTCCTGTAAAAATTGATGTGTTATTCACACGAAAAGCTATGAATGCTGAAGAAAAAAGTGGCGTTAAAGAATATTTTGAAAATGAGTATGAGAGACCTTTTTTATATAAAATTTCGCAGGAAGAAATTGATAGTGGTATCGCCCAAGGGTATTTAGATACTGTTGCAAAGATACTACAATTAAGACGGAATGAATTTAATGTTCAACCATTAATAGATGCCGCTGTTTATTCAACAGACATACCCGCAATAGCAGAAGCTTGGGAATCAGCAGGTATTGAACAATCCTTAAGCGGAGGAACTCAAAAAGAAGTTATCATCGATAAAATAATAAAATCACTCCATCAAGGTTCATTAGGAGCAGAAGACTGGTTAGAAATTCTTAAGCGATACGATGGTGTGGTTCAAGAAACTAGAGACTGGCTAAAAGAAAAGTCTGAGGCACTGAAAAGTGATTTTGTTGATTCATTTATTGAAAAAATAAATCCGAAATTACAATCGCCTAAAACACCTGAGGAAATAAAAGAAATTTTAAATGATTTTAATTTTACTGTTCAAGATCCACTTGCTGTAGAAAAGCATATAGGCGCAACTACTCGTACTGGCTCAAACCATATAGTTTTTTCATCCATACCTATTATCCAGCAAGCAATGTACTCAGAGTCTGAAGACGGAAAAAATGACGAAGAGGCATTATATTTTAAAAAGCGATTTTTACACATGATGAGTCATGAAATGTTGCACTCTATTACCTCTTCTGATCAAATTCTAAGTAAAAAGACTATTAAGGATGCAGACGGGAATAAAAAAACTATTGGATCAATCGGCACTGATTGGGGTGGTCTTGAAACTGGCACAAAGATAACTAAGATTCAGTTCACATGGCTAAATGAAGCCCTGACAGAGACATATGCAAGTTCTTTAACAAATTTACAATCCATAGAATACGAAGATGAAAGAAATATATTTAAAAACTTCTGTGTTAAAGGAATAACACCGATTGATGAGCAACTTTTTCTTGATGCATATTTTGAACGAAAAACAATTGAAGCAAAAGAAAAAGGAACCTCACACATATATTGGAAAAAGTTAACAGAGGCAATACGTCAAGCTTACCCACACGACCCCCTATTCTTCGTCAAATTCGACGCATATTACACAAAATATGGAGGGAAGGCGGCTTTAGATTTTATTGAAAATTGGGATTCAAATAATCCTACAAAAATAACTTAAAAAATAGGACAGGCAAACCTTATGAAAAACGTAACTGAATACATTAACAAATCACCAAAAGAGGCTCGCACTAAACTTCGCCAGATGAGAGCGTGTATCAAGAAAGCTGCACCACGTGCTGTTGAAGATATTAAATGGGGCATGCCTTCATTTTCATATAAGCGTATCCTAGTTATATACGGCGCTTTCAAACATCACATAGGATTTTACCCTACGCCATCTGCTATAACCTCATTTTCTACAGAATTATCCAAAGCTGGTTATAAAATTGCGAAGGGTTCTATACAATTCCCGCTTGATAAACCACTTCCCCTAACACTTATTAGAAAGATAACGACTTTTCGTGTACGTGAAAGTATTGAACAAGATGGTAAATGGAAGCTTACAAAGACGAAATAGACTCATTCAATAATATCATCTTACAACCCTAAAGCTTTCTTCACCTCTTCTTGATCAGAATAATCAATAGTCTTATCTGCAAACACCTGATAGTTCTCATGACCCTTACCAGCGACTAGTACTATATCGCCTGCTTTTGCTAGACTAACTGCCTTTACAATAGCTTCTTTTCTATCGGTAACACACTCATATTTTTTAGATGGGTTTGCTATATCAGGCAAAGTCTCGTGTGTACCAGCCTCATTATCAACTGGAATCCCCACCACAATCTGCTTTATAATTTCTTCAGGATCTTCTTTCCTCGGATTATCAGAAGTGAACACTGCATAATCAGAAAGTCTCGTTACAATTTCACCCATTTGTGGTCGCTTAGTTTTATCACCTCCACCACCACAACCTACTACAGTTATTATTCTATTATTTGTATTCTTAATCTCACTCAACGTTGTTATAACTTTCTCGAGCGCGTCAGGACTATGTGCAAAATCTACTATTCCAAACACACCTGTTTTTGATTTGAAAATTTCTAATCGGCCACTTGGTGGTTGAATATCTTGAATAATGTTAATAATTTCATTTGCTGATACTCCTAATAAATGTGAAGCACCATATATTGCCAGCAGATTGTGTACATTAAATTTTCCAATTAACTTTGAGTGGACTGCTTTATCACCTATCTTAAAATCTGTACCTTGAAATGAGGAATGAATTTCTGAAGCTACAAAATGTGCCTTATGTTCAATTCCATAAAAATACTTCTTAGCTTTTGTGTTCTGAAGCATGTATTCACCTTTACTGTCATCTGCATTGGAAAGCGCAAATGCACCAGCTGATAGATTATCAAAAAACTTTTTCTTTGAGCGAGCATAATTCTCCATGGTGCCATGAAAATTGAGGTGATCCTGTGTGAAGTTTGTAAAAATACCTCCAGCAAATCGTAAACCCGCTATTCGTTCCTCTTCAATGCCATGTGATGAACATTCAATAAAAACATACTCTACTCCAGCATCTTTAGCTTTCGCTAAAACAGAAGCAAGATTTACGGGCGTTGGGGTTGTGTGAGTTGTTTTAAAAACTTCGTCATTTATTTTATTTTCAACAGTAGAAATAAGCGCTACTTTGTGACCTAAAGATTTAAATACAAAATATAGAGAAGTTGCGATAGTTGTCTTACCATTTGTACCAGTTACTCCAATAAGCTTAAAAGCCTCAGAAGGGTTATCAAAAAAATTATTAGCAATGATTCCGAGTGCCTTTGAGCCATTTTTTACCTTAACAAATGTTATTGCTGCATTGCTTTGATTACCCACGTCATTACCTAAACCATCAAGCAATGATCGAACTGCGTCATCTTCATAAACCACTACCTTTGCACCATTTTGGATAGCTTCAGAAATTGAGTCAAATCCATCATGCTCAATATTTTTTGCGGAGACAAAAAGTGAATTTGGAGCTTTTATATTGGAGAAAAAATTTATAGATTCTACTTCAACAGAGGTATTTCCACTTATTTCCAAAACATCGACATTTGCGAGTAGCTGAGATAGTAATTTCATTGAGGAATTTTAATATTTGAATTAAGTTCTTAAAATCTTCTCCATCTCCTTCCCTTTTGCCAATTCATCCACAAGCTTATCCAAATATCGAATTTCTCGCATAAGAGGGTCTTTTATTTCGTCCAGTTTTATCCCACAAATTGTACCTGTAATTAGATTTCGTGAAGGATTCATATTTGGAGCATCGGCAAAAAACCTTTCAAAGGTTGTTTGTTTTTTAATTTGAATTTCTAGCCCTTTTTGGCTATACCCTGTTAGCCAACGGATAATATGGTCAAGATCAGTTTTGGCACCTACCTTAGTGCGACCTTTTCTCACAACCTTTGCAATATATAGTGGGTACACATCTGCAAATATCATCGTGTATATTCTACTAGCTATTGGTGTCTTTTTTACTACTTTTTTAAATTTCATATTTTCATTATATCAAATGTATATTGTACAATATTTGCCATGTCTACAGCCTTCAATACATACCTCTCCTACCCCCTACGCGCGCTAAGGTCACTCATACTTCATTCAGCGAGTTTTGTATTTGGTATATCTGATGTGTACGTATATTCTAAAAAAATTCATTCATACGTGCCACCATCTACTTATATTGAACGTCAGAAGTTATTTATAAAGTTTGTCGAATTAGAATTGATGAGAGTGCACGGGAGTAATATTCGTATTAAAGATTTTGACTTGGGCAATCAGGCGGTCTGCAATATTGTTGACCATCACGACATATTGAATCACCCACTTTTTTTATCACCAAATATCGTTGGTAATCTCTCCAGATTTTTCGAAATATCAAAAAAAAGCAAAGCTATAATTTCCATCACTGATTCTGGGCTTTCAGTGAGTCACTTTGGGAACAGACGCAGTCTAAAATTTAAAGATACGCACCTTCGTCTTTTTACTCACAAGATGCGAAATATCAATATATACAGTTCTCCTACACACAATACATTTAACCTCGGTAGGCAAATACGTAAGTACACGAAGAACAAGAAAGAGGCTATTTTTATAGATACAATCGAAGAAATACTCCATAAGTATGCAGAGAAACCGCATATCAACTCCTATATAGACCAGGTCTCACTTACTAATCGTTACCTTTGGAAGAAATTATTTGATGAAAAGATTAGATCAAATGTTCCGGAATTATTTCAAATACCTGGTGAATCTATTGCGACATCACTTCTTGCAACATATTTGGAGCAACCTAATCATATCTTTTCAAAGATACTTTTTGATGAAGATACAAGAAATTTAGTTGTAAAATTATTTTCAGGAATTGATGGATGTTGGCACCCTAACCTTGAGCACGGTACACATTTCTTCTGGGCTATTGATGCGGTACAAAAAGCTCAAAGACTACGTATTGAAGGTAACAATCTAGTTAGTTTAGATGAGTCTATACGTATACCACTCACTAAAGAAAATATTTTAAATAGCCTTAAACATAAAAAAATTTACCCGAATCTCTTCTTAGTCTATAGTGTACTCATATTTTACTGCGGAATTAAGCCACTTGTAGGTGGTAGGTCTAGGGAATGCATTTCATTAATGAAAGAGCAGTGGCAAAAGATTGTCTTACCCGAAGAAGCTGCTTTTATAAAAAGAATCGAAACAGATAACCTAGTACAGGTTGGTACATTCTACAAATACGCACTTGATATTATATACGAAGGAGGATTAGGCCTTAAGGATATCAAAAAACTTGAAGCCAGACGAAAAGCACAAGTTTGGATGTCCCAAAAGTTATGAATCTTGCTTTATATATAAAAATGATAGAACAGACGTAGATTACTAATCTATTTTACTGATATAATCCACCTATATATGTCCACGCAAAAAGAAACTGTAGACTTTATACTAGAGAAACTCGGGGCAGATATTGGTAGTAACGCAAGTGACACGGACACAGCTAACCAATTCTCTACTAGAGCAATGTTTGGCGAATACGCACTGTATGCTGCGGGTAAGGTAGTAGCACTCATATGTGATGAGCAACTGTATGTAAAAATAGTACCAGCAAGCGCCGCCCTTGAAAATATATGTGAGAAAAGTGAAGCCTACAAAGGATCAAAACCATACTACCTTGTAGAAGAAAGCCAACTCTCTCAGATTGCGGGTTTATCAAAGATTTTATTTAATATTGCAAAGAGCCTACCTGAAAAAAGGAAAAAGTAGGCGTCATATTTTCATGCTATAATTCTATTAAATATATGGCTACGGCTGAAACAACAGAAAAACTGATTGAGAATATCGCCGAAGAACTCGAAGTTAAATTACCTAAAGAATTACTTCCTCTTCCGATAAGAATTGGGACATTGATTATGATAATAGGAGGACTCAGTATTTTAGGGAGTGTCTTTACTGATTTTGCCCTACCTAGTAGTAGTGGATTTGGACTTCATTTGTACAGAATGATTACTGGTGTAGCATTTCTTGCGGTTGCATATGGATTACATAGCAGAAGAAGATGGTCTGTATGGCTGTACGGATTTATTGTTGCAATTGGACTATTCATAAATCCAACACTGACACTCATCCCCTCTCTTTTAATAGTATATTTGTATACACAAAGAAAAGTGCTCAAGCCAAGCGCGCTCGATAAATACCTGGGACGATTATCAGTAAAAGTGGAAGGCTTTTTCAAGAAGGTGAAGTAGATTTATTTTGAACTTCCGTCAGTTCTATTTTCATCACCCCTCCGTATTGCATCATCCTTTGATTCCACATCGTTCTTTGGCAATCCCCATCTCCATCCTGGTTCCTCGCCTTTCTTATAACAAATACGAATCAGAGCTATTGTTAAAAATAAGATGGGTAAAATAAAAGTAAAAGCGACTTCTCGTGGTGGAGAATTTTTATCTAAGGTGAAAGCAAAAGCTAGTACTCCAAGTAACCAAACAGCAATCACTGTCCACCCTTGCCATGTTACAGGCACCCAACCCCATCCAAATACCTTACGCTTAAACCAGTACCCTTGAGGGTTGTCTTTATAGTAATTGATGTATCGTTTGAACATAAAATTTACTTATTTATTTTCTGAAATGAACACCAAGATAATATGGCCAGATTATAAATGCCAAGACTCCCTTCCAAAAAGAAAGTTTTAAATAACCAATAGTGAAAAGCCAACCTATTATCCAAAGTGTACCTAGACTATTTTGTTGACTGACAATATGTCCTGTTTCTATGTTCATATATTTTAATATTATTGGTAAACCGCAATACACATACATTATATCAGCCGTAGCTAAAGCAGTATGATTACAGAGTATTTTACCTATAGCTTAATTCTTCTCAGCCAATTCCTTAAGAGCCTGCAAAGCTTTAGGCCACATCTCTTCAAACATTGATGTGTATTCATCTAGTGTGCTCATATCAACTGAGACTTCTGTACCGCCATCTTTGTCTGTAAATGTATAGTTCTCATAAGACTGTGCCCACTTTTTCGCATCTTCACTTGTTGTATCTTCCACACCGTCACTAATCGTTCCAAGATGCTCTATGGAAACAAATTCATGAAGTCGATTCTCTTTAATACGACTTACCATTCCTGCCTCACCTGTTCCATTTGGATTTGGCCCAAGGAAAAGAATCTTTGATCCCTCTTCCCAACTTCCTTTAAAATATGACCCCGGACTAAAAGTACTCGCCCACTCCGGATATGTAGCTTCTCCAAGTATAATGTTCCACACTTTCTCACGTGGTGCGTTTATATGAATTGAAAAATGTATTTTTTGCATGGGGTTAGTATATCAAATATATTTTTAAAAGTATTATAACTTCCATGTGATGAACCATATGTACATCGAACTACTTTTAAAGTAACCGGGGGGGGGGTGGACGAGGGTATATATGAATTTATATCCCTACAATACAAACGAATATTCTCCCTTTAAACTTCTCTTTAATACCTCTACATGTAGTTCATTTAACCATTTTAAGTCTAGCTTAGACCACGTAGACCTCATAACACCTACTAGAAAAAGTAAGAAGTGAAGTTCTATAAACTCTAGGTCTACCAGCGTTAGATTTCCATAGCCTTTGAATAAACTTTTAAGTATCTCGGCATCAAACGTTTTTTGTTGATTAATGATCCAATAAACTGTTTGCCCAATATCGGCCATGTCGTGACCTTTCATAGCATTATCAAAATCAAATACACCAACCACTTCCCCTTGTTCGTCAACATTGATATTTGATAGATGATAATCCCAATGAAGTGAAACAAAACGAAAGTTGGGATGGCTAGTGTAAAGATCCTGCAGTCTTGCAAATTTTACCTTAAGATAATCACTCAAATCTTTTTCTAAATTCTGCTCAGCGAAAGATACATATTTTTGGATTCGGATTTTTGTCCAATCAATCCATTCTATTTGAGAAGCAACTTCATGTTTTTTGTGTTTCCAAAATGAAGGAATTTCCAGATCATGTATTTGCTTTAGTAAGATTGCTGAGCTTGTAAGAATTGTGTGTTTTTCACTTACTGAAGCAGCTTCCCAGATTTCTGAGGCTACTGTTCCTGGTAAACATTCCATCACTACCCAACCACCTTCATCATCTTTTGTAATATTGTAGACCTCAGGAGCTGGTAGACTATTTTGTCTTACATAATTTGAAATCTGCGAACCCTTCTCGACTTTTTCTTCGTTCTTTTTTGAAAAGAATTTGGCGACCAACACTTTTTCTGGATTGAGTATTTCAACTCTAAATGCGAGATTCGCCAAACCTTTTGTAAATTTCAATACAGCAACAACAACCGCGTCAGGAAATACTGTATGAATAGCTGTGGGGATTTTTTCTTGCATGTTTATCTATATATTATCAAGTGGATACACATCCAGCGCGATTTCATCATACGGATGCACTTCTTTAATAGCTCTCAGTACTTCTTGAAGCTTTTCTCTTGAACAAACAGTTTCAATTCTTTCTTCTTCAACCTCTTCAGATTTTCCAACTTCACCTATATGTGGATTTGCACCCATTTCAGGCTTAAAACGACCAACACCTTTTGTTGAAAAAGTGCAGTGTGAGTAGTTACCGATTTTGCCAGCACCAGCTTTGCCCATTGCTTCACGAACAATATCCGTGTGGGTTTCTGGGACGAAGACTACAATTTTTATATTATCTGATTTCATTGAATTCATATTTCCACCCCGGCTGCCACTTAAAGTGTGAGGATGTCAGTTGTTCGAGTGACACTCCATTAATTAAATTATCTAAACCATATTGTGTAGCTCGATGGCCAATTATCATCACTCGTTTACCGCCATAGTTCTTAAGAAGATCTTCAAGAAATGACTTCATTCTTGTAGTAGTTTGTGTATAGCTTTCACCATTAGGAAAAGGTTCATTAATCCTCTTCGGCTTTTCAGCATCAACTTCTTCACGTGAATGCTGTGTAAAATCCCCATAATTACACTCTCGAAGCCGAGCGTCGGTAATTATTGGCCACTTGTTTCCGAATCCAATCTCGGCACTTTTGTATGCTCGCTGGAGATCAGAACAAAAGATTGCATCGAAATAATCATCTTTGTATCGAATGCCCTTTTCTTTGGATTGTTGTTCACCAAGGGGAGACAAAGCTACATCATTCCAGCCAGAAGAAAGATGTGCTTCATTATCAAATGTTGTTCCATGTGATTCAAAAATTATTGTAATCATGTTATTTACACATATTCTAACACCTCTGGGATAATTTCTTCTACGAGCTTTACCGTATCGACTACGAGCTCGCCCAACTCAGGCTCAAGGTGCATCGTTCCATAGTGCTTCTTGAAACCCTCGAAGCTCGTAATCAGCTGGTTCGGAGTCGGATTCTGTGCACGCTTATCAAGCCTTTCAGCCCATAGCTTCTCGTCGGAGCAAGTCACCAATACCGATTTGAATTTCACATTTCTTTCCGTACACCAGTTCCTGATAATCGAATAGTCATTTGAGTTCTGAAAAGCAAAATCCAATATGAAAGTTGTGTCTGAATGGACATTGCTTTCTAGGATTTTGTAGAGAACAGCATGGGACGCCTTGTTCCTGTCAGAATGCTCCTTTATATATTCGGAAACTGGATCGTAGATGTCGTCCTTCCGAAGAACAGCAAAATGCGTCCTTTCTGCAAAAGCATGAGTTAGGGTTGTTTTTCCCGTGCCAGGTCGACCTCTGAAAAGAATGATTTTCATATATTTTTCTTGCAGACAAAAATGAAGGTCGCGGGCACTTTTTCGGCTTTCTGGATTGAATAATATTTCTTCGGATCATCAAAACCTCGGCTCAAATTCTTTGGCTTTGGCTCATGATATCCAACGACATCGAATCCAGCATCCTTGAGAAGCTGAAACCACGTAGATGTTTTCCTGTAAGTAATGTGAGCCGTAACGCCTTCTTTTTTCCAGTTCTTGATAGCTAATGGCTTTTCGTCGTGATATGCATACGTGACTACAAACTTCTCGTCCTCATACTGAACATCAGTAAAAAGCGTGTGGTCCCAGCTCCAGACGAACGTTCCGCCCGGCTTTAAATATGAATACATGTTTTTAAGCGTCATCACAGGATCAGGCGTCCAGCCGATTGCATATACTGAAAAAATCACATCCACAGGTTCAATCTCCAGCTTATCTTCCATTTTACCTTTGATGAGTTCGACCTTACCTTGATCTATAATTTCCTTATTGAAACCTTCCGCTTCCTTGAGCTGCACAGAAGAAATATCAAGCCCATATATTTTCTTCGCACCACGGTCAGCAAGATATTTGATTGAGCGACCGCTTCCGCAACCGATTTCCAAAAATGTCTTGCCTTCTATTTCTGGAATGAGATTTAAATCATCACCGACACCAAATGGCCCCCATACAGGCAAAGCACTAGCCTCAACGAACTGATCTGCGACGGCATCCCATGTCTTTTCGTTTTCGAGGATTGATTCATTCATGATTTAATTTTTGCTAGATATTGACGCAACTCGTGCGCGATAACCTAGCTCATGTTGGCTGGCCTCCTCGGTCTCGTAAATTTACCCATCAAGCCCCACAAGGGTTTTTCAAGATACTTAAGTATATCATTTCGACCCTCTTCGGAATGGGTCAAAAGCGACGAATGCGACACTACCTGAGCACCGGACCGATCGTTGTCTTTTGAATCTCGCAGCCAAGTTCAGATGATTCTCGTGGAAAGAAGCTACCCTTCAACTTCTTGCTATCTGTATCAAAAGGAACTATCAAAGCGGTTGTTTGATAAAATGCAGGAACCAAATATGTGACATTCTCCTGATTACTCAGACACCCTTCTGGAATTATCTGAAACTCGGTTTTCATCTCTGCAATTTTGTTGCCGAAATTGTAAAAACCTAGAAGAGAAAAGCCTGTCAGGAATACTAAACAGATAGTCAGAAGAAGCCCTCGAACCACCTGAAAAGAGATTAGAAACCACACGATCAGGGTAAGAAAAACAAGGCCTACACCAATCCAGAACGAGAGACCTTGTGCAACTTGACCAACAATCCGCGTCAGATCAAAAAAGAAGATTATGTTATCCCTAATTGACGGCTCTATAAAGCTCGGAGGAATACCAAAATAGGAATTGTGCCCGTACTGAAAAAGTATGGGTGCTGCGTAGAAATAGATTCCTGTTCCAAAGATTGCAGTTAAGAATTTCATACAGAGGTTACATTAAAAGATATTCCTGAATAAGTATCTTTGCATAGCGGTATCCGTAGCGATCAATTACTCTTCTACCCACCATCATCACCAGCATATACATAAACGCCAAAGTAAGGGATAGATAGTATGCCACAGGTTCTGGTACAAAATAACCGAAGAGAAGCAAGTTGACGACGGAGATGAATACAGCAACAGTTGCCCCTCCTAGGAGATTTCTTGCAAAGCCGTACTCGATATTATGTTGCAAAAGAAGCCTTCCATCTTTTACTCTCCCACGGATAAGCAAAGCACAGTCAACAATTAAACGTCTAGCTCTTTCCTCATTATCAATTTCCTCCTGAATCGTACAGAGCGTGATACCAAACTCAGAGGAGACTTTCGAGTACAGAATTGCCTTCTGTTCAGAGGTGTATGTCTTGTCTGAGTGCATAAAGACTCTGGTTGTTGGCATATCAACTTCATCACGAAAATGTATCTTTTCAAAAACTTCTTTTCCAACAAACCTACCGACATGAGCAAAAAAGTAAACAAGGACCACTGACAGTGTTACACCACCAGCTAATTTGTAACCTTCGACAGTAGTGAAAAAATTACCAAGATACGATTCTAGGAGAAAGTAATTCAAGACCAGAATAGGTAACGAACACAAAACAGCAGGATATACCCGTGCCACCAAGTTGTATTTATTGAACTTCATATTCTTAATCTTCTTCTTCGTGAGAGTTGGTAAATTCGCAGTAGACAATCGAGCCCCATCCTGGCCGTGTCGGCACTCCATCACTCCTAAAGCAGTGGCTTTGACCACATGTTTGAGAGACCTTCACTCCGCGGCGGATGAAGGCATTCTTAACCCTATGAGAAGGATGCTTAGGGTTGTCTTTTGCTGCGGAGATAAAGGCTGCCTTACCACTCATTTGACCCTGACTCACGATAGGCCCAACAATTACATCCAGCATTGCTGGACCAATGTTGCGTTTACTTCCATGATGCGGAATCTGATAGTTATGAATATTTGTGGCTAAATTAAAGCTTTGCGAAACAGCATACAAAGAAGCGCTGGCTAAAGCTCTCACTCCAGCGTCTCCAGTAAACAGGAAGTTCTTACTCCCAAAAGTCGCCACAGTGATAACACTCGAATTATTACGAGGACTAACAGCATCCTCGCCAGGCTCCTCAAGCTCATCTTTGTGCCAAAATTCTGATATTAAGCTTTTGATTTTCTCACCAATACTCCTCTGACCACCTTTTTCAAAGTCAGGCAACAGTGAGTTGTAAAAATCAACACTTGGTCCGATCACATGGATCACACCGTCAAGAGTAGAGTGTCCAGCAAAAGGATCAACGATTGTTATACCCTTCTCAATTGCTTTCTTTTCAAGGTTGAAGGCTGCACGTAGAGATTTTTTTGCCTTATTAACACTTAACAACTCTATCAAACCGACCTCCGATTCAACAATCTTTTTCAGCTCATTATTTGTACTCCACGGACGGTGCATCCACAACTCCCCAACTGCCAGCTTATCCAGAACAACCTCAAGACCAGAGACATGGTCACTGTCTGGGTGCGTTGAGATGACCACGTCCACATAATTCGTGCCGTACTCGTTCTGTATTCGTTTTACGAGTTCTTCACCAGAGTCTTTGAAACCACCGTCTATCACAACAACCTTCTGATTTGAAGGATCGTTTACAAAGTCTCCGTATCGTAAAGCTATGGCGTCACCGCTTTTTGACTCTTCACCGACCGCAAGTATGTCTACTTCGTATTGCATATTTTAGTGTTTTTTATCTCGAGGAGGATTCGGGTCTTTTCCGTAGCTATCTTTGTCCTGAATCCGACCATTTCTCCCGTGAATAACATGTTCGACCTCTCGCTGCTTTGCTTCAGTAATTGCACGACGTTCAGCCAATACTTTCTTTGAGTGGGTAGAAATCGGATTACTTTTTCCCTCTTCTTTTACAGCCCATCTGTCGCCCTGAGGAACTGTGTGAATGTTCTTTTTTGCCATATTCGATATTTGGTTATTGGTAATGATAATCATTGTAAGCTAACAGTGCTTACATATCAAGAACAAACAATAAAAGAACACACCAGTACAGTTGTGTCAACGATATAGATCAGAAAGCCTTATTCTCGCAACCACTGGATTCACATCAAATATTTCTGCCAAGACTGCAACAGCCTCTTCCCTTTTTGATCCTAACTCACCCATTATTTCCAAATAAGGCCTAATTGCCTTCTGGACAAGAACTCGAGGCATCAACAACGACGACATGACCATATTGGCTTGGTATTCCCACCAATCTCCCTGATAAGATCTTCTTTTTCCAACCAGTTCCTGATTGTTGTCACGACAAAGTACTCGAGGGGTCGCATCATGTCCGCTTTCAAAAATTTTCTTGGACTGTCGCTGTGTTGCAAAAAGATGAGCGTGTAGAAGACAATGTCCAGCCTCATGTGCGATGGTGGTTCTCACTCTTCGAGCAGCAGACACAGTACCCTCTTCATCAAGTGATTGTGTTATTACTACAGCCTCGACACCCTTAATACCAAATCTTGAATACCCAAGCAGACCTTCTGGAAGTTGTTCATACTGAATTGTTAGATTAAACCTTTTCTCAACAAAGCGATCTATTCGGATTGGCTCTGGTTTTTCTGGCAATAAATCAAGCTTCTTCAATTCTTGCATACACATGTCCTCAATCTCAACCTCATTAAAGTAGGTTTGTACTTTTGATGGACCTTGTTTTGCTCGAAATATTTTCATATTAGTTACTTCTTTTTTGGTCCTTATTTATTTTGGATATCTTGTTCGCAAATTTTATAAGTTCTTCAGGCGTGACACCCTTCTCAAGAACAGACCTGAACGCAAAAGCCATCCTTGGATCAGACGTCGAACTCCTGAAATCATCAGTTGGCGGCCTAGTATCATATTCTTTTAATTTTGAATCAGAAACAGACAAAGCCGACGCTATTTTTTTAAAAACTTCTTCCGATGGATTTCTCTTGCCCAGCTCGATGTCAGATATAAACGCTGGTGAACAATCGATTTTCTTTGCAAACTCACGAAGTGAAATATCCATCCTGTCCCGCTCTTCTCTAATATATTGGCCTAATGTTTTCATTAATGTAAGCTTAGCAAGCGAACACGTTCTTTGTCAACGAAACTAACATCACCCACAAGTAGTTTTTCCAGAATTCCTCCACTTAAAATCCGATGCTTCTTCAACCTATTGCACTTCCTACAAGCCAGCGTCAGGTTCCGTGGATTATTCGACCCAAAGCTTTGGGCCACAACCTTCATCCCCTTCTCAGGCTTCATGTGCCGTAGCTCTTTGTTTAGAACGTTCGATGAAAGTGGAATGATATGATCAGGCTCGAATCCATCATCATTTGAACACTCGTGGTGAATGCGTAACTGGCATTCACTTTTGTGTTTCTCTGTCAGTTCTCGTAGGACTTTCTTACTCACCTTGTCGAACTCCCATCGCTTGATTGCGGGATGCCTAAAGTCGAACAGATCAGAATATTCCACATCGAGCAGATCTTCGTCACCTTCTGCAAGGATTCCAGCAAAGAACTTCTTGTCCTCAGGAAACTCAAACTGCATTTGAGATTAGTGAAATGAATATGATCACCGTAATGACCGCTAGTGTGAAGACGAGCTTCTGTTCTCTGGTGTAGACTCTTGGTGGCTCCTTTTCCGTTAAGGCTTGCTCCAGAGTCTTTCCTTGGTCGGACAGAAGCTTTGTTCCCATTGGTGAATCAAGAGGGATAAGGTTTGATGACCCACAGTTTCTGCAGGTCTTATATCTCGACGACGAACGCCAGAGTGAATATACGATTCCAGGGAGGATGAAGCAGAACCAGAGAAAGATCTCAACAAGTCCACTTCCTTTGACTGCAGTTTTTGTACTGCCAACATGCCCGCATGCGGAGCAGATTAATTTTTGTGCCATTTTTTTTGGACGGATTTTATGACTCTAATAATTTAGGTAGCAAAAAGCTCCTAACCAGGCCGACAAACCCCGTAGGGAGTGCCCATACCCCTTTCGAGATATGACCGTCCAAAGTAGCTCTGATTAGGAGTTGTTTACTTTGGACGGAGTTTTCGACCATATCCGAAGAGTTTTAAGGCTTTTTGGGGTTAGGTCTGCTTATTCAATTGTATGTAGCAAGTACATGATACCAAAATTGATATCACTTCGCACCCTATCGCACTTTCGGGGTTCTGCGAAGCGTTTCTGCTATGGACAAATTAATTGCCGTGTTGCCCGCTCTCCTTGATATCCACAGGTGCTTTTTCAGCTTCAATTTACATTACTTACAGACCTTGTCGGCAGGTTGTTTAACATCATTAAAACTCAATTTACACCCCTGACAAAAGTAAAGAAAAGGTCAAGAAAAAATAAAGTTTTGTTCAAGAAATTTACCTGCTATGGTTTGAGTACCGAACGAGGAACTTCGAACACTTCTCCATAGGATCCTAAACTGACACCTAAATTGTTTTAACCGAATAATTTGTCATGAATGAACCACACATCCCCCGCTCTTAAGATTGAGCACATTAAGGTCAGCGAACTGAAGGCAAACGAATACAACCCAAAGTCATTCAGCGAGAACCAGAAGAACCAGATTGAGGAGTCGATAAAGAGATTCGGGTTCGTCGACCCTCTCATCTGCAACGGAGCACCAGACAGAAGAAACATCCTCATCGGAGGACACGGCAGACTTCAGGTGGCGAAAAGGATGAAGATGAAAACGGTGCCGGTCGTGTACGTTGAAATTCCAGATCTGGAAAAGGAAAAGGAACTAAACCTCAGACTGCACAAGAACCAGGGAGACTTCGACTTTGCACTTCTCAGCGAGTTCGACCAAACAATCCTCACCGACGTCGGCTTCAACGAGGAGGAGCTCGAGGAAATATTCACAGGGCTCGACACGGAAAACGACGAGTTCAACTTTGACGAGGAGCTGAAGAAAAAGCAGAAGCCAATAAGCAAGCAAGGCGACCTGTATCAGCTCGGACCTCACAGGCTCTACTGCGGTGACTCAACAGACGTCGAATCGATCAGGAAAGTTGTCGGCAACGAGAAGATAGACATGGTGTACTGCGACCCCATATACAATATTAATTTGTCGTACAAATCGGGCATCGGCGGCACAAAAAATTACGGCGGATCAGCGACCGACAAAAAGACAGACAAGGAGTACGAGGAGTTTCTTGAAAAAACGATAAGCAACGCATTGTCGGTCTGCAACAAGGACACCCACGTCTTTTACTACTGCGACGAGACGTATGTGCCGATGATCGCAAACCTCTACGCAAAGCTTGGCATCGACTTCAGGCGAATCTGCCTGTGGCTAAAGGGCGTCGCAAACCCCGTTCCCCAAGTGGCGTTTTCAAAGGTGTACGAACCTTGCGTCTACGGCACCATTGGCAAACCGTACCTCTCGAAGAACCACACCAACTATGATGAGGTTCTCAACAAGGACATCGGCACGGGTACGGAGATGATCGAGAACTTCCTAGAGATGATAAACGTATGGGCGGTACAGAGACTCGGAGGGAACGCTTACGAGCACCCGACCGAGAAGCCCATCACCCTCCACGACAAGCCAATAAAACGATGCACCAAAATTGGAGGAAATATACTCTCTCTTTTCGGTGGGAGTGGTGGCGAGCTCATGGCGTCGCATCAACTAAAAAGAAAATGCTTTATGATCGAGATGGATCCGGTCTTCGTCGACCTCATCATCAGGCGGTACGAAAAGCTTACGGGAGAAAAAGCGGTAAAGATCAACTGACATGAAATTCAGCGGCGACATCATAGACAAGATCGTCAAAGAGCTTGAGAAGGTTCCGAACATCCGCTATGTCTGCTCCAAGGTCGGCATCGACCACAGCACGTTCTACAGATGGCTCATGAGGCATCCGTCATTCAACAAGAGAGTGTTGCAGGCCCAGTTCATCGGAAGGCGCGCGATCTGCGGAACTGCCGAGACGGTCATAATCAAGGGCGTGCAGAGCGGAGACTTCAAGGCCTCCACCTTCTATCTGACGCACAATGACCCGAATTACATGCAGAGGGATAAGGGTGAACACTACAGCAAAATAATGAATGGGGAGATGAATGTCATTCAATCCTCCATCAAATACGACGGCTCGAACTTCGAAAGCCTATTCAAGTTTTTGGATGACATGACGAAAAGTCACGGAGAGGAATCCTGCACGCACATAGGGCGATTCATGATCGAGTTCTTCTGTGACAGAGACCAGCAACTGATAGACCTGTTCCATGCATCGTATCTGGACTGGAAGCAGGAAAAGGCATACAGAAAAGAAGCTGAGGAAAGACTGAGTCTTGAAGAAAAATGATCCCGCTTACTTCCTTGACTTCCCCACCCAATCCGTCATCAATAGAGGAATGGAGACGTACACAAGTGCTCAAATAGGAGTCCAGCAAGCCGTACCTGTGGAAAGGGTGCGGTATTGCCTGTATGCAAGAAAGAGCTCAGAGGACAGCAGTGAGAAACAGGCACTGTCCGTAGATTCTCAGGTAAAGGAAATGCTCCAAATTGCGGAGCGTGAGAATCTTGAGATTGTAGACATTAGACGTGAGTCACATTCTGCAAAAGCGTCTGGGCAACGACCAGTATTCAATGAACTAATCAGAGATTTAAACAGTGGTAGGTACACAGGCATCCTGACATGGGCACCCGATAGACTTTCTCGAAATGCAGGAGATCTTGGAGCACTCGTAGACTTGATGGACGAGAAGAGATTGCATCAGATAAGAACATACGGACAGTCATTTCAAAACTCACCTAACGAAAAGTTTCTGCTGATGATTCTATGTTCTCAGGCGAAGCTTGAGAACGACAACAAGAGCATCAACGTAAAGCGTGGTCTGAGGACTCGGTGTGAGATGGGCTTGTGGCCCGCCCCTGCTCCGATGGGATATCTCAACGAGAAGCGAGTCGATCGAAAGGGTCACGTTTACATAGATCCAGAACGAGGATCGATTATAAAGAGAATGTTTGAGAAGGTAGCTCATGAGAAATGGAGCGGAAAAAAGATATATCACTGGTTGAAGTTCGAGATGAACTTCAAGACTCCGAATGGGAACAAGGGATTAACTTTGAGCAATATTTATCTTCTCCTGCAAAATGACTTTTATTACGGATCATTCGAGTATCCGAGAAAGAGTGGTCTTTGGTACAAAGGAATTCATGAGCCATTGATCAGCAAGGAGTTGTTTGATCAGGTTCAGGAGCAAGTGAAGAGCCAGATCATCAGGGTTCAGGACAAGGAGTTTGCTTTCACTAAAATAATGGAATGCGGTTTGTGTGGATCAGGCATCTGTGCCGACGAGAAGTTCAAGAAACAGAAGAATGGAAACATTCACCGATACGTTTATTACGGATGCACCAAATCAAAAGATAAAAATTGTAAGTGTGGATACATCAACGAGGAAGAACTCATCACACAGTTTGAGTCATTGATGGAAAAGATTGATTTGGATGAGATTGGTATCAAGGAAAAGATGAAGGTTGAGGTCGAGCGTATTAAGAAGTTCCAGAGGGTCATTTTGGGCTCCAAGGAAAAGATCGACGTTGGGGACGTTGACCTGCGCAATTATGCGAAATACGTCTTGAGAGAAGCTCCTGATGTAGAGAAACGTGAATTACTTGGATGTTTAAAAAGCAAAATCCTGCTTAGCCAAAAGAAAATCATTCTAGAAAGGTCTTAGATAAAATTTACTGAAAAATTATACATACCCATACTACATGTACCTTGAACTGATGAACCAGCCTTAGACGTACCAATGTCTATAATTTCTTCTCCAGTTTGAGGAAGGGTCTTTTGGTATCCGATTGAACGAATCACTAAGGCAGAAGAACAGTCATACGTACCGTTGGTTCTAACAATCAGTTTCGTTGGAACGTCAGCTTGCGCAGAAGAGACTCGGGGAGAATAGCCGCCTTTCGCATCGATGGTTATGTACTGAACACCATCCCTTATTTCAATATTCTGCCCAGACTGAGTTGATGCGGATTCGGTATCATTTTGTGATCCACCTAAAAAAATTATGCCGAGTCCAATGACAAGCGCGACTGTAATGATTGATAAAGCGATTTTATTCATAAAGTTAATTATATATTAAATAATGGATTGATAATTCCGAGTCCTGCCAAGCCAGCAAGTAGTGCGAATAGTCCGAGACCGATCACCACAACACCTGCGGATTTAAAGAATAGAGGCGCATGCTTTGAGTGAGCAAACGACGCAGACCCAAAAGAAAGCAATAGAAGCATCGGTAATGTTCCGAGGACAAAGGCAAGCATAATTAGCATTCCTGATCCAAAGGATCCGCTACCTAACGCCGAAACCTGCATCGACTGTGTAAAACCACATGGTAGGAAAAACGTGGCGAAACCGAGGGCAAGAGGTGTGAAAGTTTTGTGTTCAATTTTCCTGAAGAAATTAAAGATACCTGAAGGCAAAGCAACTTTGCTTTTTGCAAAGACTCCCACCAAATTCAGACCTAGCAACAACATCACGAGCGCAGCTAAAAGTCCCAAGATTGCAGTGAGTGTAAAGTTAATTCCAATAGCACCTCCCACAGCTCCAAGCACACCACCTAAGACCGCGAAACTGACAATTCTTCCTGTGTGAAATAACAGGAATGTTTTCGTGTCGTTAACATTGTCTTGAGATATCTTTGCTGATAGAGACAAAACCAATCCTCCAACTATGGCAAGACAACTTGAAACTGAAGCGATGAGGCCGATAATGAAACTTGTGATTGGTGTTGTCTGCCCTCCGATCCCGAGATTAAGAATCCCTGATTTCTGCAGCAAGAAAAAGAGAATGAGAATACCTAGTCCGATTGGCAACGCTTTCCAAATAACGTCATCCTTTTGTTTTTCTTTGACTACCTTTTCAACTGAAAGCACATAGCCATTAGACTTTAATTTATCGGTTAATATCTCCACTAATCTTTCAGGAAACATGTCGTCATTAGTGTCTACTTCTACAGTCTCCTTCTTTAAATCGACTCGAGTGTTTTGTATAAAGTCTTGCTCATTCAGAACATCCTCGATCAGGATTTTGCATGATGCACAGTGTGTACCCGATACGTGTAATGTGTGTGTTTTCATGCTTATAATTTCTTAGCTTTAATGCGAAGTGAATTTGATACTACGGAGACCGACGACATCGCCATGGCAAATCCTGCAAAGATGGGATTCAGAAGCCAACCGAAGATTGGATAGAAAGCTCCTGCGGCAAGTGGAATACCAACAACGTTGTAGATGAATGCCCAGAAAAGGTTTTGCTTGATTCCTCTCATGGTTATTTTTGAAAGCTTAATGGCTTTCACTAACTTCGAGATGTCTCCGCCGAGTAGTGTAATGCCCGCTGACTCGATTGCCACGTCAGTACCTGTCCCCATAGCAATACCTACATCGGCTTGGGCAAGCGCGGGTGCATCGTTCACTCCATCACCTGCCATAGCGACAATGCGACCTTGTGATTGCAGTTCTTTTATCTTTGCAAGCTTGTCTTGTGGTAATACATGAGCCACAACATCGTCGATACCAACGAGTGATCCGATATACTTTGCAGCTTTCTCATCATCACCGGTAAGCATAACCACTTTAATACCGAGTGCATGGAGGTTTTTAACAGCATCTACTGACTCCTCTTTGATCTCATCTGCCACCATCACGAAACCGAGTACTTTCTCTCTGGTAGCAAGAATGACAGGTGTTTTTCCTTGTGAAGTAAATTCATTTAACTTACCGACATCGAAAGAAACCTTAAGGTCACTCACAAGCTTTGCGTTTCCGACAAAGTATTCAATATCCTTGATTGTTCCTTTGAGACCCTTACCTTGTATTCCTTCAAAACCAGAGGCATCGGATAGAGCAATATTTTTCTCCTGTGCATAGTTAACAATCGCATGTGCAATCGGATGCTCAGACTTTTTTTCTAGCGAGGCAAGTATGGATACAAGCTCTTCATCTTTCAAATTCGAAAGGTTTTGTATATTGACAAGTGTTGGTTTTCCTTTAGTGATTGTTCCTGTCTTATCAACCACAACTGTATTCACCTTATGGAGCTTTTCGAGAGTGGCGGCATCTTTGATAAGAATACCTTCTTTAGCACCCTTACCGACTCCGACAATGATTGCGGTTGGAGTAGCGAGACCTAGAGCACATGGACACGCGATCACAAGAATACCGACAAATGAGACGAGACCGAATGACAGGGCTTGAGAGAACCCAAGATATTGCGATCCAATAATGAGCCATGCACCAAGCGAAAGGAATGCAATTACCAGAACAATAGGTACAAAGACTGCTGATATTTTGTCTGCCAGTGCTTGTATTGGGGCCTTGCTACCCTGCGCATCCTCGACCATTTTTATAATCTGAGCAAGAAGTGTTTCAGACCCAACTTTTGTGGCTTTGAACGTAAATGAGCCACTGGTGTTAATCGTTCCAGATACGACATTGTCACCAATCTTTTTCTGGGCAGGCATTGGTTCCCCTGTAACCATCGATTCGTCAACAAAAGATGCCCCTTCAGTAATAACGCCATCAACAGGGATCTTTGCACCTGGCTTAACAATAATAAAATCGCCATGTTTAACATCATTTATTGAAATCTCTATTTCCTTTCCGTCACGAACAACCAATGCTGTTTTGGCTTGAAGATTGAGAAGTTTCTCGATCGCATCACCTGTCTTAATTTTAGACTTTGCTTCAAGGTACTTACCGAGTGCAATAAAGGTGATTACAACAATCGTTACGTCGTAGTATTGGTACTCGACATTAATAAACGGCTTGAGAACGTCCTCAAAAGCACTGACAGCGAAACTGTATAAAAAAGCGGCTACCGTACCGATACCAATAAGGGTATCCATATTCGCTTTGCCGTATCGGAGAAATCTATAAAAGCCGAGAAGATATGGCTTACCTACAACGAAAAGGATATAGGTGGCAAATATCGGGAGAAGATGATGGAAGAATTCCTTGAGCGTATAACTCATTGCAGGAACGATGCTGTACTCAGCGAGAATATCCCAACCCATAACGAAAGCAGCAAAAACTGCCAGAGGAATTGCGGAGAGCACTTTCGTCCGCATGTCCGCAACTTCATTGAGCTTCTCTTTCTTTGATTGATTCAATCCCAAGTGAGCCGCATGCTCACTTTCAGACATACCCATCTCGTTCGCTGTCTCGGGGACATCGAGTGAATATCCAAGAGGCTCGATATGCTTAGAGAGGTCGTGAGGGCTTATTTTTGAAGGATCAAAGGAAACCTTGGCCTTCTCCGTTCCATAGTTAACCTCTGCAGAATGCACGCCCTCAACTTTCTTAAATGTTTTTTCAATAACAGATGAACATGAGGCACAATGCATTCCTTTTACGTTATATGTTTGTGTGTGCATAAAATTATTTTCTCTTTAGCTTATAAACTTTTAAAATCTCCTGTTTTGCTTTTTCGGTCTGTCCAGCCTTAACCTGATTCAGAATGCACCCACCAAGATGGTTTTCGAGCAATAAGTCTTCCACATTGGAAAGTCCCTGCTTGACCGCAGAGGTTTGGGTGATCACGTCAATACAGTAGGTGTCACTTTCGATCATCTTTTGCAGACCTCGAATCTGACCCTCAATGAGCTTGAGGCGACGAATGATTTTACCCTTACTTTTTTCTTCCATATATTTCATACATAATATTATATACCCCCTAGGGGGTATAGTGCAAGTCAAACAAAAAGTCACCTTATCAGGTGACTTTTTGTTCTGGTTACTGCTCTCAGCAGGTATGCAATGACTGAATAGGATATTTGAGTAAATTCGACCCTCCTCGGAGTCTGAACCTATCTCAAGTTGGCTGACTGTCACGGTCATGAACTTGTAGGGCGAGACAGTTCAACACATTCTAGCACCCCTTCTACTCCTTGTATGAGGTGTCTCGGTCTCTAGGGTGTTTTTATAAGCAAAGCAAACTAAGCGTATTTCACCCGTCTCGGTCACTGTCTCATTTTTGAAATGGAGCAGTTTCACTCCGCTTTGAGGAATATGGGTATTCTAGCAAAAATGAGACAGAATGAGACACTTTGGAGATTAGTGATTTTGTGTCTCGTTTTTAAGACTTAAACTCTACTTCAAACGGATACATACCCATTCCGCACGTTCCTTGTAGGGTTGCAATCTCTTGGCTACCTACATCAATGTCAGTTGTACCGGTCTGTGGAAGTGATTTAGAAATATTCATACTTGGAATACGAACAGATGACGAACAGTCAAAAGTTCCATTTGTATCAAAACGGATAATGGTCGGTACACCAGCTTTAGCAATACTCTTTCTTGGCTGGTATCCACCTTTGGCACTTATTTCCACAATCTGCTTACCGTCCACCATTGTGACGTTATTTGCATTAGCAACGACTGGAGAATTGTCATTGCTTTTTCTAGTAAAGGCAAAAGCTCCTCCGATGAGAACTACTGCTACTAAGATTGAGATAATTGTTGGTTTCATATGTTTGGTTTTATTATACTAAAAATTAAATACTGGCGGTATGACCCCGATAACTACCAGTGCGTTGATAAGGTTGAATAATGCGAATAGGATAACGATGAGTCCTGCTGACTTGAAGAAAATACCTGACTTCCTGCTGTTTTGAATACTGAATGAACTGAAACTAATGATTGCTAATACTGGTAACGTTCCGAGTGCAAATGAAAGCATTGTCAGACCGCCTTTAAGGAAACTTCCTGTCGTGAGCGTGTAGAGTTGCATTGACTGAGTAAAACCACAGGGTAGAAAGAACGTAGCAATACCAACCAATAGAGGTGTGAGTGTATGGTTGAGATTTGAAATACCGTGAGCACGTTTTCCAATAAACTTAGGCATAGATGGCTGTAGCTTCTTTGCCCAAGGAAAAACATCAAGCAAATTGATACCAAGAATTATCATCACGATTGCGATGATAAGACCGAGTACGAACGTGCCAGTTGTACCGAGTGTAAAAGCAGAACCGATTGCACCGATTATTCCTCCAAGAATAAAGAGGGCGACGATACGCCCTCCGTGGAACATAAGCTGAGGTCGTATTTTGTCGCCCTCTTTGGCAAATGTTGCAGACATTGAAAGTACTAAACCTCCGACGACTGCCATACAGGTTGAGAGCGAAGCTATGATACCGATAACAAAGGCGGTGCCGTAAGTTACATTGCCACCACCGACAAGATTGACGATGCCGAGCTTTTGCAGAAGTACGAATATGAACGCAAAACCCAGAGCAATCGGTATGGCGATTTTAAAGTCTGACCAATTCTTTTCTTTTACTTGTCTTTCAATAGAAACAGTATAGCCGTGAGGTTTAAGGGGTATTGTAAGTTCTTCTGCAATTTGCCCTGGAGTTTTATTTCCAAAGTCACCAGTCACTTCAACCGAATGGTTCTTCAAGCTCGATTTGACTTGGGTGATGTTTGGTAAATCTCCAAGTTCGCTTTCAGTCATAAGAACGCAAGCGTTGCAGTGCATACCGTGTACGTGGAAGGTATATTTTTGTGACTGTTTTAATTCTTTGGTAGTCATTGTGAGTAATTCTTGAGTGTCTATTTATACCACTGCGTATACCAAGCCTGCATTTGCTGTATTTCCTTTGACTGTGAAGTAGTTATGTTCTTTGCGAGCTGTAGCATTTCTGGGCGATTGCTTCCTGACTCAAGCATTTGGACCATCATGAGTGCGAGTTGGTGGTGCGGAATCATGGCCTCAAGAAAAGCCTTGTCAAAATCAGTTGCGTTTTCAAGAGATGCCATATCTTCTTGTCCACCCATATGCATTCCGCTTTGTGACATCATACCTCCACCCATCATCCCGCCACTTACCTTTGGAACATCATTTCCAAACCAATCCTTATACCAACTGGTCATGTCATTTATTTCCTTGGTCTGTCCTTCGATAATGGCAGTAGCGAGAGTTTTTATTTTAGGACGCTTTGATTTTATAAGAGCAAGCTTTGCCATATCAATAGCACCTTCATGGTGAGGGATCATCTGTTCGATGAAGTGCTTGTCGATAGTTCCAGCCATTTGATTGTTTCCTGTATTCTGATAATTATTTCCCATCATTCCAAAGCCGCCATAGCGAAACATAGGAGTAAATACTGAGACGAGAAGGATTCCGATAATTATTCCACCGATACCATATAAGATTTTGTTGTTTTGATTGTTCATATAATTTTAGTTAATTTTATAATTTCTTTGCCTTAATTCGCAGTGAATTCGACACCACTGATACACTCGAGAACGCCATCGCCAGTCCTGCAAAAACAGGATTCAGGAGCCAACCAAAGATTGGATAGAAAACTCCTGCCGCCAACGGAATTCCAATAATATTGTAGATGAATGCCCAGAAGAGATTTTGTTTTATTCCTCGCATGGTCATGTTTGATAGCTTGATTGCTTTCACAAGCTTAGAAATATCACCACCCAAGAGTGTGATACCAGCTGACTCAATTGCCACATCGGTACCAGTTCCCATCGCAATACCTACATCCGCCTGTGCAAGTGCTGGTGCATCGTTCACGCCGTCACCAGCCATAGCTACAATCTTTCCTTGCGACTGCAATTCTTTTATCTTTGCCAACTTATCTTGTGGCAATACATGGGCGACCACTTCATCAATACCAACAAGTGATGCAATATATTTCGCAGCCTTCTCATCATCACCAGTAAGCATGACTACTTTGATTCCAAGTTTATGAAGATCAGCTATCGCTTGCTTTGATTCAGCTTTTATCTCATCAGCCACCATGACAAATCCGAGAACCTTTTCTTTCGTTGCGAGGACAACTGGAGTCTTGCCCTGTGCTGTAAACTGATCAATCTTTGAGACATCAAATGTTATACCGAGTTCTGTAATGAGTTTTGTGTTACCGACAAAGTATTCAACTCCATTGATTGACCCCTTTAACCCCTTTCCCTGAATCCCTTCAAAGCTTGAAACATCTTCAATACTTAGTTTTTTCTCCTGTGCGTAATTAATGATTGCGTGAGCAATAGGGTGCTCAGATTTTTTCTCAAGTGATGCAAGTATTGATACGAGTTCTTCATCTTTGAGATTTGAAAGATTTTGGATATCAACAAGTGTAGGCTTTCCAATAGTGATTGTTCCTGTTTTATCGACTATCACTGTATCTACTTTGTGAAGTTTCTCGAGTGTCGCCGCATCTTTAATTAAAATTCCTTCTTTAGCTCCTTTACCAACTCCCACGATAATTGCCGTTGGCGTAGCGAGACCGAGTGCGCAAGGACAAGCAATGACCAAAACTCCGACAAATGACACGAGTCCGAATGAAAGAGCCTGTGAGAATCCAAGAGAGCTAGTACCGACCAGTAACCAGACAGCAAGTGTTACAAAAGCAATGACGAGAGTAATTGGCACAAAGACACTTGAGATCTTATCTGCCAACGCTTGAATCGGCGCTTTGCTTCCTTGAGCATCCTCAACCATTTTTATTATCTGGGCGAGGAGAGTTTCTGACCCAACCTTCGTTGCTTTGAATGTAAATGATCCAGTAGTATTCATCGTGCCTGACACGACACTGTCACCGATTTTCTTCTGAGCAGGCATAGGCTCTCCGGTAACCATGGACTCATCAACAAAAGAAGATCCTTCGGTAATAACTCCATCAACGGGAATTTTTGCTCCCGGCTTTACGATGATGAAGTCGCCATGCTTAACCTCGTTTACTGAAATCTCTATTTCTTTTCCATCACGGATTACTAATGCAGTTTTTGCCTGAAGATTGAGTAGTTTTTCTATAGCGTCACCAGTCTTTATTTTTGACCTTGCTTCGAGATATTTACCAAGAGCAATGAAAGTGATGACAACGATTGTCACATCGTAGTAGGTATGATCTACGTTTATGAAAGGTCGGAGAGATTCTTCAAAAGCAGTTACTATAAAGCTGTAAAGAAATGCGGCGGATGTTCCGATACCGATAAGCGTATCCATATTTGCTTTGCCATATCGAAGAAAACGATAGAAACCGAGAAGATAAGGTTTACCAACCACGAACAATGTATACGTTGCAAAGATAGGTAGAAGATGATGAAAAAACTCTTTAATTGTATAGCTCATCGCAGGGACAGCCTTGTATTGAGCCAAAATATCCCAACTCATGACAAATATACTGAAAATTGCGAGAGGAATCGCCGACATTACTTTTGATCGCATATCAGCAACTTCTGCAAGCTTCTCTTTCTTTGATTGATTAAGTCCTAGATGTGCCGCGTGCTCGTCGGCTGACATACCCATCTTGCTTGCATCCATCGCCATCGAAGAGTCATCGGGAAGAATGAGCGTATAACCAAGCTTTTCTATTTTCTCTGAGAGATGGTGCGGATTAGTCTTTGATTCATCAAACGCTACTTTGGCAGTTTCAGTTCCGTAATTTACTTCAACCGATTCAACACCTTCAGTTTTCTTGAAAGTTTTTTCGATGATGCCTGCACATGAAGCACAGTGCATCCCTTTTATTTTGTAGGTTTTTGGTGTGTTCATGTTTTATTTTCTTTTAAGTTGATAAACCTTAAGTATTTCTTGAACAGCTGTTTTTTCTTTACCTTTCTTTATTTGAGAAATTACACATGTACTCAAATGATTTTCCATTAGAGCATCTTCAATACCTGAGAGTGCTTGTTTGACCGCCGATGTTTGAGTAATTATGTCGATGCAGTATGCATCTTTTGCAAGCATCTCCTGTAATCCTCGTACCTGACCCTCTACAATCTTTAAGCGTCGAATTAACTTTTGTTTGTTTGAATTCATAATAAATATATTATATACCCCCTAGGGGGTATATTGCAAGAACACAATAATAAGTCAAAAACCAGACTACCCCCTATACCTCATCGGTCTATCAGGGTGATCCTCAAACCCACGTGACTCACCTTGACTGCCTCTCACCTTTACCTGATAGTTTGGATACTTCTCTTGCTGTAATTTAATATATTCCTTTTCAATTTCAATATATTTCTCAAGTGGATAACCATCCAGATCATCAACGGCTAAATTGAAATTACTTAAATCATCAGGAAAATACCACACTGTTCCAATAGCCCACATTGGAGCAGAGATATCAAAACTCTTTACTGTCTTTCCGCCAGCACGTATTGGTGTTTTGTGCTTCTCTAGCATCTCATCAGTATCAACCAAGGACATATCTAACAAATATTCACGAGAGAATATTGTATATAAGTCATCTCGTCGTGGTCGTGGCAAACCTCGCTCAATTTCTTTAATAGTCTTTGCATCAGGATACTTTGCTGACCATAGAATGCGATTGTAATCATCGAGAAGCGGATACGCTTTGAATATGCCCGGCATTTCTTTTTTCTTAATAGCTTTGTACAACTTAATCATGATTGAAGATGGGCTGAGCAAGTTTCCAAGAACAACAATATTTATAGTTTCGTCACCGATAGACCAGAGTTCTCCCATAAACCAGTCATAGAGAGTCTTGATTTGGTCTCTGTCAGTAAATGAGTTTATATCCTCGATATCGTCACAGATAATTAGGTCAGGACGGTGATCACGATACTTGAGTCCTCGTATGTTTTGATTGGCTCCAATGCACATAATCTTTGCTCCGTACTTTGGTATTTCAATAGTGTATGCACCCCAATCTTCCTTGGTCGCTTGGAATGGACCGAGGTCATGTTTGAGTAATTCGTTTTCTTCGAGTTCTTGCTTTATGTTATCGAAATGAGATTGTGACTGAACACGAGTCTTGCTTACTACTATTACAAATTTCTTTTGATGCTTTCCTGTAATACTCCACAGGACATTAGAAAGGTTCAGGATTGTCGACTTTCCTGAACCTCTAAATGCCATGAATACGTTGAGCTTGTGTTGGTATGACTCGGTAATCCGAAACATCTCCTTATGGAACCAAGCAAACTCATATTTCAAATGTCTCCTGAGGTAGATACTGCAAAATGCCTCGTGATTTTGGTACACGAGTGCAGTTCGCACGGCAGTGTCATTAATGACTGCCTGTATTACTTCTGGAGATAGTTTTTTCATTTGTAATGTTTGAGGGCTTCTTTGAGTAACTCCTTCTGTTGGAGATTAAGCTCGGTTTTCTTTTGAACTTTCCTGATGAGGTTTTGCTTGTCCTCCGACATAAATCTATAGTGATTGTTCTTGAGCCACAGTGCTATAGCTTGATACTTTTTCTCTCTGATGAGAGAAATGAGTTGAGCTTCCGACATATCGTTTATGTTCTCAACACCATCTACCTTGGCGTTCTCAACTTCTGTCTTGAACTCTTCATCGTCACTACACCAGCGATAGAAAGTAGCTCTGGAGATTCCTCCTTTCTTGCAAGCTACTTCAACAATCGGCACAGTACGCAGATGCTCAAGCAGAACTTCCTTTTGCTTCTTGATCTTTAGATCTACTGCCATATCTAGTTAATTTTCTTACGCTTCTTACCAGTCTCTTTCTCCCAGCGGTTCATAATGACTTCTGCATATACGTGTGATTTTTCCATAATGAAGCAACGGCGACCCATCTTCACTGAAGCGATGAGCGTACTTCCACTTCCTCCGAATGGTTCAAGAATGAGATCATTTCTCTTGGTGAGTACTTTCAGATATGGAATGAGGAGCTCAATTGGTTTTGTTCCGAAGATAATTTCTTGCCCTGAAGACTTTTTATCTGCGGCGGTATGAGATATGAAGTCTGTCGGACAGATTTTCTTTCCTTTCTCATACGGCTCAAAGTGAGGTTTTCCTGAAGTGGCAAATATTGCATTCTCATATTCGTTTTGGAACAAGCCTTCTTCTGGTTCAAGATTGAGATTTACTTCTCCTGAAGATCCAACGAGTGCGATATCTGTCTTGTTGAAGAACTTGTTTGAAGCAGAAAATCCCTGCATACGATTTGGTACATGCCATGTGATAGTGTTTCTGTATTTCCAATGAACCTCGAGTGCATTCCATATGGTTCGTAGATTTTTAGGATTCTCAAAGATAATAATCGAGAAGTCTGGTTTTTGTACCTTTGCGACATTTGCCATCCATAGATCAGAGAAGTTTTCAGGTAAAACATCAGTCTCCAAATATCTGCGATTCTTCTTTGAACCGAACCCGACAGTCGGACCATCTTTACCACGACCTTTACCTTTTAGATAATCAAGAATATATGGAGGATCTGTAAGAACCATGTCCACTTTGTTGTCACCTATGAGTTTCAACATATCTGCTTCGATTGTAGAATCACCAATCATAAGTCGTGACCCATCGAGATCGTATATTTCACCTTTCTTGGCTTCGACTGTGATATCGAGCTTATCCAATTCCTTTTGTAGATCAAATTGCTCTTCATTTTTGTCAGTTGGAAAAATATCGTCGATATCTTCTGAAGTAAATCCAATATCAAGAAGCATTGAGCTGTCGAACTCAGCGAGCATCTCAAGATCAAACTCTCCTTGATTGCGGTTGAGTCTAAGGTTTAGTTCTGCTTCTTTTTCTGGTGTGAGATTCACGAATACGACTGGCATATTCTTGTATCCCAGTTCCTTACACGCTTCCACACGAAAATGTCCTCCGACGATTATATTTTTCCTTTCCTCGTGTGTGTTCACGATTATCGGATCGACGTTGCCGAATCGTTTGATGCTTTCCTTGAGCTGTTCCTTTTGTTCCTCACTCCATTTGCGTGGATTCTTGTCATTTGCGACAAGGCTGTAGATTGAGACGTACACAATCTTTAGATTTTCTTTGTTCATATACTTGCTAGATAATTAATTTGTAATCTAGAAGCAACAAAAAACCGCCTACGATATCAAAGTTATCTTTAATACCAAAGGCGGGTTTTTGTCTATTGTGTCGACCTGCAAGCAATAGAACCTTTAACCTTTGGAGTTAAAAATTTCTATTGCCAGATATGGTCACCAGCGTCATTCTACTATCAGAAGATAGTTTCTGTGGGTTTTCCATCTAGGCTACATTGCATAGACTTAGCTGATTTGATTCTCAGCCGTTTCAATATGGGGGATGTCTTAGTGCTTCTGTGATTATTTTATCACAAATCATGAGACTGCAAGTGTCTTTTTGAGACTCATTTCTGTCACTTTCAAAATAACGCTACTTTATAGAGTTTTTGAGATATCGAATGTGGATAACCTATTAACTGAAGTAGCTATATTTCCTCAAAGCCTTTTTCATAACCTTTGTCAGTCTGAGTAAGACGAGCATACTTCCTTGAGTACGGGCGTGCCCAAATTCGCTAAGCATTCCTGTGGCAACAATATTTTTTGGATGATTATCAGGATTCATCGCAATTGTTTGTAAGTACGATTCAACCTCTTCCATTTCATAATCCTGTGGTTTAGGAAAATCATTCGCCTTAAACTCGTGTAGGTACTTTTCAATTAGATCATTTCTAAAGAACAAATTGAATGTAACTGAACCAATGATCGATTTGAATATAGTCCAAACAAGAAGAGCTCCTGCTGTAACTAAAAGTGTTTGAATAAACGGACTTTCAAGAAAGGTTGAGATGAGTCCTACGAGAATCAGGTACGAAACAATACTGACCACATAGGTTTTAATGTAGATATTTTTATTGATCTTATCCAGATCATTATTTTTTTGAGTCACTGTAGCGGTTTTGACTTAATGCTGGTAATTAGCAAGAAGCCTTGAGTCGTGAGACAGAAGACTCCCCGCCATTGTGATCCAATCTTTCGATCAGACCCACATACCCTTTCGGGTACGCGACCGCTACAGTGACTCTGACGAGGAGTCTTCTATACTGTAGCGGTTTTATTATTCCGACCATATCCTTAGGAAACTAAGCGTTTTCTAAGGGGTTAGGTCTTTGTTGTATAAGTACATGATAGCAAAAACAGAGCTATCTATCTAGACTCTAGCTTAGATATAGAGCCTTGCGAAGCTCGGGTTACCAACAGTCTACTTTTTGCTATAATTGACCTAATGCCACACATCTATAATTCAAAATACTATAATGGAACTGACCTCGGACAGCTGAGACCTCGCCTCGTCGCCTTTAAAACATATGCAACTCGTGACGGAACCTTGATTGGATTATTCCAAGGTAATCGAGGCACGAGACCAGACATAGACTTTGTTATAAAAATTCTCGTGCCTGGAGCTAGTAAAGTAATGACTCCACCAACTCACACTTTTTGGGTGGTAGATTTATTGTTAAAAATTCCGCAGTACCGAGATGATGTACGATCTATAGTTCAGTACTATATCGATTTCTACGAACGTACATCACCATTTATATCTGTTGAAGACAGAAATAAATATCAACTTGAAACTATCAATGAAATTACGACAAGATATGCACACATCGAACAAGACTACACACTTTCTTTGGACTATGTAGCAATAATGATTGAGCTGTTCTGTAAAAACGAGAAAATAAACCCAGGAGCATATATGTTTAAAAATCTTCTATTAATACTGAGAGATTATATCGATGGAAACAAACATTATACCGAAGTGCTCCAGTCAGCGATGCCAGGCTTCAGATAATTATTTTGGAGACGGAAGACCTAGTCGATTTAGTGTGATTTCTTCAAAGAAATAATCGCAGTCAACCTCCTTGATATATGCGAGTACATCTTTGTATGCAGGTGCTTGGAACCACTCACTTAGAATATAAATATACTCAACTTTTACACCGAGTGAATCCATTAGCTTTTCATACTGTCGTTTTTTAAAATGACATGTCTGTAATTTTTCATCTACCGATCCTGCGACACTCTGAAACTTAATTTCAATTACATAAAATGCATTAGTGCCAAGAATCAGGATCGCATCATCAGGTAGAAGCTTCTTTGATAGAATTTCTTTATGGTTTACACCCTTGCTTTCAAGGTATTTGTAGAGTCGACTCTTTCGAAGGTTGAGAGCAACCACCTTGCCTTGAAATAAGATTGATCCATCTTCCTTTACTTCGTATCCAGACACAGTCTTAAGAACCTCAAGGAAATCAACCCTTCCTTCAAAATGGAGCCCTGATTTTGTATTAGCACCTCCAATCCCTCCTATTTTCATGATTCAATTTAATCACAAAATCAGTCCAATAACAATGATATAGGCTTATTGATTCCAAAATGATAAAATGGAACCGTGAAGTTAAATAACACTAAAAAAGCAAAACCATTCCTAAAATGGGTAGGTGGAAAGGGACAACTTCTTGCTCAGTTCGAGAGTCTTTTCCCGAAAGAATTTAATTCATACTTTGAACCCTTTATCGGTGGAGGTGCGGTATTTTTTTCAATTAATCCTAAAAAGGCACATATCAACGATATAAATAAAACACTTGCTCAGACTTATATTCACATAAAGAATGATGTAGAGGGATTGATAAAGTCTCTTAAGAAACTTGAGGAAGATTTTCTCAAAAAAGACGAGATTGCTCGCAAAGAGGTTTATTATGCATTACGGGAAAGATATAATTCATTATCTCATGAAGACTTTGATAAGAGTCTCTACTTCCTCTTCTTCAATAAGACAGCATTTAATGGTGTGTATCGAGAAAATTCAAAAGGTGGATTCAATGTACCGATTGGTAGTTACAAGAATCCAAAAATTGTAGACGAGGAAAACCTGCGATCAGTTTCTAAAATACTTTCAAATGCTAAAATAACGAGCGGTTCATTTGTTGATGCTGTAAAGAATGCTAAAGCTGGAGATTTTGTATATTTTGATCCGCCGTATCACCCACTTTCCGAGACATCCAGTTTTACTAGTTACAGTAAAGATTCTTTTTCTAAAGATGACCAAATAAAGCTTCGAGACTTATTTATTGAACTCGACAAAAAAGGTGTATATGTAATGCTCAGCAATTCAAGTGCACCTTTTATTCAAGAAATATATTCTGGATATAAACAGATTCCTGTATACGCCAATAGAATGATTAATTCAAAATCTGATAAACGTGGAAAAATATCCGAAGTGGTAATAGTTAATTACCAGCCCCGACTAAATCTTGAAAGCGTTTTTGAGAAAGATCTAAGTACTTCTCCTCAGTATCAATACCGATAAACTTTCGTCCGTGCTTTTTCGCGGCGATTCCTGTTGTTGAACTTCCAGTAAATGGGTCGAGTACAATGTCTCCCTTATTAGTACTAGCTAAGACAATTCTCTCAAGAAGTGAAAGGGGTTTTTGTGTTGGGTGCTTTGTAAATTTCTTCTCTTCTTTCTTTGGAGGATTAACTGCCCACACTGAACGCATTTGTAAATTAGGCTTCTTTATAAAATCTTCTGCCCATTCACCATTTTTCATCAAATCGTAATTGAAAGTGTGTTTTGCTTTCTTATGTTTCCTAGCCCAAAGAATCGTCTCGTGACTTGCGGTAAAGAAACGGCAACTAAGGTTTGGTGATGCGTTTGGTTTAAACCAAGTAATATCGTTTAAGACATGGAAGCCAATTGATTGAATTGCATGACCACATTGATAGATAGAGTGATAGGTGCCACTAACCCAGATGGTGCCATGTGGTTTTAAAACCCTATGACACGCTTCCAACCATCTTTTGTGAAAAGCATAATCCTCATCAAATCCCTTACTCTTGTCCCAGTTTCCTTTGTCGACACTTACCATTTTTCCAGCATGAACAGTAAAGCCTCCGTTTGAAAGCATGTACGGAGGATCTGCAAAAATCATATCTATTGAACCTTCAGGAAGTGAGTTGAGAATATCAGTAGAATCACCAAGATACAGTACAAAATCTTTGTGTGAAAAGTGAGGTTTTTGTTTTATGTAAGCTAAAATCTTCTTTGCCATTAATCTACATGTTAGCTTGAATCAGATAAAATGTGTAGAAAGAAAAAATAAAGTTACCTACAGGTATCCCAGTAAGGGAATTAGGTCTAATTTTAAACTTCTGATTCTCCTTTTTTGGGTAGTAACTCATCAACTGAGTTCCAAAAGTCTTTTTCTTCGGTACTTAAATTACCTAATGATTTAAGACTAACAATGGCCTCTATTACCTTTGTTTTTGTGTTTTCTTGAGTCCAATTCTTTAGGGACTCAAGTAAATCTTTGTAATCTTTCTCGTATGTGCCAAAAGCTGGTTTAACAAGTAACAAATTCTCAAGACTAGTTTCAATAGTTTGCATATTTCTATCAGGTCTCAACATATTGAATAGAGAGTACACAAAATCTTTTTGCGGTGTCTCCTGTAGTTTATTGAAAAAAGAGGCTATGGCTTTTAGCGTGTAACTATTTTGTTCAGTTATAGTTTTTCCAGCTTGTCTAAGATATTCAAGCGCGGGTTTTATGATAGCATCTCGCTTTTTAGCTTCCCCGAGAAAATCTGACTTACAAAAGAAATCAAAACCAACCTTGGAAACATTTTGTTCATCTTGATTAAGTAATTCTCGGATTTGCTCTACAACAAGGTCTTTTATAGCGACCTCATCATTTATACTAATTTTTTCAGAAATGAAATCATATATTCTTACACGATCGCTAGCTTGAAGTGTTTTAGCTTTATCCAAGAACATTTTTACTACCTCAACCCGATTAAAATCACCTTCAGCAAGAGTTCCGATAAAGTCGATAGTTGCATCATGTTCGTTAGTAATAAGATACTTTAATATTGCCAATCTGGTCTCAGTTGATGCAAAATCATAAATAACTTTTGCAAAAATCTTATCTGAAGATATTCTCGGTTGTAATTGCGTCAATAATTTTGTAATAAGAGATTGAATGTAAGTTATTTTCCAATAAGCAAACATTTTTTGAACAGTCGCAGGTGTCGCATTCTGTATAAACTGACTCAGTAAAGACCCTATCTCCGCTTTTTGACCATCATCTGCAATACTCTGTAAGTGCTGTAGGATATTGATAATCGTAATCCGCTGATCCCAAGAGCTAATATTATTAAACGTTTGTATATTCAACCTTACAAGTTCAATTACGTCAGGTTTTGGAACCTGAGCAAGGTCATCTTTATATTTGGATATTAGCTCAAGAACCTGTTTTAAATACTGTTCCTTTTCTTCACCGAAAGCTGGCTGTTTTGTATTATGTTGAGACAATAATTCTGATAATTTAACGTAGATTAAAGAAAATAGTTTTCTTAGTGAAATCAATTTCTGAAAGCTAACGAATAGATCCTTCCTAAGAGAGAAATTCTCTAAAGTACTACCTGTTATTACTTGCTCTAATGTCTTCTTAGTTATTAACTGCCCACGGTCATCAGCTTTTACAAATAATTCAATCACGTCTTCTTTACCTGTATATATTTGTTCAATTGACTGTGCAAACTTAATTTTTTGATCAGGTGTAAGCAGATTTTGATGTTCAATCAAACTTTTAATTATCAATTTTGCTATTTCTATTTTTTGAAAATTCTTAAACTCTTCTGTAGAAGTTAAAGCCAAGACATACCGCTCTAGGATGTTTTTCTTTAAATTCTGTTCTAATTGAGCATCTGCGATAATAAAACTAAAAATCAAGTCTGTCTTTAGATCTTGAAAATATGGCCATACCTTACCGTCCAAAAGAGATCCTACTTTGTTTAAATAATTTTTTGTAATTGAAATATTGAGTTCTTTAAATATCGAAAGTTGCGTAATAAATACGTTCTTCAGTATTTCGGGTTGGTTCTGGTACTTATTCAAAATAGATATAATGAACTCAACAAGGGCAACTTTGTCAGTCTCAGATTGCACCAAGTCTTTTGCCTCCGTCTCTTTTGCTTCAATAAGGCTAAGTCGGATGGGGTCTGCATTAGTTAATCGATTAGATACAACAGGCTTCTTTAAATAAATGAAAGGTTCAGCATCTAGTACTGTGATCCGGCTTGTGCTCAGCATGAAATTTTTGAAGCCTTCGTTAAATTCCTCTTTTTCATGTTTTATGAGAACCTCTTCATAAGTATTAATAATTTCCTCAGGAGCATACCAAAGCTTTTTTAGATTCTGAAATGCCTTTGGATATTTATGCATGAGTACAAGTACTTTTGCCATATAAGCAACATTCTTTTCTACAATATCTTTTACTTCCGTTTCAGAAGCAACAATCAGTGAAGAAATGAGATTGTTTATAAATTGTTTTATTTCTCTGGGGCTATTAGCAAAGGCGGAATCAATGACCAAAATTACATCTTCTTCATCAAGGTGAGTTTTGATATCGCCAGTCTGACTTATTTGTTCTTTTATAAATGTTCGAATATCGACATCGATGAACTCAGGTGTCCAAATCACTACATTAAAAATCTTTCTTAAAAATTCATCCGCTAACTCAGCACTTGGAGCAGATTTTTTAATCGCATCAAAGTCGCACGGAACAAGAAATATCACCTTCTTTTTTCCCAAATTATCTTCACTTATCTCTAAAAATGTTTTGAGAGTTGCCAAAACCTCAGTTGCTACCTTCGATTCAACACGATCAAGGTTATCAATAACAATAATAATTTTTTGTTTATCGATTTTTGTAGTTTTTAATATCTTTATAAAAGAACGCTCAAACTGTTCTGGGGAGCTGAGTTGGGCTTTTGAGGCAGTTATTGGTGAGACCATTATAATTTTTTTGAAATCATCACCCAACACCTTCTCTACTAACAATGCAATGGATAAGACTAGAGAAAAACTAGTGCCAACCCAAAGTTTCCATTGTGTAGCAACATCAGGAAATATTTGCCATGTTATAAAACCTACCGGCAGAAGAAAAGCGAAAGAAATAAGTGCCACTTTCTTTAGATATCCCCAAGAAATTGATACTTTTTCATTTATAGTTTCGCTCAAAGAAAAATAAAGCTCTTTTTCTAGTTCATCGATATTCTTTCTACTCACACCAAGATCTTTAGCGATCTGTAAAAGCAACTGTCTTCTCAGTGAATCCTTTTCATATTTCCAACAGTCGAATTCTACGATGGTCGCATCCTCAACTCCACCCTCTTTAAGTAGTTTGATAATAGTACTTTTTCCGCTACCCCATTTCCCAAATAAACCAACAGTATGAACACATGAATCATTTTCAACAATTGTCTTTAATGCTGGGGCTATATTTTTATGATAGAAATCAAAAAAACCTTGGGATTCTTTTCCAATAGGAGCATCTTTTAAAAATTTAAATTTTGAGGCACTCATGGTGTATATTTGCAACAAATCATACAACAAAAATGCTAATTTTGAAAGATTTTGAGCCTAAAAAGTTACCGACTTAGCCAGTCTAGGACGCTCTAGACTCCTAGAGCAATCAGCGTCATCAATGTAGGTATGAAGATAGAAAACAAGCAACCAGAGAAGCCTGAGGAGGTCATACCGATTAAGTACTGCCTCTATGCTCGCAAATCAACAGAGCAAGAAGACAAACAAGCATTATCAATAGAATCGCAGGTTAAAGAGATGATAAGTCTCGCCGAGCGAGAGGGTTTAGAAATAGTCGAAATAAAGCGAGAATCGCACTCATCAAAAGAGGTTGGACAAAGACCTGTATATAACGAGCTGATCAGTGAAATAAGACAAGGAAAATTTAACGGAATCCTGACATGGGAACCCGACCGATTAAGCAGAAATGCTGGTGACCTTGGGTCGGTAGTAGACCTGATGGATCAGAAGCTTCTGCACGAAATCCGCACTTACGGACAGAAGTTCACAAACAATCCAAATGAGAAATTCCTTCTGATGATTTTGGGAAGCCAAGCGAAACTGGAGAACGACAACAAGATGGTGAACGTAAAGCGAGGACTTCGAGCGAGATGCGAAATGGGATTATGGCCATCAGTTCCCCCAACGGGTTATCTGAGCCACTCTGACAGGAACAGAAAGTGTGAGGTGATGCCCGATGAGCAAAGAGCTCATGTGATTAAACAGATGTTCGAGAAAGTAGCATACGACGGATGGTCTGGACGGAAGCTCTTCAAGTGGTTAGCTGAGGACATACGATTCAAGACAAAGCACGGAAAGCCACTGACACTGAGTAATGTGTACATAATTCTCAAAAGCACTTTCTACTACGGCGAATTTGAGTACCCGAAAGGAAGCGGACAATGGTATGTCGGAAAGCACGAGCCGATCATCACGAAAGATTTATATAACCAAGTGCAGGATAAGATAAGCAACGATCACCTAACAAGGACTCAGGATAAGGAGTTCGCCTTTACCAAGATGATTACCTGCGGACTATGTGGATCAGGCATAACCGCTGACGAGAAATTCAAGAAACTTAAAGACGGAACGACAAATCGCTACGTCTACTATGGATGCACTAAATTTAAGGATAAAAATTGCCAATGCGGGTATGTACGAGAAGAAGACTTGATAGAACAATTAGCAAATGTACTTGATGTGATATCACTAGATGAAATCGGAATGAAAGACAGAATTAGAGCTGAAATAGAAGCTCATAATGAATTTCAAGAATCAGTACTAGGAAAAGAAGTCAAAGAGAAAGTAAAAATAAAAGATATAGATATACGCAACTACGCCAAGCACATTCTAAGAAAGAGACCTCTATACGAAAAGCGAGAACTACTGAGTCACCTAAAAAGTAAACTGACACTTAAGGATAAGGTGCTATCACTCAGCAACTAGATAAGACCTAGTAATTTATTTTTTACAGAATCAAAATTAGGTTTTTCAGAATCACTCAAAGCTTCTCCTCTTGGGAAATCCGTATCTAATGGGTTGATAGGGTTACCATTCTTAAACATTGCATACTGCAAATGTGGACCAGTTGAAATGCCTGTTGAACCTACGTAGCCGACAATGTCTCCTTGTTTTACATCGACGCCCTTTTTAATACCGTCCGCAATATCTGAGAGATGAGCGTATTGCGTAAGATACTCGCCATGCTTTAACTCTACCGTTATTCCCAGACCTCCTTTTGAACCAGCAACAGAGACCGTTCCATCAGCAGTTGCAATAACAGGAGTACCTGCAGATGCGGCGTAATCAATAGCACGATGAGGAGTAACCTGTTTAGTCACTGGATTTGTTCGCTTAAAACTGAATCCCGAACTTATACGAGCATAGTTGAGTGGAGATTTGAGAAATTGACGAGTGAGTGACTCTCCGTCTTCATTATAGAATCCATCATTGTAACGAAAAGCGGTGTAAGTTGTACCGTCATTTGTAAATTTTGCACCAAGCACTTTTCCCGCACTGGCAGGCTTGCCATCTAACGTTCTCTTTTCATACACGACAGAGAACGAATCGCCGTCTTGGATATCAGTAGCAAAGTCTATGTCGCTAGAAAATATATCTGCAAGTTTTAACGTAACCTTATCCTCAACTCCAACATCCTGAGCCGCAACAAACAAAGAATCAGTAATTGTGCCCTTAGCTGTCGTCATCTCAATATTGTACGGAATATCTTCCTCAGTTATCTTGAAAGAATCATCTTCTCTTTTAACATGAATGACAGTGTCGCTGTTGAGCGGATATTCCATCGCTGCAAAAGCTTCGTTAACAAACACAAACTTCAAGAACTTTCCAGCATTTATTTTAGTGAAATCAAAAGTATCTTTTGAAGAGTTCATGATGGCAAGAGCTTCGTCATATTGAATACCCATATTGGTCATGACACCGGCAAAAGTATCACCCTTCTGTACTTGATACTCCTTAACTTCGCCAACAGGAAGATCGCTCAGTGACTTAGCGACCACAATATCTTGATTTGTATCTTTTATTGACTCTAAACCTGTCACTTTCAGACTGATTATGGGTACAATCACCATCAATCCGAGGACAGTGGCTACCAGTATCTTTTTTCGCATAGGCTATCCATTTTAACCCAAAAACAGCATCATTTCCAGAGATAAAATGTCTATATTTTTAAGACTTAAATAGCCTAAGTCCATTCAATATCACCAGTATCGCGACCCCCGTATCTGTAGCAATTGCCACCCCAAGGTTCGCCATTCCAAAGATAGCCAATCCAACGAAGACAAGTTTTGAACCGACTGCCAGAGCGACATTAACTTTTATGGTTCCGAGTGTTCGTTTTCCGAGCTTCACGATATCAGGTATGAGTTCAATACGGTCATTCATCAAAACCATATCAGCAGTTTCGAGGGCAATGTCCGTTCCCTTGCCACCCATAGCGATGCCCACGTCAGAGAGTGCGAGAGCGGGTGCGTCATTTACTCCGTCACCCACCATTGCGACAACTCCGTACTTTTCTTTAAGCTCTCTTATCTTTTCCACTTTTTCTTCAGGCAGAAGTCCAGCAAAAACATTCTGTATGCCGAGTTCTTCAGAAATATATTTTGCACTGTGGACATTGTCACCAGTTAGCATTGCAGACGAAACGTTGTTTAAAGAAAGAGTATGTATAGTGTTAGCTGAAGCTTCTCGAACAATATCTGATATTGCGAGCATTCCCATCACCTTGTCTTTTTCACTCACCAAGACAACCGTCTTACCCTCTTTTTCAAACTTCTCAGTGTCTTTGGTTATCTCATCGACAGATACATTGTGAGCATCCATCATCTTAAGGTTGCCAACACAATGTTCAAGGTCGTCACAGATTTTACAGATTGCTTTTCCTCCTTTGCCAGGAATGTTCTGGTACGATTCCATTTGATGGGGAGTGATTCCTTTTTTCTTTGCATAATCAATGATGGCTTCTGCGAGTGGATGTGTGGAGAATGACTCCATACCAGCAACATCTTCGAGTAATTCCTGCTCAGTAAAGCCATTGAAGACAATGACATCAGTAACAACAGGTTTGCCGATAGTGAGCGTACCTGTTTTGTCGAACGCAATCACATTTACTTTTCCTAAAAGTTCCAAGAACTTTCCACCTTTTATAAGTATTCCTTTCTTTGATGCACCGCCGAGAGCTGAGGTTACTGTGACAGGCGTCGCAATTACAAGTGCACAAGGACAAGCGACAACGAGAAGTGTGATAGCTCGCTCAAGCCAAATCAAGAAACTGCCATCAAAGAAAAGTACGGGTATGGCGACTATGAGGAGGGCTACAAGAGCGACTGCTGGTGTGTAGTACTTAGCAAAACTGTCTACAAACTCCTCAGACTGCGTCTTTGATTCTTGAGCACTCGATACTAGTTCAACAATCTTTGAGATAGTAGAATCCTTACTTATTTTTGTAACCCTTATTTCAAGATAGCCGTTTACGTTTATAGTTCCAGCATAGACAGCATCGCCAACGATTTTATCCTTTGGAAGCGATTCTCCCGTGATTGAAGCTTCGTTTATAGCACTCGTGCCAAGAATGATTGTCCCATCGAGGGGAATGAGATCACCTGGCTTCATGACAACGATTGCATTCAACTGCACGGAATCAATATCGAGAACTCTGCCATCTTTGAGTGTTGCTTGCTTTGGATTATTCTTCACCAGTTCTTCAAGAGCCTTTCTTGAACGCTTCACACCAAAGCTTTCAAAAGCTTCGGCAAGCGAAAAGAAGAAAATAACAGCAGATGCCTCTCCAAGCTCTCCGAGGTACAGGGCTCCAATAGAAGCAATGACCACAAGAAACTCAATGTTCAAAAACTTCTTCTTGGTAAGTCCTTCAAATGCACCCTGTACGACAAAGACACCTCCGACGACTATCGAGATAAGAAAAAGAACACTGGTTATGTTTTCAGATACCCCAGCATACGAGAGGAGAAAACCCAGAACAGTACCGATACCAGAAATAACCGTAGCAATGGTACGCCAGTTTATCTTTTTTTCTTCGACGATTTTTTCTGTATCTCCACAGCAAGCTTTGGACATATTATTTTTTACTTTTAAGGGATTCCTTTAGCTCCTTCCAAAATTTCTTGTGAATTTCTACGGTGTCAGCAAGATGCTTTTTGACCAAATGCTTTCCATCTCCTTTGGTTTCCTTGATAATTTCTCTATGGATTCTGACCTCTTCTTTGGCATGGTCTTTTAGTGCCTGTATTGACGCTTTGATATTCATGGTTTTATGTATTTTATTTAGTAATTAATTTTTAAGTGCATCTTCGATTAATTTCTTGAAGGCTTCATACCCTTGTGGATTTTGAATTCTCTTTCCATTGAGAAAGAATGAGGGTGTCCCTTGTAGATTGAGACTCACTGCTTCTTTGTAGCTCTCTTCAACTCGATTCTTCACCTCATCACTCGTCACATCCTTTTTCCACTGTTCAATATTCACACCAGCTTCCAGAGCATATTTCTCAAACTGGTCTTGATTTGCCATTTGCTGTTCGCCCCACTCAGACTGCTTGGCAAATAGGATGTTGTACATTTCGAAGAACTTTCCTTGCTTTCCAGCTGATTCGACTGCGTGCGCCGCAGTTCTAGAATTTTTGTGTCCTGGCAATGGGAAGTATCGGATGACAAGTCGCACATCGTCCTTGTACTCCTCTTTGATCTTTGTAATAATTGGGTAATACGCACCACAAGCTTCACACTCGAAGTCTAGATACTCGACGATGGTGACCTTTGCAGTACTCGTTCCCAACACCCAGTCATTTGCTCTGATTTCAAGTGCGGAAGACTGAGTGATGTTTGCTCGTTCCGCCGTGTCTTCAGACTTTTTGTAGCCTCCTTTTGCAATCAGAAAGACAACGACGATAAGTGCGAATATACCGATAATAATTTTAAGATTTTTCATATGTATTTTTCTTTAAGCTAATAAGTCCAAGTATCGTAATAATAGTGAACGCCATAAGTGCCATAAATGGAATGGTTATAAATCCAAACCACTCAAAGAACTTCGTTGTGCAAGATATTCCAAGCGTACACGGAGCAACACTTTCTGGAAGTATTTTCCAATATAGGAGATTATGATAGATCGATATTAGAAGACCAGGAATAGCGAGTGCGAGGACTGAGATGTATGTCTTTCTATCGTTTCGGATAATTCCGATGGTTGTCAGTATCACTATCGGATACATGGCGATACGCTGATACCAGCACAGCACGCACGGCGGTAAAGCCATTACCTCGCTGAAGAATAGGCTTCCAGCCATTGCAATACCCGCCTGAAGCAGGATTGCGTAGTGAATCGTTTCGACAGATATTTTGTTAATTAATTTTTTCATAACTTTTAATTCTGAATGTTACATACCTGAGGGTCTTGAATTTTCTTTGCAGTCATATAGACGGCAAGACCAAGCAAGATTACTCCAATGATTCCAAATTCACTTCCACCGAGCGGTAGGAATGTCAGCACTCCTCCTGCACCGAACAGCGTAAGGCTTGTGAGGAGAAACGAACCGCAAGCGGCGCATCCAACACCCAAGACTCCGCTTACTACACCCAAGAATCCCGTAGCGATTCCTCCTTGAGCAACATCCTTGATTCGACGTTTAAGGAAATATGTCATCATTGCGATATATATTCCAAAAAGAATCGAGATTAAGACCGTGTAAGAGGCGGACAACAATGTGAAATTAGTTCCAATCGAACCCAAGAGACTCAGTGGTAATTCAATCTTACTTAACAAAGGAACATCGGGTGAAATGACTACGCCCGCAACCAGTCGGATGTTTGAGAGCCATACGGCAAGAACAAACGCCGACGCACTTACGAAAAGTGCAAGAATCCCGTAGGCAGGTTTCCGAAATACTGTTTGTAAAGCATTGAGAATCATGGCTATTTAGATGCGAGGTCAATAAGTTGCTTAATAGCAGATATCGGCTGTGCACCAGAGAGAGGATATTTCTTACCATCCTTTCCGACCACGATACTCCACGGCGTTCCATTGCCACCTGTTGCCTGTGCGTTCTCTACTTCATCTTGGATGTGTTTGTCATATCTCGTGCTTGCAAGACAAGTGCTAAATTTTGCCTTATCTAATCCGACATATTCCGCAATCTTTGGAAGTTCAGCTAAATCCAGTCCGTTGTTTGCAGGAGTCACTTCATACAAACGGTCTGCATACTCCCAGAACTTGTCATTTCCTCCTAATTCATTGGCACACTCCATAGCAACAGCTTCTTTTCGTGCTTTTGAGTGAAGCTGGTCAATTGGAAAATGTCGATACACCCAAGCTACTTTCCCTTCTTTACCATACGTATCCATTACCTCATTCATGCTTGTTTGGAATCTCTTACAGAACGGACATTCAGTATCAGAATATTCAACAACTTTCACAGGAGCATTTATGTCACCTCGGATGTGGTCTTTAGATGAAACTGGCGTCATCTTTTCAAGATCACCTGTTTGCTTTTGTGCTACCTGTTGTTGTGGCTGACCAGCAGTAGGTGTTTTGCCTCCACCATAGAGAACCGCACCAGCGATGAGTGCTCCGGCAATCACTACAGCAATCGGCATTGCAAGATTATTTTTTTGAGTTGTTTGTGTTTTTTCTTCCATAATATTTATCTTCCAAACCATTGATTAAGCCATCCCTTCATCGTAGTTATCTCTGAAGTTTGAGCATTGATAATGTCGTCTGCCATTTTCTGAAGTTCTGGACGCTTTGTGCCAGCCTTAAGCTCCTTTGCCATAGCAACAGCACCTTCATGATGTGTAATCATTCCCTCAAGAAAAGCTATTTCAAGAGCTTCACCTGTTTTTCCATTAAGGCTTGCTGTCATCCCAGACATCGTGTGTTCCATAGTTGCAGGAGCTTTGGTGTCATGATAACTACTCTTATCATGCGAGCCGTGTTTGACAGAGTTAATCATGTATCCAATACCTGTACCAAGTATCAGTGCGACGAGACCAACTATTATAATATTTTTGTTCATGCGTGATGTTAAAAATTAGACTTAATAATGACAAACCAAACACGCAACAGGCGTGTTTTCAACAAAATAAAAACTTAAAAAAGTTTGGGATTTAGAATACCTCTTGAAAAAGCATCTTTAAGCGGGTCAAATATGTGAAAACGGTCTTTAGGTAAAAAGTAGGTGTGTACCTTTTTTATTTCAGGAAATGAGAAGGTCTTCCATGGAGTCAATTTTTGCAAAGCAACAAAAAGGAATAGTGCAAAAAGAATAGCGATGGCATCCTTTGATGGCAGTGTGGTGAACATTGCCTGCCATTCTTGAATATGCTCAGTGATATTCATATTGCAAATAGACATTGAATGACCAGAAAATGGACAGTTTACAGCTTGTCCATTTGCACCCATTCCGAACTGAGAAAATCCAAAAAGAATCACGTAGAGAGTAAACGTGATGACACTGAAAATTATTATTTTAGGAATCTTTATGGACATAAGAGGGTAGGATTTCATTTTAACAAAAAATCACCTTTTTAGTAAGGTGATTTTTTGTTCTGGATACTGCACGGAGCTGTGTATGCAATGGACGGAATAGTATCGTGTGATTTGTGAAAGTTCGAGACCATGACTGGTCTTCAAAACTTACTGACCTAAACGGCGATTTTAGCCGTCTCGGTCGGGCTCACATGATTGCTGGGAGACTAGGACTCGAACCTAGATAAACAGAACCAAAATCTGTTGTCCTACCATTAGACGATCTCCCAATATTTGTTTACTGTAGCCATTTGCTACATTTGCCTATATAAACGTGCGATTAGATTACCATTTTTATAGGGGTAAATCAATTTTCAAAAACTGCTTTAAGGCTACAAAGACTAGACCTCGCGACCGACAATCTACTTCCCCACAGCTGAACCTACAACCTCCCCAACCACAAGCTCAAGTGGCAAACTCTGTACATATGTTTTACCTATTGAGTGATATACCTCAAGCATTCGTTTGAGCACTCCTGCAATCTGCTGACCTGTTACCTGTTTCGCCAAATCATTAAACATAACTACATCACCAGCAGACAAATCACTTGCAAGCACGCTCGCCTCTTTTTCTGCAATTGTTCGCATGAGCATGTATCGTAGTCTCGTCATAGCAAGCTTTGCAAATACTTTCATATCGAGATTTTCTCGTCCGGCTGTACCGAGCGCAGTTAATGCAAGACTGGCATCTTTGAGTACAAGACCTTTTACAAAATCAGAAACCACAACTGCTTTTGGTGCACCTGTAATTTGTTCAACTTGTTCGAGAGTTATTGTTGCACTTTTTTTCGTACCACTGGCACCATCAGTTGAACCATGTGTAGCATTACTATCTGTACCTGTATAGCTCAACACTTTTTGTAATGTACTGAGTGTGTCTCGGAAAGATCCATCACCAAGTAATGCAACAAGTTCTGCTGCAGATGTTTCAATTTCAGCTCCCTCTTTTTGTGCAATATCAAGTACATGACTCTTCAACATTTCAGCTGTTGGTTTTTTGAAATTGTACACCTCACATCGTGACACTATTGTATCTGGAAGTTTTTCTGTTTCAGTTGTAGCGAGAATAAAGATGACATGCTTTGGTGGTTCTTCAAGTGTTTTGAGAAATGCGTTAAACGCCGCTTTTGAAAGCATGTGGACTTCGTCCAAAATGTATACTTTGTATTTTGATTCAAGTGGCACTGTATGTACCGCTTCAGAAAGTTCTCGAATATCATCAACACTTGTATTTGATGCGGCATCAATTTCATACAAGTCGTTTATAGTCGTACCAAGTGCTCGCGCAAAGATACGTGCAATAGATGTCTTACCAGTTCCACGTGATCCACAAAAAAGATATGCATGCCCAACAGTTCCCTTTTCAACAGACTGTTTGAGTACGTCCACAATATGGGACTGTCCAACAACATCAGCAAATGTATGCGGTCGATATTTTCTGTATAAAGAAAGGTGGGGTTTTGCAGGTGATGAAGTCTGTCCTGTTGATGAGTGTGTGGCACCGCCGTTAGATGCGTGATTTGTAGATGTCATATGAGGACATTATATATCAGAGGAGTGATATGGGCGAGAGAGTAAAGTTTATGAGAAATGAAAAGATAAAGAGGTTTATCTAAAGTGTTCGAAAATCTTGAAATATTACAAAATATACAAAAATAAAAGGACCCCTCGCGCAGAGCGTGAGAGGGGTCCAGTGAGATACTTTCGTAGAGCTCGTTGGGGCGCACATACATGACTTACTTGATGTCGTCAGTCCGAGACAAGGAGAAGGTACAATGACCGGTTTCTTGTGGGATAGAAAGCGACGTTTTTGTACATGTACTAGCTATTTTATGCTTTTAGATTATGGCGCCTGGATGCCGTGAAGACGGCGTCCAGGACTAGGCAGTGCCAACCTTGGTTTCGGCGGCGAAGCAGGCGAAGAATGCCGAAACCTTGGCGGTGAACTTTTGGAAGGTGCTCTTCATGGTATTTATCCTCTGTTTGTTGTGGTAGCGTTTGTGGTTTGTTGCCACTTCAGCAAAAGAGTCCATGTTTCCATGGGCTCGCACTCACCTTGCGGTAAGGTTCTCTTGTGAGAGACTTTGCGTCCATGGACTAAAAATAATATTACTAATTATTCCAAGCCTGTCAATACCCTGCAGACTCTCCATGTTTTTAAATAATTTTAATAAAAAATCATCCATAGACTATCATTCTATATTATGGTCTAATACCTCCACGCGATTCAGCGCGACTAAGGGACATATTAGCAATATGGCCGTCGGAGACCCCAAACGACATCCCCTATTCCAGATTTTTGAAAATTAAATACAACCAAACTCCCCAACCAACCGCTTCCCCATGAAAAAGACATCATCCAGACTAATACTCTGGAGACCACCTAAGTGGCCTGACAAAAGGAAAAAGCTGCTCAACAAGGTTAAAGCAATCACCCTCCACGAGTTCCTCAAAAGACTCCTGGTAAACAGTGAGCACTGCGTTTTTCCGGAATCGGCGGACTTGAAAAATCCGTCAATTAAATTTGGAGAAGAAGGCATCAACCTTTCCGCCGACAGCGAGCGATTGCTCATCTGTCGAGTCAGATACAAGTATATTCTCAAACTTGCACTATGGTTTTTACCTCCATACCTTGTTCGTGAATATGCATCCTTGACTGTACTCGCAATAGCATCGACGAAGGTAGCATCGGATGAAGACGGGTACGCACGCATCCAATGGCTTGACGGAGAGTTCGCAGAAAGCTGCGCGATCCTCTATGAAAATACTGGCAGAGCATTTTACTTGATGCAATGTAACGAGCTCTCTGATCGAGTTCGATTCAGCCTCCACTATATATGGAATCCAATAACACGAAAGTGGAATGAGGAACCCATTGAACATGGTAAAGATGGCAAAAAAAATTCCACAAGTATCTGGAACAAATCCAGCTTCACCCGACGGGTTAAGTACTTATGGGACAACATCATGAATTGACTCTCACTCTAGGGCTGCAAAATGCGATAAGCGACACGCAGACTACGGCACTCAACGGTTGGTTTTCGGATCAACACACCTATCTAGCGTTAGACTCTCACCAGTCTGACGCTATTAGTTTTTATTTCGACAAAAAATCCTTAACTATCCCCTCCACTACCTCTGCATTAAATGCTTTTTCCATTAATTCCATTCGTAATTCTTTCGCCCCATCAAACCCATTCACATACGCTTTGTAATGCTTTTTCATAATTGCGAAATTTTTAATATCACCCAAATACTTTTCAAATTCTTTTGTATGTTCAACCATTGTTAGAAGTTTTTCTTGCAAAGTTGGAATGTAAGATGGACCCGGTGCACCGACGTCCGCATCTTCACCATTTAAATTTCGAAACAACCAAGGATTACCAAAAATAGCTCGTCCAATCATTGCACCATCAGCACCAGTTTCTTTACATTTTTCATATCCATCTTGTATTGAAAGCACATCACCATTTCCAAGTATTAAAGTTTTTTGTTGCCTTGTACTGTCAACTTTTTTTGCGTCATTTCCCTTACCTTTTTCAGACGCTATCTTTTTTGCAAAAAATTCATCACGTATTTCAACTGCTCGTTTCAGGTGTTCCCATTGTGCTGGCACTTTTGACATTTCTTTTCGAGTACGTGCATGCAGTGTAATAGCAGCAGGACCAGCTTCAAGAAGTGCAGGCAACCATGTCTCAAGTTCATTTTTGTTATAACCAATACGAGTCTTTACTGTTACAGGAATGCGCGTCCCATCATCTCGCACAGCTCCCTCTTTTGCAGCACGAATAATCTCTTGAGCTTTCTTTGGCGTCTTTATCATTGCACTTCCACAACCCTGCTTCTCGATTCCTTTATCAGGACATCCCATATTTATATCAATCCCGTCGTACCCAAGATTTGCTACCAGCTTACAAGCCTCTCTCATATATTGAGCATTTGATGAAAAAAGTTGAGCAACAATAGGTCTTTCATCCACAAATTCCCCACTTTCATTTTTCACATTAAAAAGTAAATCGCGCATAAGCTTTGACTTACCTTCAGGAGTTGCTCGCATAAGCCCATCAGCTGACACAAACTCTGTCCAAGTCACATCAGGTTTGCCGTACTTGTTTATCATTTTTCGAAATGCACAATCAGTTACGTCTGCCATTGGTGCAAGCACATAGAGTGGTCGGTTTTGTGCTTTCGCGCGAGCGTCGATATCTTTCCAAAAACCTAAAAAGACAGGGTCGCTTTTTACAGGCGATCCAGATTTAGACATTTTTGAAGCTATTTTTGCAAGCGAATTTTTGAGCCAGCTAAACGACATATATAGTGTGTTCAGTCTACGCTAAGAGTACTTTTGATTCAAGCCACGTTTAATATTCAATAATTCTTTCTTCACCAGCTTCTCTCCTAATTTTATTTCTAAGTAAAATCTCATTTATTTTTGCAACAAATCTTTTTGTGTCTGCCCTCATTTCTTTCATGCGCAAATCTGCTTCCTTTCTACGTTTTTTAAACAATTCTTCAAAATTATTTTTATTTTTCTTCATAAAAATATTCTAATAATTAAATCTTCCTTAGTCTACTGATTTTGGTTAAATTTTCGCTCAAAAAGTTCTAAATTTCACATCAATTCTAAGGCTATAATTATAGGTATTTTTTACCTCATTTTTAGTACACTTAAAATCACTACGTTATCCACAAGTTTCTTAAATATGTTACAATACCCCTCGTCTAAATTAATATAAATTTTAATAAAAATTCAGATCTTTCAGATCTAAAAACCGAAATCTATGGCATCAAAACCAGTAAAGAAAACAGTTAGTGTAAAGGCTCCAATTAAGGCATCAGTAAAACCTGTTGCAAGACCTTCAGCTAAGTCATCAAAGCCTGTGACATCAGCTAAAAAAGCCGTAGCCCCAGCAATCCCTAAAAATGCTCTTCCAAAAATCAAAGCGATTGTTGGACGAGAAATTCTCGACTCACGAGGAAACCCTACTGTTGAAGTAGATGTTACTCTTGCAGACGGATCATTTGGACGAGCTGCTGTTCCATCAGGAGCATCTACAGGTTCATACGAAGCAATCGAACTTCGAGATGGTGATAAGAAGCGATACGGAGGAAAGGGTGTACTCAAAGCTGTTGCAAATGCAAACGGTCCACTTCGAAAGGCTCTTGTTGGAAAGCAATTCAACCAGGAAACTCTCGACGCTCGAATGATAGAACTCGACGGAACACACAACAAAGCTGTTCTTGGTGCTAACGCGATTCTTGGAATCTCACTTGCATTCGCACACGCAGCTGCAAAGTCACAGAAGAAACCTCTATATAAGTACTTCGCTGATATTGCAAAGACTGGAAAGCCAATGTCGCTTCCCCTTCCAATGATGAACATCTTGAACGGAGGAAAGCATGCTGAAAAATCTACTGACCTTCAGGAATTCATGGTAATGCCAGTTGGTGCAAAGAGTTGGGCACAGGCACTACAAATGGGTGCTGAAGTGTTCCACGCGTTGAAGAAAATTCTCCATGACAAGGGTCTTGGAACAACTACTGGTGACGAAGGTGGATATGCACCATCACTTGGAAACAATGAGAACGCTCTCAAAGTTATTCTTGAAGCTATTGAAAAAGCTGGGTACGCTCCTGGAAAAGATATTGCTATTGCAATCGACGCCGCTTCAACTGAGCTTTACAAAGCTGGAGCTGACAGCGTGACTGCTGATGTTGCAAATGGTGTAGTTGGCGAAACAAAGAACGGTACATATGAACTCACAAGTGAAAACCGAACTCTTTCAACTCCTGAAATGGTCGCATTCTACGAAGAATGGCTTACAAAGTATCCTATCGTATCTATTGAAGATGGATTCTCAGAAGATGACTGGGCTGGATATGAACAGCTTACAAAATCATCTGGAAAGAAAGTTCAGATTGTAGGAGATGATCTTTTCGTAACAAACATTGACCGACTTAAGACTGGTATTGAACGAAAAGCTGGTAACTCTATTCTTATCAAGCTCAATCAGATTGGTTCTGTAACTGAAACTATTGCTGCTATCAAAATGGCTAATGCTGCAAAAATGACATGTGTTATCTCTCACCGATCTGGCGAGACAGAAGACACAACTATTGCTCACTTTGTAGTAGGACTTGGATGCGGACAGATCAAGACTGGTTCACTCTGTCGAACTGACCGAGTAGCTAAGTACAATGAACTTCTCCGAATCGAAGAACAGCTCGGAAAGAAAGCTGTGTTTGCTGGACGTGGAGCTTTCAAAGCTTAAGTATCTCACTCGATAAAGATTTGAAACATAAAACACCGTACAGAAATGTGCGGTGTTTTTGTTTGCTATACTATTATTAATAAACTTTATGGATGATGACGAAAAACCTAGACACAAAAGCCTACTTGAGAGAGTATTTTTAGATAACTTCGCTTTTTTTAATACTTACAATGACGCTGAGGAAATCTTATCGAAAGACCTGGAACACCCCAATTGGCATTTGAAATATGCACGAAATATTATTTATTTAATTCTATTCTTCACGATATCCATATCGGTGACAACATTTATATTTCCTTGGTACTACAGTATCTCTGATGATATTTCAGCTTCGACCCGAGGAACAATTCTTGGTGTGACACTTTTTATTGCTACGATCTGCGGTATCTTCGATGAAATATTGGATCAAGAATCCAACGAGGTTTGGTGGTTCAACTATGCGAGGTTTTGGTTTGTAGTTTTAGCAGTGGGAATATTTGCAATTATGATCGGATTATTTGCGCTAAAAACGATAACTAATTTTTCTATATAATTTTTATTAAATAAACAAAAAGGCGCCACAGTCTTTAAACTAAAGCGACCCATTTTGAGCATTCTAAGAATGTAGGAGGTGATTAAATTATCTTCACCAGTCTGCCTTTTCATTCTTTACGAAGCTGACCCCGCCGGTTTGCATATCCACCGTAACACTGAGGAAACGGTACGGCGACAAAACACCATTCTTAAACTCATCGTACCTCTGTGGAAATCCAGCGAGCTGGCATAAAGCATTTGGCATCACAAGACTTTGTGCCTCACTGACGACAAGAACAAGGCATTGTGTCTCCATCGAGGGTGGTGGCATCAAGCCTCTCAGGAATTCCATTCGTGGCTCGTCACCAGGATCTTCTGACGCCACGAGTCCAGTCATAGGGATGGTAGCATACGGATAGTCAGCAATCCGCCACTTATCTTGGCAATATGAGGCCAACACAGCAGCGTAGGCGCTGAACATACCAGTTTCCGAAGAAAAGATCTGAACGCCTCCAGTAATGGTATCATCAGAATTGATATGTTGGCCGACTCCTCGGGCGGTTTCGATTCCTCTCTGGAAGAGCGTAATCAGGTCACAAGCTCGGTAACCATTCATTGGAAGAACGGCAAAAATCACTTGCTTCAGAAAGGTAGGAATAACAAAAGGTTTCTTAGTCATGGGAAAAAGTGTGTTTTGAATTTTAACTGTCAAAGACCGTAATGTTAGGCACTTTTGCCCACGGTTTTCGTTTATCCTACTCTTTTCTCAAATCTTGTAAATCCTGTATAATCTCCCTTATATTATTCAGCCAAATAAGGGCATAGGCCGTAATTTCGGCCATTCAATAACCAATCCGAATTTTCAACCCAAAATGACAAAAACAAACCCTAAAGACAGACAAGCACTCATTATCGTCCTCGATGGTTGGGGCTATCGAGAAGATTCAAAAGATAATGCAGTAGCAGCTGCGCAAACTCCAGTTTTCAATCGTATTTGGAATGAGTATCCGCACACACTTCTCGAGGCAAGTGGGTTGGCTGTTGGTCTACCTGAGGGTCAAATGGGAAATAGTGAAATTGGTCACACAACTATTGGTGCTGGAAAAGCTATCGACACAGACTTAGTGCGAATAAAAAAAGCTATCGTTAGTGGTGAGTATGATACAAACCCTGCATTCACTACCCTTTTCAAACATGTTCTCGATAATACATCGACGCTACATGTTCAAGGTTTGATTGGTGAAGGTGGAGTACATAGTCATTCTGATCACCTCTTTGCATTTATCAGAGCTGCAAAAAATGCTGGTATCAAAAAAGTTGCACTTCATGTATTTACTGATGGACGTGATACACCTCCACAAAGTGCAGCACAATATCTTGAAGATCTTGAGCGACTGCTTATTGAAATAAATGACGAAACTCACATGAGTTTTATCGCCACAGTTTCAGGGCGATTCTTTGCAATGGATCGAGATAATAACTGGGATCGACTTTCAAAAGTTGAACAAGCTCTTTTCGAATCAAAAGGTCACATCTGTGAAATTAAACCATCAGAATTTTTGAAACAACTGTACAAAGATGGAAAAGTTGACGAGCATCTTGAACCAATGGTTTGTCCAGCACCAGACGGAATGGGTTGTAATATCGCAGACAATGATGGAGTATTCTTCTTCAACTTCCGGGCAGACCGTGCACGAATGCTTTCTATGAAAATGCTTGAAAAAATCCGTGGTGATCATGATCAACCTCTCAACAACGTACGATTTGCAACGTTGACTTCATATGGAAGTGAATACAGTGCTGAAGCTGGATGTCTCATTGCTTTTCCACCTGCTCTCATTGAAACAACTCTTGCAAAAGAACTTGCTGGCGCAGGATTTACTCAAGCGCACATTGCGGAGACAGAAAAATTTCCCCATGCTACGTATTTCCTAAACGGTGGGGTTGAAAAACCATATGATGGCGAAAAACATATTCTTCTTGCAAGTCGAAAAGATGTACAGACACATGACCAAGCACCTGAGATGCGTGCCGAAGCCATCGCTGATAAAGCTATAGAGGAAATAAACGCAGGTATGAATTTTATTTTCATAAACTTTGCAAACCCTGACATGGTTGGGCACACTGCAAATGTTCCTGCCATTATCAAAGCTGTAGAGACTGTAGATACACAACTGGGACGAGTACTTGATGCCCTCAAAGCTCGACCAAATCAGGCTATAGCTTTTGTAACAGCTGATCATGGAAATGCCGAAGTAAACGTCGACCAGACAACTGGCGACAAGCACACAGCTCACACTATCAACCCAGTTCCTGCTGTATTTACAGATAAAGACACCGTGCTCAAACCAGCGAGCCTCACCGCTGAAGCACATGAAAAAGGTATTTATGGAACACTTGCGGATATTACCCCGACAATTCTCTCATATTTTGAAATTGAAAAGCCGAGTACGATGACAGGAAAGAGTTTAATCTAAGCCCGTTTGCAAATCCTGCTATTATTTTGCTTTTATTTCGAGCTGTCGGATTTCATTTTCTAGATGGACATTTTCTTGCTTTAATCTATCTATTTCACCAATCTCTCGCATACGCTTCTGATCCATAGTCTGAATAGCTCGTTTTTTTGTATCTAAATCTTTTGCTTTATACTGTGCTTCTGACCTTACGTGAGATACATCTGCCTGCTCTTTATTCTCAAGGCTTTCAAGTTGCTTGATGAGTACTGATAATTTTTGAATTTCAATACTTAAATCATATGTATGCTTTTTATGGTCATTAAGTTTTTGCTGAAGCAATGATATTTGTCTTTCTATTTGCTCAATGTCACGATTCAGTAGCTCAAGATCTTTTTTCTTTTGAATTTCTTGCCTTTGAGCATCTTGAATTTTTGTACCTGTATCACTAATCTGTATCTTTGTCGTATGCTCTTTGTCTACCATTAGTTTTACTGTTCGTTCAAACTCTTGAAGTTCATGCATTGCATGTGTAATTTCCGCAATGAGGCGCCGTGCTTCTACCTCCTTGTGCGATATTTCAGTTTTATTATGTTCAAATTTTTGCTCGACATCCTTTAATTGTAGTTTTGCGCGCTCTCTTTCTACTCGATGTTGCTCTTTTATTGCAGCATCCATTCGCATTCGTTCAGAAGCACCAGCATCGAAGCCAAGAGCTTGCTTGTGGCTACCATAACTTCCACCTTGTTGATATCCGTATGTCATATTAGGAATATAATAACATAAATAGATATGTGGGTGTTTGCGAGTAATTAAATTTAATCCACATTTTTAATGTACATTACAGCAAATCAATATAGAATGTGTGAAGAAATATTTTTTCAGATAGTCTATTTACCCCCTTGAAAGCAATTTTATACGTAATCTTTGCACGCTGATTTACTGCCGCCAAATTATTGTTACCGCTATTGCTATTATTAACATCCACTAGCTCAACTTGAATTTCTTTCATATTTATATTTGGATAATATTTTAGTACTCTAGAAAAGTCCTCAACTGTTAACAGGTCTGGAGTAAATGGCCCTTGCGTGTCAATCTTATGTCTTGATATTTCGTACACAAAGAATGCAATCTCTGCCCGCTTAATACTTGTTTTTACATCATTTGCAGCCTTACTGATAGAAATATATAGATACACTACTGAGACGCAAAGTACTGTAAAAATCGCAATATATAGAAGGACCTCCAATAAAGTAATACCCTGCTTATTCAACGAAGACAGTCCTGCTCTATTTTTAATCATTCTTTTATACATTGTAATTTTAATTTTTACTGGACTTAATTCATTGAATATTAAATATAATCAAACCTAATGTCTGTGCAGAGGTGTTCGATGGATTAGTATTAAAAAATTCAGGATCTCTAAATGTGGTCCATATTGTATTCTTAAAGCACATTGCACTTGTAACTCGGGCAGGTAAATCGAGTGTTGCAAGTAATTGAATTTGATTTGTATCTGAGATCTTATATAACTGAAATTCTTTATACTCATCGGCTGAAAACAGTGGAACAAATTGTTCATAAGTGAGCATTGTATCCACACTCCAATTAATTTTTTGATTTGCAATTTCAGTAAAAATTATATTTCTAGACTCTGGCGTAGAATTTGTTAAATCTTGGATGCCTCCACTCATATCAAGAACGACAAATTCATTTCCACCTTTTGTCCTAGCGACATATAGTAAATCACCAAAAGGTAATAAAACTTTTGCATTTCCAGAACCTCCAGGCAGATCATATTGTCCGATTTTCTGACCTGTACTCAACTCAAATACTTCAATCTCTGGGTCGCGAGGCCCCGCAACAATTAATAAATTATTGTTAACTACCATATCGTTTATTCCATAACCAGTTTCTACTGTGCGCACAACATTACCTGAATTAATATCAAATATATGTATCTCAGGTAAAACGCTTTTTTCTGTACCCACGACAATCATATTGTTGGCGTGTAGTACGACTTTTGTAAGTGGAGTGGTACTACTGTTTGATCCTAGAATAGTAAGTGACATTTGTTTTGATAAGCTTGTATCAAATATATCTACCTGACTTTTTACACTTGTGTTTGATGCAACAAGATATTTTCCCCTACTTTGAATAGATGAGATACCTGGCCCTGTCTCTTTTGATTGAAGTAATGTGAGTGTTGGTCTAAAAGTATTGTGATTCCCTATTGTGAAAACACTAGCGGAGCTATACAAGTCTGAGGAAATATTGTAAACAAGTATGTCAGGCTCAGTAGTACTAGATGAATCTGCGCTTATATATAAATTTTGACCAATAATGGCAGTGCCAGTCAGTATAGTAGTTGTGCTAATACCTAATTCCTCTTTGGTGTATGTATAGAGAAGAGGTTTTATAGACCCACCTTGTGATACACCTCCATCTTGAGTTGTACTATTAAAACCTATTGGATTAAAATCTGTACAGGATTGCTTTGTAAATAATGTATTTGAATTTGAATATGATTTCCAAACACCTCCCTTTCCAGAAATAACTTCTAAGTCCCCTCTTTCGAACACTAGCTTCTTTAAATATTGATTTTTCGTAGCGCTATTACTACTCAATATTTCTAAAATACTTTTGGGTTGTATTGAATACAAAATTTCCACTGCTGGAATAAATACAAAAGAAACAATCGCGACAGCAATAAGAACTTCCAAAATACTGAGACCTCTGCTATTTCTACAACATCCATTTAAATTTGTACTCTGCATTTTATATTGATTTAATTATTGCCCTTGAACCTGTTGAATAATGGAATACATAGGAGTAACCACCGAAAGAGCAATAAAAAGGACGACCACAGCAGTGCAACACAGCGCGATCGGTTCAGAGCTACGCATGAGTACCTGTACTGCGTCTTTGTATCGAGTTGCGTGTAAGTTAGATATATCCCCAAACGACTGAGGTAATGAACCTGTTATCTCTCCGACACTTATCAAATCAATCCACTCTTCCGAAAAGAAAGAATGTCCCTTACCTTTACTTAAAGTTAAGTCGAACGCGGCTGATATTTTTTGACCTGACACAATATTTTGAAGAATTGAATTCAATTCGACAACTATAGGAACATAAACACATGACTCCATAGCAACCAAGATAGACTCCTCTAGTGTTTTGTTGTTTTTGAGAAGTAATGAAATGGAAGATGCAATGTTTACGTATTCTTTGAAAAGCAATATTTTGGAAATAATAGGTACTTTAAGGATACAGAACTGTACCCTGAATTTGAAAGTATTTTCCTTGTAATACAGCCTTGAACAAACCGCTAAGACACCTGCGGACAACATCAATACATAAACGCCCCAATTAGAAATAAATGAAGAAATATTAAGTAAAAACTGAGTAGTGGCTGGTATAGGTGCGTTCATAGACTTGAATAATGGGATAATTTTTGGAAAAGCAATTGTTATCAAAAACAAAACCATCAAAATAGATGCAACAAACATACCTACTGGATATGCCAGCGCGCCGACAAGTGACGATTTGATTTTGGACTGTTCATCTAAATGCTTCGAGATTGATAAACATGCACCAGAAATATTTCCACCATGCTCTGCAGAACTAAGCAGTGACCACGCTACACCATCCAGCATTTTCTCATTTTTGAGAACAATGCAAGCATCTTTAAAGCTTTTGCCTTCCTTAATTTTTTCTTGAATTTCCTTAAATATAGATAGAATCTTTTTATGCTTTAATCTTTTGCACACAAGATCAATCGAAGTACTAATGTCTAAAGAAGCGCTAATATATATCGAAAGGTATTTGAAAATATGTTGCAGTGACTTACTCATGATTTTCTCTTATATTTTTAAGTGAGTCCTCAAGTAAAAGTACACCTTGCTTTTGCAAAGCTTTACGTATGTATTCTGGAAATGTATTTTGGAACAGAGTTACTTTTGCTTTTCCTTCAACTGGTATGACTTCAAAGACACCTCTACGTCTATGATCAGCCGTCTCAATCAGACGCTGGCTCATCATCAATGTAAGTGAGTGCATCATATCCTTACTCACTCCAAGATTTGAAAGCCTAGAATAAACACCCGCGCAATCCTCGGCATGAATGGTTGTAATAACTAAATGCCCAGTAAGTGAGGCCTGAAAAGCCAGATTTGCTGTATCACTGTCTCGTATCTCTCCAATGATAATAATATCTGGGTCTTGCCGAAGCAGTGCACGAAGTGCTTTGCTGAAACCAAAGTCTGCAGGTTCGGAAATCTGAACCTGTCTGATACCAGGAACGACATACTCTATCGGATCTTCTAATGTAACTATATTTTTATTTAATTTAGAAAGGTGTGACAGTATTGTATATATAGTTGTTGTTTTACCAGAACCTGTTGGTCCAGCAATAATTATGATTCCCTGTTCACGACCAACAGCCTCCAATATATGTGTCGATTGTTCTTCTGATATGCCTAAATCAACCAGCCTCTTGTCACGTTGAAGCTCTGGGCGCAAAACTCGTATGACAATATTTTCACCGAAAAAAGTGGGTAATATTGAAACACGAAGGTCAATACGCTCGACGGAGTGCCCTGACTTAGTTCCCTGATCTTTATCAACTGATTCATTATCAAAATAGAAACGACCATCTTGGTTTTTATCATGTACGTCTGTTCGCATCTTTGAAAGAATCTTGATCCGACCGACAAACTCCTCATGAGAATCCTTTTTAAATCTATCGTGCAGTAGTAATTTACCTGCGATACGAAACTTCACATCGGTATACTCAGCTTTTGGATCTATATGTATGTCGCTCACATCCATCCTACAGGCAGACGAAATAAGTTCATCAATATACGAAGCAACATACTCAATATGTTTTATTGATACATCACTTGAAGCAGATAGAACTGAAGCATCTTTGGGCATATCAGCATCCTAGCAAGGAGACATGATGTACAGATAAATAAAAAATAAAAAAAAACCAGTGCAAACGACTACAAGTATTTACTACACAATATGTATAGCTTTAACAATATCAACTTCCCCAACCAGTGTTCGGCGTATTGAATACGCCAAAGAAGGCATATCAACTTTCTTACCGATTTCTTCAGCAAGAACTCTCATATACGTACCTGATGAACATGAACATTCAATTTTTAGTGTATAAAAATTCTGACACACTTTTTCACTAAGAAGAGTATTCCATCCTTCCTCTATTTCTTTATATCTAAAATCTCCTTTTACAATCTTAAGTGAGTTCTCAATTTTTTCTAAAATTGCTGTGCCGTTTATGTTCTGTAATTTACCTAAGGTCTTAATCGAATAAATTTCGACATCTGTCTTAGGAATTTCAATCTCACTTATTTTACCTTCATTCATCCACTGAAAAAGAGGTTTACCCTGCACAGTTTTAGATGAATACACAGGATATGGAAACTGCTGTTTGCCTACAAAAGATTTTAGTATTTCTTCTAAATCATTAGAAGAAGATTCAAACGAGCTAGAAACATGCCCTTCAACTTCTGGAATACCAAACAAGTCACCCGTATCTGTCTTTACTCCAAATAGAATTTCGACTTCATATGTCTTATCGAGATGTAGGTATTTTTCCCTATCCTGATTTGTATCACCTACAAGTACAAGCATGAGTCCCTCTGCGAGAGGATCAAGTCTCCCTGCATAACTCAAAGGCAGATCTGCTATTCTTGGATATTTTTCCTTGAGCAAATTAAGCATTTCAAGAGGCGTCTTACCCCACTCCTTATACACTGGGATTATCCCCTTAATAGTATGAACCAAAGACCCTTTTACCTCTGGAACAGAATCTGCAACAACCCCTGAAACGTCTAAACCACCCTCTAGTGCAGAGGTATCAAGAAGACCACGTATTAATTCGTCTTTGGAGATTACATTCATTTGAATTATACGTTAGAATAGTATGTATTATGTCAAAAAACAACAGCAATGTAAGTACAGAACCCTACAAGGGCGTACGAGATTTTTATCCAGAAGATATGGCCATCCAAAACCATATATTTTCTGTATGGAAAAAAACTGTTGAAAAATTTGGCTTTACTGAATATAACGCCTCTATTCTTGAACCTGCAGAACTTTATAAAGCAAAGACAAGTGAAGAAATTGTAAATGAGCAAACATATACATTCACAGACCGAGGGGATCGAGAAGTTACACTTCGACCTGAAATGACTCCAACTGTTGCACGTATGGTTGCTGGCAAGCGACGAGAGCTTGGCTTTCCTCTTCGATGGTATTCAATTCCAAATGTATTCCGATACGAAAGACCACAGCGTGGACGACTACGAGAACACTGGCAACTCAACGTGGATATGTTTGGTCTAGGAACTACAGAAGCTGATGTAGAGTTGATTGCAGTTGCATATGAGATTATGAAAAATTTTGGTGCTAAAAATTCTGACTTTATTATTAAAGTGAGTAGTCGAAAACTCATGAACGCTGTGTTTGGAACATGGTATGAACTTGATGAGGCTCAGTCAAAAGCTCTTCAGCGACACATGGATAAAAAAGCTAAGATGCCTGAAGAAGTATTCTACATGGAAGCAGAAAAGATTGTTGGCAAGCCTTTTGAATTCCTAAATCTCAGTCACACAAGTTCACAGTACGAAGAAGCAATGGCCTTCCCTGCTATTCGACAAGCAAAAGAAGAACTTGATTTGGTTATCTCATCTCTACAAGCACGAGGAGTTACAAATGTTGAGTATGATGAAAATATCATCCGTGGATTCGACTACTATACAGGTACTGTCTTTGAAGTATTCGATACAGACCCTGCAAACAATCGTTCACTTTTTGGTGGTGGACGATATGACAACCTTATGAGTCTTTTTGGTGGCGAATCACTTCCTGCATTTGGTTTTGGTATGGGCGATGTAACTATTCGAGATTTTCTAGATACTCACGGACTACTTCCTGCACAAACATCAACTACACAGATTATGATTTGTATTATGGATGTAGAATGCAAAGCGTACGCTGAAGAAGTTGCAAACGAACTCCGTACTACAGGAGGTGCTGACGGAAAAGGAACAAATGTAGCGCTCAACTATTCTTACAAAAATATAAGCGACCAAACAAAAGCTGCACGCAAACTTTCTATTCCTCAAGTTGTTATAATTGGAGAAGATGAGGTAAAATCAAAGACTTATACAATTAAGGATTTAGCAAAGACGGAATAAATAAGATGAAAAAAGTATACCTAGACATAGAAACCAGAAACATTTTTCAAGATGTTGGAAAATCTGATCCAACATTGTTAGATATTTCTGTTGTATGTATTTATAATCCTTTCAATGAGACATATGAAAGTTACTTACAAGAAGACCTTTCAAAGCTCTGGCCTATATTGGAAAAAGCAGACACCATAGTCACATTCAATGGTGATCATTTTGACTTGCCATTACTTAACAAATATTATTCAGGCGACATTCTAAAGATGAAAAGTTTGGATCTTCTCAAAGAGGTTCGTAAGTCTCTCGGTCATCGAGTTGGCCTTGGCGCAATAGCAGAAGGAACACTAGGTATTGGAAAAAGTGGAAACGGTCTCGAAGCTGTAGAGTGGTGGAAAAAAGGTGAAATTGAAAAGATAATCAAATACTGTATTGATGACGTAAAAGTTACAAAGAAAGTACATGACTATGCACTCGAGAATAAAAAGCTCAAATACAAAGACTATCGAAACAATGAGCAAATAGTGGAATTCAATATAGACACTACGGGCTGGGAGGACAGTGACGGTACAAAGATGACATTTAGTTTGCCGTTTTAGGCTTTTTAGACTTGAGAGTTACATGATATAATTGAGACCATAATTTATTAATCATTTGCAAAGTGCCACATTCAGAACGATTGAGGCACGACCGCACAAAATACAAATGCATACCATTCACAAATTAGTTGTTCCAGTTTCAATAATAGTCGCAGGTGCACTTATCGCAGGTGCTATCTATCTTACAAATTCAAAACCAGCTAACGTTGGAGCGAAAGTAGGAGTTGCTGATATTGCTAAAAACGCACAAGGTGCTCCTGAAGTAGAAATTGCTCCAGTTACAGAAGTTGACCACATTCAAGGAGATGCTTCAAAAGCAAAGGTTACTATCGTTGAATATTCAGATACTGAATGTCCTTTCTGTAAACGACATCATCAGACACTCTCAAAGATTTTTAGTGAGTACGGAAAAGCTGGAAAGATTGCTTGGGTATACCGACACTTCCCTCTTGATTTCCACACAAAAGCACCAAAAGAAGCTGAAGCAACTGAATGTGCAAATGAACTTGGTGGAGCAAAAGCTTTCTGGGATTACATTGGAACAGTTTACGAAAACACTCCATCAAACGATGGTCTAGATCTCGCTAAGCTTCCTGAATTCGCAGAACAAGTAGGTTTGGATAAAGCAGCTTTTGTAAAATGTCTTGATAGTGGAAAATACAAAGCAAAGATCACTGAAGCTAAAAATGCAGGCCTCAAAGCTGGTGCTCGAGGTACACCTTACACAGTTCTCTTGGTAAAAGATGGATCAAAGGTTCAGACAGTTCCTCTAGTGAACGACCAGGGTTCAAGTCTCGGAGCGCTTCCTTACGAATCAATGAAGGCGGTACTTGATAGTTTCTTAAAGTAATCTCCTTATTCGATTAAATTAAATACAAAAAAAACCACCGATGAAAGTCTGGTGGTTTTTTTGTTTACTCACTTTTTTTCTCCTTAATTTAAGTTAGATCATTATTTTATTGTATCTGGATCAACTTACCATCTATTACCTTATTTATAACAATAGGCTGAATTCTTACACCGTTATTATCAAATGAAATAGGACCCGAAACACCTTCTTTGTTCTCTTTCTTTATATTATTCAACCAGCTTGTCTTGTCGTTAGAATAATTTTTCATAAGCACATTTAAAATATCATAGCCGAAATCTGATATAAATCCTGGCTCTGTATTATACTTTTCAGCATATAATTTTTTAAACTGATCAGCATTACCAGATTTTAACCAGAGAGACTCTGCACCATTCAACTTATCAGTTCCACCCAGTATTCTTCCATAATCAGCAAAACCTGTTTGAAGTTGAGCATCGAACCCAAAGAAAGGTAGAGTTTTATCTAGTGTTGAAATTTCTTTAACAAAGAGCGCACCATTCTCGGGTGAAGTTAAAATAACGACAGCATCATATTTTTCAGCAGCAATTTTTATAGCATGCCCACGAATATCAGCTTTAGTGTTAATAATGAAAGGAGAAAAGTCCTTAGAATACCCTTCACTAAAAGCTTTATAAAAACTATTTCCTGCACCAGTATTGTCGTATACAACAGCAACTTTAGAAAAGGTGTGATTCTTTTCCAAGTACTGTGCAAACTCTCTCAAAGGAGTTTCACCCGATGGACTCATCTGCAAAATATTATCATCAGAAATACCTACAGTCTGAACACCAAGTTGCATCACAGGAATGCCGTCTTTTACTACATCTTCGTGTATTGCATCAATTACTGGCGTTGAAAGCATCATCAAAGCATCGATATGATCATAATTAATCAATTTCTTATATGCACTAACTCCTTTTTTAACATCGAAACCATCGTCTTCTACTACTAATTTTATAGTTTTATTTGGAAACTGCTTTTTGTATTGATTCAAAGCTAACTCAACTCCTTTTTGATAGTTTTGACCAGCAACAGCATAATCTCCTGACAATGGAAGCATTAAACCAAGGGTCACTACCTTTGATTCTTTATTCTGATTAGTAATATTTAATATACCAAAAATAGCAACAACCACTATTAGAACACCTATTATTTTAATTTGTTTATTCATAATGTGAAAAACTATAACACACATAAATAAGGTATGTAAAAGAGAATATTTCTATACCAAATATTCTAAAATAACCTTATTTTTAAACATATTTATATACTTAATTTGACTAAAATTTCGACATATTATACACTTCTTATATGTTTTTATCTAAAGAAAATGCACTTTTATTGGGTTTGGACTCAAATGATTTATCAATAATAAAATCCCTTTCTAAACAAAAATTAGTAATTTCTGAACTTTCAATACTTAGTAACATTCCAAGGACGTCACTCTATTACATCCTCCCTCGCCTCGAACAAAGAGGCTTCATTAAAAAAAGACAGGAGAAGAAAAAAATATACTGGAGCACTGAAAAGATTGAGGACGTTCAAAAGAAATACGCCTCCCTCTTTTTGCAAAATAAAGAAATTACTAAGAAAAATCTTACAGTAGATATTTCAAAATCGTCAGCACTAGTACTAAATCAAGGTAATGAAAATGTTATACAAGTATTCGAAGACATTGCTAAAATGGCACCCCATTCTCGCTTCTACGGTATCCAGCCGGAAAAGTCTATCATTGGTGCAATAACACTAAATCCTATTAGTGAGATAATTAAATTTAACAGAATCGTTAATTCAAAAAAACTTATAGCTGAAGGAATTATTCACGAAAAAGGTACTGATTCAATGGTAGAGACATTAACAAAAAAAGAAGCAGAGGAACTTTTGAAAAGCTTTTCGAACAGATCTGCAGACACCGCCTCATTGCCAGCAATCTTTTTAAAAGATACAAAAGCAGAAATATATCTTTACGAAGACAAAGTAGCTATTGTGAATTGGTTTGAAGAATTTGGAGTGATAATAAAAAACAAGGACGTCTTTGATTTAATTAAAAGTATGTTTGATTCAACGAAGTACATGCTTAAAAAATATGACCAAAATGAAAAGATTGCGAGAAAACTCGTCAAACTGAATTCTTAATAGTTCCCATTAAAATTACTATTTTCCCAACAAACTATCCTCAAAAGCAATTATATCCTCAAGCTTCTCACCATATGTAGATGTATCAGGAAAATCTAGGTTTATTATTTTATTGAAGACAATGAGCGCCAATCGTTCTGTACGAGTTTTCTTTTCTGCGTCCTCATTAAGTGCAAGCTCTACTATTTTTCCATTCTGCAAAGGTTCTACGAATTGTAAAACTCCTTTTTCAAATCTAAAGTTTCGCTTATAGTCTCGCGCTTGCTCAAGGAGGATATGATAGAACATGAGCTGTCTTTCATACTCATACAATTTTATTTTTTCATACTCAGTGCCCGGCTTCCATTCGCTTTTAGCTTTGCCAGTTTTATAGTCTATAACCTCTGCTCGCCCACCACCCAAGTCTACGAGACGATCAAGCTTACCTGTGAGGTGTGCTTTTAGTCTTTCGTCGCCAACCATGCTCTCAATAACTACTCCTTGATCTTTAAAGTTAATTTCTGTCTTATCAGTTGCTTTGAATCCGCTAGTACCACCTTGAACCTTAGTACTTGCATCTCCACTTACATCGCCTTGTGGAGCAATTCGCTGGTCATAAAAAGCATCCAACGCCGTGAGACCACGTTCACTGTATTGATCGAAATCCTGATTTGAAAGTCTTTCTTTTCGAAGGTACTGAGTGAACCAATCGAGACATTCTTCTTTAGTTGCAAGAATACCGTCGTGTCGAAGTTTTACAGACACACGTTCAAGCGTACTGTGGATTGCTGTACCGTACGCACTAGATGGGGTTTTAGCTTGTGGAAATCGTAGAAGATTTTGTTCAAGGAAAGACTGAGGACCACCCTTAGAAACATTTAAAAAGTTATTGAGATGTGTTACTGAAAGTTGATAGTTTTCAAGTAATGATTTAAGCAATTCCTCTTCTTCACCCATGAATGGTGGTGTGTGATATAGAAGCCAAGACGAAGTAAGAAGTTCATGAGTTTCTGGAGTGTAAATAGTTCCGAATTCTTTTTCCATTGGAGCGTCAGTTTCTTCGTGCTCAGTAAGAAATCGAAGTTTCTGTGATTCTTTTCCATCATCTTTAATTTTGTATGATGTCATATACAAATTTCGCTTTGCTCGTGTAAGTGCTACATAAAAAAGTCGAAGTTGATCGTCTTCATTGTCTCCTGCTGGTTCAATAGGAAGGTTTGCAGGCATTGAGATTCGCTTTGGTGCACCTCGTCCAGCCCAGACATCGTCTTGGCAAGAAAGCACAAACACTGTGTCGAATTCGAGACCCTTAGCTTTGTGAGCAGAAAGAAGACTCACCGCTTTTGAAGAGTTTGCAAACGGGCTGAGGTCATTGAGCGTAATACCATTCTTCACATGAATATCAACGAAGTAAATAAGGTCGCTAATATAGAGTTGCTCAGCACTACCATCCTTACCTTTAAATTCTCGAAGTGCTCGCACAAATACTCGGAGACTTGAGAGGAATGCTAAGTATTCAGCTCGTGCATGCTCGAATCGTTCCTTACTAAAGTAATACGCCTTGAAAGGACTTGAGTATCCGCCGATTGCATATTTGCTGTTTGTGTCTGCGTGCATCTTTGCAGATTTTTCTGCAACACCTGGATTTTTCTGCGTACTTTTTTCAGCCTTTCCTTGCGCAACATTCGTAGCATCTTCTGCTAGATCTTCATCCTCTTCAGATTCAGCAATCAGTTCAACGTGCGCACCAATAAGAATATCGAGTACTTTTTCGAGAGGCTCAACACGGGCCATGGCGCCGAGCTCAATAAAAAAGTTTGCTAGAGGCGCGAGCGATCCACTCGTATCTTCAAGCATGCACTCAAGCCATGTCTTCCGCTCTGCATATGCTTGTTTAGAAATATTCCAAATTGCGATTCGAGAAACACTAAAGAATGGAAACGCTAAAATCTTTGGCAAAAATTCATCAGCCTCCTGCATATCTTTTGCAGACACTGATTGAATAAATCGAGACATGATTATAATCTGTTCAATATGAGGCTCAAGGAATACGTTCTGTTCTCTTTCATATCGAATAGGTACTCGTGCACCTTGTAGATACGGTACAATCGCTTCAAGTTGTTTATGTTTTCGTGCAATCACTGCGATATCTTCCGCAGGTACACCTGACTCAATCAAAGATTTGATTCTTCGTGATACATAGTGATATTCGTGAAGACTTGTATCAAATACTTTGTGTACAATTCCACCTTTTGCCAAATCTTTATTTGAAGACACCAAAGTCTTTTCAAATGCAGGCAAAATATTTTCAAGACGATGTTCTCCTTTTCGAATAATCTTTGTCGCTGTATCGAGAATTTCCTGTGTAGATCGATAGTTGGCAGTCATGTTTACAACCTCAACATCGGTATACATTTCCTTAAAATTGAGAATATTTGAAAGTTCAGCACCTTGAAATTTGTATACTGCTTGGTCGTCATCTCCCACTACCATAATGTTCGGTCGACCCTCATTTACCTCAGCATCAAGCACTAAAGAAAGAATCTTCATTTGGGCATTGTTGGTATCCTGAAACTCGTCTACCAACACGTACTGATATTGCTCCTGAAGGTCAAATTTGAGCCGTGGATGCGTTTGAATCGCCTCAATCACGTCCAATATCATATCGTCGAAATCGAACAGGCAACGCGCATGCATGACCTCACGGTACTGCTTATATATATGTGCCACAGAGCGCATTTTATCGAGGTTTAATGTGTCTCTAAACACCTTTTCTCCCTCATCGTTGGCTTTAAACCACTTAGCTTTCCATTTTGAAATAGGCTCATTTTTCTCAGTCTTTTCAGCTGTATCAATAGCTTCAAGTAGTGTCAGAGCAACTGCATGTTCAAGTGCAGGAAATTCGCCAATATATTGCCCAGTCTCTGATGCCCCGCCCGCAGTCGAACAAGATCTTAAAGATTCTGCAGCATTTTTAAGTTCTGCAATAACAGCAGCTGATACACGCTTTTCTGCTGCAGGTACAAGGATTGAATTTATTTTTTCTACAGCCTCACTATTTTTCTCAATGATATCTGCAAAGCGACTTGGAGTAATGCCTGCCTTCTTCAAATATCCGATTACTCTAGAAACATCTTGTAAATACGTATAACCTTCTTCTGGGTGCGAAGACTTCAATAAATCTTTGTGCGGCAATGAGTCGAAAATACTTTCCAAAATTCCAATCTGTGAAACCGCATCGGCAGGACTAAAGATTGCACCTTTATAAAAAAACTCAGGATATTTTTGAATAATATCCACTGAGAAGCTGTGAAATGTATGAATCGAAACACGATACGCCTCAGCGCCAATAAGTCGTGAGAGTCGGTCACGCATGTTTACAGCTGCTGAATCGGTAAAGGTGAGACAAAGAATATTTGATGGGAGAATCTGTGCTTCTTTTAGGATTTTAGCAACACGCAAACTGAGGATTTCTGTTTTACCTGAGCCTGGACCTGCAACCACAAGGAGTGGACCTTCAATAGTATCTACTGCTTTCTTTTGAGCGGTGTTAAGCTTTTTGTATCGGTCTTCAAAAGTTACATGAGGTTTTGAGTTGGCACTTTCAGCGGATTTCATAGGTACAGTATATCGCGATGCACTTTATTGAGCTTCATTGACCAATAGTCTTATATGTGTTTATATATCTGTAGAACAACTAGAACAAAACCACAACTCAACCCAGGACCTCGACATGAAATTCATAAGTACCATTGAGAACCTCTTTATGAGGATCTTCGTTAAACCCCTTTTCCACTGGATTGAAAGGCTTACTGGGATTTCATTTCTCCACGCAAGCCTTACTTTCAGTCTTCTCTGTATGGCTGTCTCTTTAGTTTCTATGGCTTTGAACTTCTCAATAATCATACAGACACCGTACAAAAAATGTTCAGAAATTGTACTGGTAGCCCCAGCTCCAGCTCTATCTGTGTTTGCTGTAGTCTACTCAGCATTCTTAATTCCGATAATTTTCAGGAGATACGAGTGGTGCTACCTTAGAGACAACAGTGAGGACGATTCAGAAGATGAGACCGTTAAAGATGTTGAACAAACAAATTGGATTGCACACGACCCAAGACGCGTGCTATGGTGCTTAATTGCCCCAGTCTGCCTTCTGGTCATGCACCAGTTTGCAAACATGTATCCCTTCATTGTTTATACCCTACTCCCATTTTGTTGCTTCGGACCAGTTCTGATGTCTTGTGGAGTTCGTCCATATTACAAAGCAACCAAAAAGGATCAAATGCTAAGGGTAAGGAAAGAGCAAACAACTATTACGACGCTCACATTTGTTTGCTTTACGTTAGCGACTTACTATCTCCATCATGGAGACCTCAAAGGTAAAGTGCTCTTACACGGTTTTAGTATATGCGTCTACATACTAATGCTAAAAATTATACGTCGAGGAATTATCAAAACAAATAAAACACGTAATTGATATCGCTTCACGTCGTTGAGCAAGACTTAAAACATCTCGTCCAACAACACCAAACCCCGCATGATGAGTGCGGGGTTAAGTTTTTTTATTAAATTTTGATGGGAATTTTATTTTCAACAATCAGATTTTCCTATTATCAGACCATCCAGACCGTGCTATATAAATCTACTAGTAATTCTTCAACCGATTCACCTTCTCGTGCTGTCGAATCTTTTCATGAGCCTTTGCTTCAATCTGTCGAATTCGTTCTCGAGTAACTCCGAACATCTTTCCTACTTCCTCAAGTGTGTGTTGGATACCATCATTGAGTCCATGTCGAAGTGCAAGAATTTCTCGCTCCTTTTCTGAAAGGTCTCCAAGAATTTCTTGAACCTGATCTGCAAGGATTCGTCGTGACGATTCCTGATCTGGTGAAAGAATTTTATCATCAGCAATAAAGTCACCGAATGCAGAAGCCTTGTCATCGTCATCATTTACAGGAGTATCAAGCGACACGGTGTTCTGATCGATCTTTTCAATTGTGTAAATCTTGTCTACATCAAGACCCATTTCTGTTGCGATTTCTTCTGGAAGTGGTTCTCGCCCAAGGTCTTGGAAGAGTCGTCGTACAACCTGCTTGTACTTGGCAATAGTTTCTACCATGTGAACTGGTACACGAATTGTTCGTGACTGATCAGCAAGAGCTCGCGTAATAGACTGTCGAATCCACCATGTTGCATATGTTGAAAATTTGAATCCCTTTGACCAGTCGAATTTATCTACAGCCTTGAAAAGACCAAGGTTACCTTCCTGAATAAGGTCTAGAAGTGTAAGGTCTGGTGATCGGTTTGCATATTTTTTGGCAATAGAGACTACAAGTCGGAGGTTTGCCTTTGCGAGCAAGTTCTTCGCTTCTATATCTCCTGCCTGAATTCGTTTCGCAAGATCTTTTTCTTCCTGAGCAGCAATCAATGGGTACTGTCCGATTTCCTTGAGATACATTTGGATAGAGTCGTATGAAGAATCACTCTTATTCATACTGTACTTCTTAAGCATATCTTCTTCCTCTTGTTTGAAATCAAGTAGTCCTCCTCCTTCAAGAATATCAATGCCAGCTGTAGAGAATTTTTCATACAAATAATCGAGAAACATCACATCAAGTTCAATGTTTGGGAACTCTTTCAAAATTTCATCATACGTTACAAAACCTCGATCCTTTCCACGTTGAAGAAGAACATTAGCTTTCACGTCCCACGCCATTTCTTCTTTACTCTTTTTTGGAGGTGGAAGAGGAGTAAGAGGACCACTCTTCTTTACCTCTTTATTTTTTGAATCAGATTTGTGTGCTACTTTTTGAGCTGGCTTTGTTGTCTTAGTAGTAGCCTTTGCGGGTGCGTGACCATGAGTTTTTTTAGCTTCAAATTTTTTTGCAGGAGATGATTTCTTTGCTGGCTTGGCTGTTGGTTTAGATGATTTTGCTTTGACTACTGGTTTTGCTTTTTTATTTGTATTTTTCTTCATATGATTTGTAAATGGTTTTATAATTTTGAAATATTCTTGAACTTGTTTTAATAATTACTTCATCCGTCTTTTCTCTTATTTAATCCCGATAATTTAAGTGAAATTTCTTGGCAAATTTTGATTAATTCTTCAGCTTTTGCGGTATCATGTTTCTTCTCTGCTAGCCCTAACTCCATCATCGTCTCTGACAGCCTATGCTTGAGACTTCTTTCTTCTAGTTCGTACAGCAGATCATCCATATCTTTCTCAATGTGTTTGCTTCCATCAAAGAGAACTTCTGCTTCAAAAAGTAACTCTTCTGGTGAGTTTTCTGTACTGTGTTTGAAATATATAAAATCTGACTCTGGTAAAATGTGTGATATTTTTTCTAAGACACCCGAAACATCACGGTTTGAATTTTTAAACCATACTAGCAGTGCCCCCACTCTTCTTAACACAATATCATGTATTAAACTTCCTTCTTTAATATTTTTTTGTCCCGATAACGGGTGAGTATCTTTTGTATTTGAATTTTTTGAATCACTTGTGCTTTCGTCAGTATCATTGATATTTTCGCCTGAAATAATTCGCATTCGTACTTCTTCTACTTCTTTTCTTAAATCAGATTCATATATGTCTGTCCTAATACTCACCTTTGAAATGAAACTTGAACTTTCGATTACACTTTTTATGAGTGCAATAAGAGGAACAACTTCTTTTCTTATTTCCTTCATTAATTCATCTTTCGAAAGACCTTTTCCACACAAGTAGTCCGTCAAATATATTATAATGTGTTTTTTGTCTTTTATCGAGTTAGTAAAACTACTCTTATCTTTTTTGAGAAGTGAAGCTGGGTCATCCCCTTTTGGAAGTGATGCAACTTTAACGTCCATACCCATAGGCAGCGCGAGTGATACCCATGCCTTTACAGTAGCTCTCACTCCTGCATTATCAGCATCAAAAACTATTAGAAGATTATCTGATAATTTCTGCAATTTTTCCAAATGTTGATTTGTGAGTGATGTTCCAGATGTCGCAACAGTATTTGTAAATCCTGACTGGTGACACATAAGCAAATCCATTTGTCCTTCAACAAGTATTGTATATCTCCACTCTCGGATGCCATCTTTGGCTTTGTGATATCCGTATAGTGTTTCGGATTTATTAAATAGAACTGTATCAGGACTATTTAGATATTTTGGACCATCTTCATCAGGTACACCAAAAATTCGTCCAGAGTATCCTATAACTCGAGATGACGGATCAAACAATGGAAACATAATACGTGCTCGGAATCTGTCGTATACAGAATCTACTCGAGCTCCCTCTTTTTCAGACTTCTTTATAAGCCCAACTTTTTCCATATCAATTTGTCCAACATTTTTTGTAAGCAAAAAATCATGCAATCGGCGCCATTCATTTTCAGCATAACCAATTCTCCAATCTTGTATAGTTTTGTCAGTTAGTCCACGTTCATGCAAATATTGAATAGCCTTTGCATTTTTTGGTGCATGCAAATTTTGCTCGTAGAATTTTGTTGAAGCGTCGAGTATTGATCGAAGTCGATCATTCTCACCTTTGTTTTCATTCTTAAACTGCTGAAGCTCTACACCAGCTTTCTCAGCTAAAATCTTTAGAGCGCCGATGAAATCAACTTTCTCAAATTCTTGTACAAACGTAAAAATATCTCCTTTCTGTCCACACCCAAAACAATAGTAACTATTTCGTGCAGGCGACACAAAAAACGATGGTGTTTTCTCATGATGGAACGGACATCGGCCTTTGTAGTTTCCTCCAGATTTATCAATCTTGATGTACGAACTAACCACTTCTACAATTCCGAGTCTGTCTTTAATTGTTTCTGCAGCTGATGACATGCGATTTTGCGAAATCGTACCGCGCAATGTCCGAACCAGCTGGTTCGTGTCGAGTCGATTGCACTTGGACTCGACTGGCGCGGCGGCGAAATTAAGATTAAAGTTCAACTTCAACTCATATTTCTGAGCCTCATTGGTTGTTGTTCGCTTTCGCAAATTTCTTCCAGTGTGACTCAGAATATGAGTTGGAGCCTTTTATTAAGTTATTAATCAACGTGCTAAGTTCGCGCTATCTTTTGTATATGTTTCGCGATGCTTATATTTAATTGTAACTAGGCGTCCAACTATGCGTTCTCCTGATTTTCTCGCATTGCTTCTTCTTTGAATTTCTCGATCATTTCGTACTTCTTGCTCCCCTTGAATCCTGTTCCAGCAGGAATCAATCGTCCGATAATTACGTTTTCCATAATACCGTAGAGTGGATCCTTGTTAGCTTTAAGTGATGCAGAGATAAGCATTCGGTTTGTGTGCTGGAATGAAGCTGCTGAAAGGAAACTTCGTCGGTTAAGTGACGCTTCTGCGATACCCATCACAACTGGATTTGCTTTTGCTTCAATACCGCCATCCATCTTTGTTCGTCGGTTTGTTTGATCAAATTCAAATCGTTCAACATAGTCGCCAACTGCAAATGGAGTGTCTCCTGCTTCTGAAACTCGTACTCGTCCAAACATTTCTCGTACAATAACTTCGAGATGCTTTCGAGAAACGTTTTCACCCTGAAGTTCATAAATCTTCTTCGCTTCAGCAATGATATATTCCTGAGCTCGCTCCTTTCCTGCTAGAACAAAGAGTTCTTCTAGATCTGCAGAACCGTCAGTAAGGAAATCACCCTTTGAAACGTGCTGTCCAACTTTTACAATAGGAGTTCGTGCATAGTGGAATACATATTCTACTTCGCTTCCCTTCTTTGATTTTGTTGGCACATCAGGAAGAAGTTTAATAACTCGTTCTTTGTTAACTTCTCGAATATCTGTAATCACACCATCAAGAGTTGCAATAACGGCTGGATTCTTTGGAGTTCGATTGTCGAAGATTTCTTCGATTCGAGGAAGACCCGCCGTGATGTCTCCACCCACTGTAGCTACACCTCCGGCGTGGAACGTACGCATTGTAAGCTGTGTACCTGGTTCACCAATCGCCTGTGCAGCGACTGTTCCAACAGCTTCTCCAACTTCTACAAGTCTATTTCTACCAAGGTCATATCCGTAACACTGCGCACAAACGCCAAGCTCTGTCTTACAGTTAAGAGGTGATCGTACCCAGACTTCGTTGAGTCCAGCTTTTTCAAGAACGGCTGCATCATCTTTTGTAACAAGGTGATTTCGTTTGAAGAGAACTTCTCCCGCTGCATTTGTAGTATCTTTTGAAAGTACTCGTCCAGTCACACTTTTTACAAGTGATGTACTGATACCAGATGAACCTACTCGGTGAATTGCAACACCATCTTTTGATCCACAGTCTTCTTCGGTAATCATTACTGACTGAGCAACTACGAAGAGTCGTCGTGTAAGGTAACCGGCTCGAGCCGTGTTCAAGGCTGTGTCAGTCATACCTTTTCGGGCACCGTGAGTAGAAATGAAGTATTCAATCGGTGTAAATCCTTCTTTGAAAGATGAAATGATTGGAAGTTCGATTGTCTCTCCTTGCGCGTTTGCAATAAGACCTTTCATACCAACCATCTGAGTAAGGTTACCAAGGGAACCTCGGGCACCTGACTTCACCATGTCGTATACAGGACTGTTCTTGTCGAGAGCCTGATCAACGAGCTTTTCAATTTCTGACTTTGTATCCTGCCAAATTTCCACATTCTTTCGAGTCTTTTCTTCTTCAGAAAGGAGACCGTCGTTATATTCAGCTGTAACCGCCGCTGACTTGATAGTAGCAGCATCAACGAGTGCACCTTTACCTTCAGGAATCTTGATGTCATCGATTGACCAAGTAACACCAGATTTTGTTACGTACTTGAATCCGAACTCTTTGATAGAGTCGATAAGTCCATGAACATTTTCACTTCCTCGGTGAGTAATAATGTCATCCATAATTCCGTTCATCACAGAGTTTGTGATTTCTTTGTTAATGAATGCATAGTCAGCTGGCAAAAGATTGTTGAAGAGAATTCGTCCAACTGTTGTGTCGAATACTTTTCCTTCAAATGCTTTGTACTTTTCAGCAAGTTCACCAGTTGTTGGAGCAAGAACTTTGATAGCAGCTCGGTATGAGACGATATCAAATGATTGTGCTGTAACAGCTTCTTCTGGACCACCAAATACTTTTCCTTCTCCCTTTTCACCTGTAACTGCTTTAGTCATCCAGTATGAACCAAGTACGATGTCGAGCATCTTCTTTGTAACAGTTGAATCACCAGTTCCTGGCTTCAAGATGTTCTTTGAAGATTCCATGATCATCTCAGCTTCTTTCTGTGCTTCTTCTGAAAGTGGAACGTGAACGGCCATAGTATCTCCGTCGAAGTCGGCGTTGAATGGAGAACATACAAGTGGATGAACCTGGATAGCATTACCTTCAATCAATACTGGCTTGAAAGCCTGAATAGAAAGTCGGTGAAGTGTTGGAGCTCGGTTTAGAAGTACTCGCTTGTTCTGAATAACTTGTTCAAGAATAGCCCATACTTCTGGAATACCATCATCAATAAGTCGTGATGCTCCTCGAATGTTGAATGCCATTTCTCGCTTCAAGAGTTCTGAGATAACGAATGGTCGGAAGAGCTCAAGTGCCATGTGCTTTGGAAGACCACACTGGTTCAACTTAAGATCTGGACCTACAACGATTACTGATCGTCCAGAGTAGTCTACTCGTTTACCGAGAAGGTTCTGTCGGAAGAGACCTCGCTTACCTTTTAGGTTGTCAGCAAGTGACTTAAGAGGTCGTCGCTGTGCAGCATTGAGTCCTGCGTATACAGCACTTCCGTGTCGGATAGAGTTGTCGATAAGTGCATCAACAGCCTCCTGTAGAATTCGCTTTTCGTTTCGAAGAATAACGTCAGGAGCATTAATTTCCTTAAGTTTTCGAAGTCGATTGTTTCGGTTAATAACTCGTCGGTAAAGATCGTTTACATCAGATGTAGCGTGTCGTCCACCTTCAAGAGCAACCATAGGTCGAAGTGCTGCTGGGATAACAGGAAGAGCGTTGATGAACATCCACTCAGGTCGAATACCTGATCGTGACATAGATTTCAAAAGACTAACTCGTCGGAATAGTTTTTCTCGATCAGCCGCAGAAACTTTTTGCATTGTTTCTTCAAGTGAAGCAAGAAGCTTCTTTGTATCAAGATTTTTGAAAATATTGAATACTGCTTCAGCACCGATTCCAGCTTCAAACGCTGTACCATACTTAAGTGAGAACTTGTGATATTCAACTTCATCAAGAACTTTTCCTTCAGTGATACTTTCGATTTCTCGCTTAGCACCCATAAGGAGTTCAGTAAGAGCTTCCTTTGATTTTTCATCAGAAAGAGACTTAACTTTATTCTTGTATTCATTGTCGAGTTCTTTAAGAAGTGATTCTTTCTGATCCTTGTTTACTTTTGTAATAAGGTAACCAGCAAAGTACACAACTTTTTCAATATCAGCTGCACTCATTCCGAGAATTGTTGCAACTCGTGATGGCATTGTTCGGAGGTACCAGATGTGAGAAACAGGAACACAAAGCTCGATGTGACCCATTCGTTCTCGTCGAACGATTGATCGTGTGAGCTCTACTCCACATTTTTCACAGACAATTCCCTTATATCGAATTCCCTTATATTTTCCACAGTAACATTCGTAGTCTCGTTCAGGACCGAAGATTTTTTCATCGAAAAGACCGTTCTTTTCAGATCGCTGAGTTCGATAGTTCATCGTCTCAGGTTTTGTAACCTCACCAAATGACCACTCTCGAATTCGTTCAGGTGAAGCAAGCTTCAAAATAACTGCTTCGAAGTCGTCGATTGTTCTTGGAAGATTGTTGTTATGTATGTTTTTCATGATTATTTTTGAGTTAAATTCTTTTGATTTTTATTTTAGATAATTTTAAGTATTTTGAAACGACTTAATTTCTTAAAACTTAATCTGCAAGAACTTCATCAGTAGTAATAATCTGACCGTCTTCAGTCTCTTTCATAAGCTCTACATCGATGCCAAGACCTCGCAAGTTTGCAAGGAGTACATTGAATGATGCTGGAGTGTTTGGTTCCAAAAGCTTCTGACCTTTAACGATAGAATCGAATGCCTGAGAACGACCTTGAATGTCATCAGACTTAATAGTCAACATTTCTCGAAGAGTATGAGCTGCTCCATAACCAGCGAGTGCCCACACTTCCATTTCTCCGAATCTCTGACCTCCTCCTTGAGCTTTACCTCCAAGTGGTTGCTGAGTAATGAGAGAGTAGGGACCAATAGATCGCATGTGAATCTTGTCATCAACCATGTGGTGAAGTTTCAATATGTACATGTAACCAACCGCAATATCCTGTGCAAACGCTTCACCTGTTCGTCCGTCAAATAGTTTCATTTTTCCAGTCTCATTGTATCCAGCTTTAACAAGCTCCTCTTTTACTTCATCTACAGTAGCACCCATGAATGGTGGAACGATAGCTTGGTAGTTGAGAGCTTTTGCAGCAAGACCGAGGTGGAGTTCGAGAATCTGACCGAGGTTCATACGTGAAGGTACACCGAGTGGAGTAAGAATTACATCCACAGGAGTTCCGTCTGCCATATATGGCATATCTTCAACTGGAAGAATTCGTGAGATAACACCTTTGTTTCCGTGTCGTCCAGCGAGCTTATCACCCACTGATACGTTTCGAAGAACAGCAACTTCAATGTGAATTCGCTTGAGGATTCCAGAATCGAGTTTGTCTCCTTTTTCTCGAGAGAAAATCTTGATACCAATAACTCGTCCTTTCTTTCCATTTTCCAATCGCTTTGATGTATCTTTTACATCTCGTGATTTTTCACCGAAGATAGATCGGAGGAGTCGTTCTTCTGGAGTAAGCTGAGTTTCTGTCTTTGGAGTAATTTTTCCAACAAGGATATCTCCAGGTCGAACTTCAGCACCTACTCGGACGATACCATCTACATCGAGGTTCTTGAGTCGCCCTTCACCTACGTTTGGAATATCGTGAGTTGTAACTTCGGGCCCAAGCTTTGTATCTCGTACGTTGATTACGAATTCTTCAATGTGAATAGTTGTAAACTTTGAATCTTTTACAAGTCGTTCTGAAAGAATAATCGCATCTTCATAGTTTGATCCAGACCATGTCATGAATGCAACGAGACAGTTTTGTCCAAGCGCCATCTGACCATCTACAGATGTAGATGTATCTACGAGCACATCACCTCGCTTAACTTTCTGATTAAGTGAAACTGTTGGTCGCTGGTGTGAAGCTGTGAACTGGTTTGTTCTGTTGAAGATTGTGAGTTTATATTCATAATCCTGCTTAGCGCCCTTGAGAATGACTTTTGATGCATCTACATATGTAATAGTTCCATCCTCTGGAGCTAGAATAACTCGTCCTGTATCTTCAGCTGCTTTTGATTCAATACCTGTTGCAACAAGTGGAGCCTCAGGAACAATACAAGGAGTAGCCTGCTTCTGCATGTTAGAACCCATGAGAGCTCGGTTGGCATCATCGTGGTTCATAAATGGAATCATAGATGTAGAAACTGAGAATGCCTGTTCAGGTGCAACATCTATAAAGTCTACTTCACTACGATCAATAATAACTGGCTCACCTTTGATTCGAACTTCAACATTCTGATCTTTTATAAGACCAGCTGCATCATATTCAGTTGCGGCATGTGCGATCTTGAATCCTTCTTCTTCAAGTGCATTCAGGTACACAATTTCTTTTGTGATCTTTCCGGCTTTCACTTTTGCATATGGAGTTTCGATCATACCGAAGTGGTTGATTCGAGCATATGTTGCAAGCTGCAATACAAGACCAATGTTCTGACCTTCAGGTGTATGAATAGGACAGATTCGGCCATAATGTGATGGGTGCACATCTCGAACTTCAATACCAGCTCGCTCTCGTGTAAGGCCTCCCTGACCGAGGGCTGAAATACGTCGAAGGTGTTCAATTTCTGCAAGGATGTTTTCCTGTGACATGAACTGTGACAACTGGTTTGTTGTAAAGAATTCTTTAATTCGAGCCTGAAGTGGACGTGGAGAAACAAACTGCACTGGAAGTGAAGCGTCTGTATCAATAGTCGACATTCGGTTCTGAATGTTTCGCTTAATCTGTGTCATACCAACTCGGATTTTCTGCTGGAGAAGTTCACCAACAAATCGCACACGTCGTGAACCGAGGTGATCGATATCGTCGTTGATTGAGTTTGGATTGAGGTTAAGTTCTATAATTTTTGAAATTATAGCAACGATGTCATCAATAGAGAGTGTCATTTGGGCAAGCGCCTTCTCTTCCATTGATTTTTCAAATCGCTGATTAAATCGGAATCGTCCTACTTTTGAGAGGTCATATCGCTCAGGACCAATGAGAGCCGTGAAGAATTCTCGAGCGTTTTCAGCTGTAGCGAGGTCTCCATCTCGAAGTCGCTTGTGGATTTCGATATACGCTTCATCTTTTGTCTTCGCGTGATCTTTTGCAAGACTTGTCTCTATATATGATGTTGCATTTTCATTTCCTTTGAAAAGCGCCTTGATGTCTGAATCTGTTTCAGCGCCAAAAGCTCGTAGAAGTGAAGTAACTGCAAACTTTCGTTTTCGGTCGATTCGCACGTAGATAGCTCCATCAGCGTCACTTTCAAGTTCAATCCATGCACCTCGTGCAGGGATGATTTTTGCACCGAAATAGTTTTTACCTTTTGTTTCAGAAGAAACAAAAAAAGCACCGTATGAACGGATGATCTGTGGAACTATAAGTCGCTCAATACCATTAATAATAAAAGTACCGTGATTTGTCATCATCGGGAAATCAGCCATGAATACTTCCTGTTCTTTTGTAGAACCGAAGATCTTATTCTTAAGTTTAATCATCACCTTAAGACCTCCTTCATAGTTGAGCTTATTTTCTTTAGCGTAAAATTCGTCGTACTTTGGTTTTACGAGTTCAAAGCCTGTAAAATCAAGTTCGAACTTTTTGTCTGAATAATCCTTAATCCCTACGAACTCATCAAATACAGTTTTAAGTCCTTTTTCAAGGAGCCATTTATATGAGTCGAGCTGTCCTTCTACTAAGTTTGGAAGCGGTGTGAGCGGTTCCTTGAAACGTGAAAAATATTTCTTTGGTCGAGACATAAATATTGTGAGCGTTTTATGCGTTTAAATTTACGAAAATTGTTTCCGATCTAATAAAGGTCTTATTCAGTCATTTGCTGTCATTGCATTTTAGTACAAATCGGCACTCTACTTTTTTAAAGAATTATTTTTATAAACATTTCTAGAATTAATAAATTAAACAAACACCTCCAGAAACATTGTTGACCCAATATTGAGCTGAAGGTGTGTATTTAAGATAAATAATTAAAGGTTTGAATATGCAAAATAAAGCTATAAATATATGAGGTTTACCCTCATATATCACCGTCACTCGTTCGGACATGAAAGATAGATATATCTTTCATGTCTCTCACTAAGCTAGGTGATAAGGAGTTTCTGCGAAGAGCCGGTCAAAACTCAATCGTCTTACACAGGATTCTTATATTAAACGATTTATCCACAGGTGTCAATTAGTCAATGTTGACAAAGGTGTGGACTACTGAGGGGTCTTATTTATAGGCGTTTTTGGAGCTTGTGGGTAGTGTTGTTGACATAGGGTGTCAAGGTTAAAATAAAATTTTCCTCTACCTCCCAACAATCCCTCTTGTAATAGGTCCAAAATATCCAATGGATGGTTTGATGTTCTTTGCTTTCTGGAGCTTAATTAAAGCAGTTCGTGTAGCAGGACCAAAGTAGTCAGTCTCCTTTCCAACTGATCCGGCACCAGTAGTTGATACCATGAATCCTTTAAAGTTTAGGAATATCTGGAGTTGTCGTACGTCTTCTCCTGTTGAACCAAACTTGAGGTTTCTAGAAAAGATATATGTAGTAGCTGTATTTGTTGAAGGGTTTTCTGTAACAGATGTAGTTTGACACCGCTGTCCAGTTAAGATATTGAATAGGTATCCTGGGAGACATGAATCAGTATGAACTGTTGTGGTTTGTGTTGAAGTTGCAACGGTACTTGATGTAGTAGGTGTTACATTTGATGTGGAACCGCCAGTACTTCCACTTGATACAGCTATGGGAGTGTTAGTATTAACTACAGTCACAACTCCACATCTGCTTTGGTAGTTAATGTTTCCTTCTGTGTAATATGTTGTTGAACAGCCACCAGTAGATGTTTCAATAGTAGAACTCTCGCCAAAAATACTAAAGTCAGAGAAGTTTGAAGTCTCACATGTCACAGTGTGGGATCCTGTATCTGTCGTACAGTTTGAAAGCGGATACCACTGACTTCCATCATATCGATATATCCAAAGAGTTGATTCATCTACACCTGTAATATCAGATGGTGAATATGACAAGACGACTGTAATTGGTGCATCAAATGTGGTGAGTAATGTTGATGAATCCGTTAGAGCTTTAAGATTGAATACATTTCCTCCTACGCTAACTAATCCTGTTGGTGCAGAGATTGAGTTGAAAAATACAGAACCGTCGAGTTTGTGAGCTTGAAATACAGCAGATGATGAAGTTCCTGTGAATCCTGTAGGTACAGTGATTGTAATCTGATCTTGTGTAAGTGTTCCTCCAGCTGATGTAGTAATACTTCCTTCATTACTTGCAGTGATTGGAGCACTCGCACTACAACCTGTAGTTACAAATGTCTGATCAGAACTTGTCGATGTTACAGATGTGACATCAGTTCCTGAAACTTGATAGTGGTATAGGGTGCACGAGGTAAGACCAACCACTGATACACCGTGAGATGTAACCCTTGGTGAAATGTTAGTGACGGTTGTACTTGACCCATATGAGGTTGTGAGACCAAATATTACTTGTGACGAAGCTGGATCTGAGGTTATCCATGTAATGGTAGCAGATGTGTTTAATGGACTTGCTGTGATGGCAGAAGGTGTAGTATTCAGAGACAGTGTAGTGAATGTTAAGTCTGAAGATGAAGCAGTTCCAGCAGAGTTGGTTGTATATGCTCTAAAGTGATATGTAGTATTTGGTATGAGGTCAAAGGCAGTATTGTAGTATGAACCCACACCAAAGCTTCCACCTAATGTGAGTGTTGAACCATATGAAGTAGTAGTGCCATATTCAAATCCGAGGAGTGATGATGAAGCATATCCATCACTCACTACTGTTACATTAAAAATTGCAGAACTTGTACCTACAGACGTTGCAGCATCAAGTGTGAGAGTTTGAGTAACTGGAGTTGGTGGATTGTCTACGGTAACAGTAACTGATGTTGATGTTGCATAATTCCCTGCCACATCTCGCGCAACTGCAAATATTGTATGTGAACCATTTGATACGGCCGTAGAATCAAATGTTACACCATATGTGCTTGTAGTATCTTCTGATCCAATTGCAACATTTGAGTCACGATAGAATTGAACACCGACTACACCAACATTATCAGATGAGTCTGCAGATATTGTGACGGTACTACCTAATATTGTTGAGCTGTCTGTTGGTGCTGTGATAGAGACAGTTGGAGGTGTAGTGTCGGGTAGAGCAAGTGGTGTCACAGAGTTTGAAGCAGTAGACAAAGCTGAAACACCGATTGCATTTGTAGCTGTTACAGTAAATGTATAGGCAGTTCCATTTGTAAGTCCAGTGACGATAATTGGACTACCAGTAGATGTAGCTGTATATCCTCCAGGTGTTGAACTTGCAGTATAATATAAAATCGATGACCCACCGTCTGAAGAAGATGTAGCAAAAGTAATTGTAGCTTGCGAAGGAGTACTTGTCGCAGCAACAACACTTGTTACTTGAGATGGCTCTGACAGAACCGGAGCACCAGCTGATGTTGTAAATGTCTGTTCAGAAGAATTGGTTCTATTTTGAGCAATATCTCGAGATATAACACGATAATAATAAGTTGTATTTGAACTAAGGCCTGTCAGTGTTACACCATGTGATGATGAAAGAACTGATGAATCCAGTGTAGTTGAAGCTGTGTATATAGTTGATGTTGTACCGTACTCAACCTGAGTGTCTGAGTTTTCATTTGTAAACCATGTGATAGTACTTGTAGAAACTCCTGGACTCGATGAAATATTTGACTGAGACGGTGCAGTTGTATCATCTGTTATTGGTTTATCAAACTGTACAGTCCAGTTATATAGGTTATTAGCATTTGAAGTTGTCGTGGCGTATAGAGGCACAGCAGGGTCACTATCACGAAGATTTCCTCGAGCAGAACCAGAACTTTGTGCTCCTGGTGCAGTACCATAAGCACCAACACCTGTATATGCATATCGGAGTCTCTGATCTGAGCCTGTAGGAGTTCCATTTAAAACAATTTTTACTGTATCAGAGTTAATGAGTGACACACTACTGATCGATGTAGTTGAAGCCGTATCATAGTATTCAAAACCATAGTTGGATTTAGCTAATACATTAGTTGTATCAATAACCAACGGACCAGCAGGAACGTGAAATTTTGCATATATAGTATTCCCGTTTCTAACAATTGAGTCAGGACTAAGTGGTCTCCACGTTTCTTTGTCGATGACTACTTTCTTCATTACCTTTGCATAATATTCTCCAAGCCATCTGTAGCTTACGTTATTTAAATGTCCTCCATCAACATATGTAAGAAAATATTTTGGAGCAACTAGGATATTCATCCCTGGATAATCTTCTGAAGCGGCCAACTGGGCAACCGGAATTAGTGATGTTGTATATCCATAACCAGTGTGAGAACTTGTCTGGTCAGTAAACATTGGAACCGTATCAGATTGGCCGGTAATTGCACGAACATCCGTATCATAGTCAGTTTGCCATTCATGTAGGTAACCTTCATATGCTAGACCATTTCCATTCACATTATCTGTTTCTCCATGTATTACAGTAACACCAATTACACGGTCAACTTTACCGAGTCCCGCTGCAGCATTAAACACATTTGTTGTTTGAGTCATCCCAGTTGTGTATGCTGAGGTTCCCTTTTTAATTTGTGAATATGAATAAGAAGGAATACCATGCATTGTTACTGCGCTTTGAAAGCTTGCATTTGGTGAAAGATACGTGAGTGAGTTTCCAAGTGAACTACTCATAGACTCAACACTTGATTCAATAAGTGGTGTAAAAGTTGAACCTGATCCACCTGTAAGCATTTTATTAGAATATGGCTGAGTTGTTGTAAGAGCAGGAGTTCCATTCCAGCCTACAGACAGACTTTGTCCTGTTGAAAGAATGTGATTGATATAACTTGTTGTAGCAACTTGCAATGAAGATGAACTTAATACTGCAGATCCCACATAAGGCCCAATACTAGATACAGGAGTTACTTCAAACTTGAGATACTTTCCAGACTCATTGGAAGTTACAACATAAGTGTTACTTATAGCACCAGAGATTGGAGTATATGTACCACCAGCAGTGTTTGATACAAGCCATCTATATGTGGAAGAACCCTCAATATCTCCATTAGGGTCAGCAAATAAATAATATCCACGGAGTGTCTCATCAACTGTAGGTGTTCCAAGTATAGAAACAGAAGTGGCGGTTGGAGCTGCAAGAGTAGTAATTCGAGCAGCTGAACTTACAGCAACAGAAGGAGTTCCCGTACCGTTATTACTTATTGGAACAACTCGAAAATTATATATAATACCGTTTGTTAATCCCATAATACTACCCGTAGTACTTGTTGAGACACTATCACTAAAAGTAGTCCAAGTTGCGGTTGTAGGGAGTTTATACTGTAATTGATAATCAGTAATTGTTGAACCATTTGCGTTGCCTGCCACCCAAGACAAATCTACTTGAGAGTCAGCAGGAGATACAACTATTGATCCAGGAGCAAGGGGTAAAGACAATGGTTCAGACACCCGAAGATTATCAAAAGTAGTAATATCCCCATTACCGTTTGTCTGAAGCCATACTTTTTTATTATTAAAGGTTCCACTCGCCACCGTCGCAACAGGGGTTGTTGAAGTGCCTACAAATACACTTACTCCACCAGCCTGTAAGGCTACCATCCTTAAAGTCACATCATTACCCGTTGTACAAGGTATACCCGACATAGGAACAGAAGTGGAGTTGCTCCCATTTTGGAAATAGTAAAGAGTCCATGAACTACCAGCTTTTGATATAATATATGAGTACGTACCCGCTGCTCCAAAATTTATATCTCCATATCCAAAATTAAAACTAGTTCCTACTGTACAGCTTCCAGTCATGGTTACCTTGACTTCAACATCACCAAATGACCTACTGAATGTAGCATTAGATTGAAGTCCGTTTTGTCCCCATGCGCTGTTTCCAGTAACCGAAAGTTTTCCAGCACTCTGTTGCACATTACCAGCACTTCCTCCGCTACCACCAACAGCAGCATCAAATTCAGTCCACTTAGAGGTATTAATTACAGAGGTATCGAAATTATCAACTAGTACAAAATATCCCGGCGTGTCAGTCACGGTACTTGATGGTGAACTTGTGCCCACACTATTAATAGCGGATACCCGAAAATCATATGATAAAGTATCTAAAAGCCCTGTAACTGTTGTGGTTGTAGCAGTCGATACACCATCAGTAAATGTTGTCCATGATGAATCGGCTGAGAGCTTGTATTCGATAAGATAGTCTGTTGTACTTGCGCCGTTATCTAACACCGGTGCATCCCATGTGAGAATAGCTCTTGTGCTGGAGCCAACGGTTATAAAAATATTTTGTGGAGTACTCGGCACTGATACATTTGGTGTTACTGTAACAGTATCTGAAGGATCACTTGTTGCACTTGAAGAATTTATGGATGAAATTCTAAAGTCATAGCTCTGACCATTTGTAAGCCCTGTTACTGTTGTGGTTGTAGCAGTCGATACACCATCAGTAAATGTTGTCCATGATGAATCGGCTGAGAGCTTGTATTCAATCTTAAAATCTGTAATCTGCGGAGATGAACCTTGACCTATCGACCAAACAAGTGTCACTTTTTGAGTATTTGACACAGCAGAAGAAATGACTGGAACTTGCAAAATTCCACTGAAAACTACTGGATATCTAATTATAATTATTCCACTTCCTCCATTACCTCCACCAAGATGTGCTCCATTAAAACCGCCTCCTCCTCCTCCACCTCCAGTGTTTGCAGTTCCGGCATATCCAACTGTTGAAATTCCTCCAGCACCTCCACCTCCATTACCTCCAACTCCGGCAGAAATACCTCCAGAACTAGTTCGGCTTCCTCCCCCACCTCCACCTCCATAATAAACAGCTGTTCCTGTAATTGAACTCTGAACACCAGTACCTCCATTTCCTGCCACCCCATTAAGTCCATTACCTCCAACACCTCCCGCTCCACCTCCACCTCCACCAGCATTAAGAGTAGCGCTCGCTCCAGTACCTCCAGCAAAACCTTGCCCTGAAATAGCGGTACCTCCCGCACCAGTACTATTAGCACCAGTTCCTCCACCTGAAGCACCTGCCGAACCAGCCGTATTAAAACCCGCACCAGCTCCACCTCCAGATGCACTAATAGAATTAAAAGTTGATGTCGCACCATTTGATCCATTGGCACCAGCCGCACCATTTACGCCTCCCGCTCCACCTCCACCAACTGTAACAGCTAGAGTACCTGATGAGACATTAGTTGAAGTTGAGACAACACCTCCCGCTCCACCTCCACCAGCAACAGTAGTGCCTCCACCTCCACCTCCACCGACGATAAGTGTTTCAACTGATCCTCCACTTTGAAATGAAATACTACTACTTGATGTAAATGTATGAAGACGATAACCTCCAACTTCTGTTACTGTACCACCGGTTGCCGACACCCATGAAACTATTGAAATCACATATGAGGGAGTGCTCGTCCCATCGATATTGATAGCTGATATACGAAAATCATAGTTTGAGCCATTTGTAAGCCCTGTAACTGTTGTGGTTGTAGCAGTCGATACACCATCAGTAAATGTTGTCCATGATGAATCGGCTGAGAGCTTGTATTCAACTAAATAATCAGTAACTGTAGCTGCACCTACAGCAGGTGGAAGCCAAGTAAGAGTAATCGAAGTAGATGAGGTGATTGAACCACCAAGACTTCTTGGGGCTGAGGTAGTTGCCGCTGATACAGAATTAAATTTTATCAAAGAAAAAACAACAAGAAAACATACAAGCAAAAGAGAGACATATAATTTTCTATTTTTATATTTTGATAGCATGCAAAGTTTTTATAATTTTCTGAATAAATATAAAATATACTGTAAATTATACATTATTACTGGCTTATATTCAAAGGACTTTTAGAAGAATTCTTTGTTTAAACTGTAAGCTTCCTTTCACCACCTTTTCTCTCTTCACTTACCCTCCATTCATCTATAAGTTTGTGATTCCCTGACAAGAGAACTTCAGGCACTTTATATTTCTTTCCTTTATACATCAAAACTTCTGGACGAGTATACGAGTCACGAGATGAGGCTCGAGATTCTTCCCTACTGTCAAAATTTCCAAGTACTCCAGGTATCTGTCGTGCAATCACGTCTATCATTATCATAGCTGGGAGTTCGCCACCTGTTGTAACAAAAGGTCCAACTGTTATATCAACCATTTTAAAAACTTTTTTGATGCGTGCGTCTATTCCTTCATATCTTCCACAGATTACAATGATGTCTGAATATTCTTTTGCATATGTCGTACCAAGAGTGTTTGTGAACTGTTCGCCAGACGGTGCGAGAAAGACGATAAGAGTCTTTTTAGACAATTTTTTAGAGGCTCCCTTAGAGGTGCTTTTTAGAGCTTTTTCAATAGCTTTTAAAATAGGTTCGGCCTGCATAACCATTCCAGGACCTCCACCATATGGCTTATCATCAACTCGTAGGTATGGTCGTTCGTTCTTTTTCTGAGCACCAGTCGGTTTTACAAAATCTCTAGGATTATAATACTTAACAGATATAAGCTTATCCTTCTGTGCTCGCGCCAGAATAGACTCATTGAGGTATGAGGCAAAAGACTCTGGAAAGAGAGTTATGAGATGGAATGTAACAGGCTTCTTTGACTGAACTTTTGCGACCTGTTGAATCTTCTTTTTTGCTAACAAGTTTTCTTTAGCCATAATTAATTAAGTAAATACTACACAAATATACAGCCTTCAACAAGTAAATATAAACAATACCTTGATTTTATTAATATTAGGTAGTAATCTTATAAACAGAGATTAATCTCCTTATCTGCGCGCATAGACCACCACAATCTCCTTGGTCTTACAAATAAAAGTATATATTTTCAACTTATTAAACCAGATTTGGTGTAATTTGATGTAATATATATTTCTATAATTGCGTGAAGAAAAAAACAATAAGTACAAAGATAGAGGACCACAAATATGAAAAGTAAGACGCCCAACCAAAAGAGTAAAGCGATCAAAAAACCTCGGAAAAGAAAAACAACTTCAAAAACACGTTTTATTGCTCAACTTCTTGATCAAAGAAGACCTGGGGATATACTCAGATCTTGTGATTCATGCGGTGACAATTGCTCTGACTAATCACAAGGATCAAATCCTTACGCAACCCTATCGAGAAATCGGTCGGGTTGTTTAGTTTATAGTTTCCATATTTCAATAAAAATAAAAACACCCATTTGTATGAGTGTCTCTATTATTTTTTTATCTTCCAATCGACTACATATTCAAATCTGCAATCGCTTCATCTACGCTTTTTACAGCAGCCCCCTCACCTACCACTCGTGCACTACCTGCTGGTTCTTTGATCTGGATACTGATGTTTGCCTGATGCTTCTTTCCAAAAGCTTTCATGATAGTTCGAATTGCCTGAGCTGTGTGACCATTTCGTCCGATGATTTTTCCCATATCAGCTGGATCAACAATAAGTTCAATAAATACTCCCATGTCATCTACTCGTCGACTTGTCTTAACTGCGTCTGTATTTTCTACCAATGACTTAACAATGTATTCAAGAAACTGTATATCGCTAGATTGCATATTTATATATCAATGATTATGTCTGAATTCTTGTAATGTAATTTAATTATACAAGGTATTTATTTATACGCCAATAAGTTGTTCACTTTTATTTTGTGCAAAGGGAGAGACTCTCCGACTACATCGGCAGGTGCTTTTCGATTTCATTTCACTTCGTTCATTCAATAACGAAAAGCCTTTCTCGTCTCACCCGCTTCTGAAGCAGTTCAGAAGCTCTCAGCCTTAAAATCAAAATACCCATAGATAAATCCATGAGTATTTTGCTTTGTGCCGAGGGCGAGACTCGAACTCGCGACCCCATCCTCTTCAGGGATATGCTCTACCAACTGAGCTACCTCGGCATATGATTTTGTAAATTATGCGACCTAGTAAGGTCATACTCGATACGAACCTCAGGTTCGTATTAGACACACCCGACCGTCCTAACTAATGTAACTCTACCAACTGAGACTATATCTCTGGTCGGTATGTGACGATTATATAGATTTTAACAAATTGGACAAGTCTCCAAAATTGAATGAACCTGTTTTTGGTGCATCGGCACTACTAGTTTTATCAGAATTACCTAAGCCTGAAAACCCTGTACCGCCGTAAACTCCAACCAAAGTGTTAACCAACGGTTGAATATAGTAGAAAGATCCGAGAGTCAACCCAATGATAATAAACCACTTTAAGAAGACAACAACCGTTGCCATCCGCGCTCTCTGATAGAGATTCTTTATCATCCGTTGATTCTCTTCAGCTAAGCTAGTTAACTTATCAATTTTTTCATTGAGCTCCACGATTTCATCATTCATATTCAACTCAGGTTGATTATCAATCTTTTCATCCATAGTTGGTATTTTATCATAAAAATAGTTATATTTCCAGAGTTTTAAATTCAATCTACTCTAATTTAAATACATATTTTATATTGCCATTTAGAGCTAGGGTTAGGATTTCTTCCATCGAGAAACAATTCCACATGGTAAAAGTCTACCGGCAGGACCTTCCTCTCGAAGTGCAAGTTCCCCACTTTCTACAGTTCCAGCGTATTTGCGTACAAGACTTTGCATATTGTTTTCATATGCAATAGATGAATAACCAGCAGCATATCCATTCAATACTACAAACAACGGATTATCTGTAAGCAACTGAAGACACGTCTCAAATAGATCTAGGAAGTCATCTTCAATCTTCCAGATCTCACCCTTTGCACCACGACCAAAAGCTGGTGGGTCCATTATTATGGCATCATATTTTTTTCCTCGACGAAGCTCTCTACGTACAAAAGCAAGTGCATCATCAAGAATCCATCGAATAGGAGCATCCTCAAGGTGTGAGGCTTTTGCGTTTTCATTCGCCCAAGTCACAGATGATCTCGAAGCGTCCACGTGAGTTACCTCTGCACCACCAAGAGCTGCAGAAATAGTTGCACCACCAGTGTATCCAAAAAGATTCAAGACTGTTGGCTTTGGACTTGATGCATCTTTAGTTCGCACAGCATCTTTAATAATTTCACGACACCACAACCAATTGTTATGTTGCTCTGGAAAAATACCAGTGTGCTTAAAAGATGTGAGTTTAATATTAAAATTTAAATCACCGAAGTTAATATTCCAAGACTCTGGAAGTTGTGGACGAGTAATTATCCACTTACCTCTCTCAGCTTCATTTTTGGCATTTGCACCTTTCACTCTATTTTTACTAGTGTCCTTAGAACTGACATCAGCACCATTCATACCCTCTCTTTCAATTTTTATTTGTTCACCTGCACTGACTTTTCCATCAGTAAAGTAGGCGTCCACCTGCTTCCATTCTTTCTCAGATAAACTTTTTCTCCATAATGCTTGAGGATCAGGTCTAGCTACTTTTATACCAGTTTTACTGTCTCCGTATCTCTCAAGTTTCATACCATCTCCACTATCAATAAGAGCAAATTCTTTTTGTGGCTCTGTAATAAAGATATGGGTTTTCATGTGATTTTATATTGCCTACATATTAACATGACACCTTATTTTGTGCCCTTGGCCGGAATCGAACCGACATCGAACCCTTAGGACGGGCTAGTTCTATCCATTGAACTACAAGGGCAAATAAACTAACGATATTAATATAATACCATTAGACTATTACCTCCTTTTTATATCCAGGAGTTCTACATCAAAAATAAGAGTAGCATTTGGGGAAATAATATATCCACCCTTTCCATCTGGTACACCTTGAGCACCGTACGCTTTATCTGATGAAATTGTAAGAGTTTTCTTTTCACCTTTTTTCATACCGACGATTCCCTCATCCCATCCCCGTATAACCATACCAGCGCCAAGCTTAAATGAAAAAGGTTGCCCTCTATCAAGGGAACTATCGAACTTTTGGCCGTCTGTAGTCTTACCAGTGTAGTGGACTGCTACCATGTCTCCTTCTTCTGCGACTGTAGGATTTGAAATATTTGAGTCAACCATATTTGGATATGCATAATAGACGAGCATCGCACCTGCGACAATCCCGACCACTATAAGTATAATTATGTTAATTTTCTGCATCTGTTTTTATTTTGTAAAACCCTTTGGCTCTAAACACTTGTGCAGTTTTGATAAGTTTTAAAGCTAAATATAAAACCTCACACTAAACTTTATTCTGCTTTAATTTCTGAACTTGCAGCTTCTGTGTTTGAACCAATACCTACAACCTTTGAAAGCAACTGCTGATTGTATCCAACCATAACCTGTCCATCAATATCAAACACTGGGACTCCAAGCTGTCCACTCTTTTCTACCATCTCTTCTCGTGCTGTAGCATCGACAGATACGTCGACATCAATATATGGGACATTGTGACTAGTAAGAAATTCTTTTGCCATCTTGCAGTAAGTACAAGCTGGTGTACTGTAAATTTTTATTGTCATGATTTGTCTATTATAACCCGATGCAAGCTTATAGCCAAGTTACTCTTTTTGACTTGGTGAAAATACCCCTCTCACAGAATCCCAAAATCGTTTCAAAACACCCCTATTATCTTCCTCAATGATAGGCATATCTTTATCAACTATTACAATTACGCCCTCACCTTCTTTTGCTACATCAAATTTATTACGTATTTCAGACTCAATACCGATATCACTTTTTAAGGAATCACTCTGTTCAGATATAATTTGGTATCTTTTGTCTAGAATATCTTTCTCTTTAAGGGCTCTGCCAACTTCTACTCGACTATCCCTCTCTTTTGTATAAGCGCTAAAAGCACCACGAGTAAGAAAGATGAAAATCAAAAACATAAAAAGTAAAAGAATTTTTGACCTTTTCTTTCGTTTGACTTTTGTTCGTTCTTGGAATTCTTTCATGCTATTTTACAACTAATTGTCTCACTGCTATTATATACCCTATGTTATTTGATCCAAAACACAAAAGAAAGATTGGTTATATCTGGGGTTTTATTTGTGTACTTATCATTGTCTCAATGGTTGCACTCTATATTCCAGCATTGTCACAATTCTAGCCAGCTTAGTTGGTATTATTAAAATAGATTAATTTAATAATTTTGGCCCATTTTTATGTGCTTTTTTAGTATTTTGTATATATAAAGCACGTGTAAATTATAGTTTTGTCTTACATAAATAATGCTATATACTCAAGGGTGATTATGGCTGACAAAACTGCTAAAATTGAAGGTGACACTACACTACTAACTAGTCCTACAATCAATCCACCTGAAATTTCTATAATAGTCCCCTGCTATAACGAAGAGCAGGCTATTCAAATATGTATCGATAAAATTAAAAAAGTTATCAAGCAGCACAATCTAAAATCAGAAGTTATCTTTGTAAATAATGCATCTACAGATAATTCCCTCGTGATTCTTGAACATAATTTGAGTGGATTCAAAGAATTAAAAATACTAAACGAAGAGCGTCGTGGGTATGGCTCAGCATACATCAAAGGCCTTGCTCAAGTACAAGGTCAATACATATGTATGGCCGACTGTGATGATACATATGACTTTGGTGATATTCCACTTTTTATTAAAAAATTGAAAGACCATAATGGAGTGCCTGGCGCAGATCTTGTCGTAGGAAACCGCTTTGAAAAGAAACTACCATCTGGAATTATGCCTTGGCACCACCAATATATTGGGAATCCTTTTCTATCATTTCTAGTTAAATTATTTTTTAAAGTAAAGATAAATGATATCCATTGTGGTGCACGAGCAATTAGAAATACTGCATTACAAAAATTGGATCTCCGCACACACGGTATGGAGTTCGCATCAGAGATGATTATTAAGTGCGCAAAACTAGGAATGAAAATCGAGGAAATTCCCATCACATATCGTATTCGTATTGGCACATCAAAACTCAATTCATTCTCAGATGGATGGAGGCATCTGCGTCTTATCCTCCGTTACTCACCGCTTATATCCTCTCTTTCAGTATTCATGTCTAGTATTTTAGGAATTAAGGAAAAATGATAGACTAAGAGAAACAAGTGACAAAGGAAACATTGCGTACTCAGGATTAAAAGAGATATCTTACAAATTACATCAAGTTTTAGGTCACACCTAGTATAAACCTACTGGGTCATAGCATTTCACCAACTAAATGAAAATCGCATTATTTCACAACTTTATGGATAATATTGGAGGAGCAGAGATTGTAACCCTCACACTCGCTCGTGAACTAAATGCCGATATTTATACAACCAACATTAACGGTGACCACATAAAGGAAATGGGGTTTGAAGATGTTCTTCCACGGATACAATCAATTGGTAAAATTCCAATCCAAGCCCCATTCAGACATCAATTTTGCTTTTATAAATTTTGGCGATTAAACCTTTCAAAATATAAACCAGACTTAAAGTATGATAAATACATTATCTCAGGTGATTGGGCGATGTCAGGAGCTACTCATAACAAGCCAAATCTTTGGTATGTGCATTCACCTCTTCATGAACTTTGGGAATTGAAACAATATATAAGAAATAGTCTTCCTAGTTTATGGAAAAAACTTTCGTACGATGTATGGGTGTGGTTCAACAGAAAACTTACCTTGAGATATGCAAAACATATTGATACGATTACTTGTAACTCAGTTAATACCAAAGATCGTATTAAAAAATATTATAAAAGAGAGGCTATGGTGGTAAATCCGCCCGTATATACTAATGACTACTCGCATCGGTCTGTAAACCCTGAAACACCTACCAACTCTTTGCAGAATACAAAATACTGGCTTTCTGTTAATCGACTTTTTGCAAACAAAAGGATCGAGATACAACTTGAAGCTTTCAGAAACATGCCGGATCAAAAGCTAATAATTGTTGGTAGCTATGAAAAAGGCGCACAGCAATTTGAAAGCTATAAGAAAAAACTAGAAGACAACTGCCCTTCAAATGTTGTTATCCAAAACTGGGTAAGTCGCGAAGAATTGATTGACCTATACACTAATTGTACTGGTTTTATTACTACATCTTTAAAGGAAGACTTTGGACTAACTGCTGTCGAAGCCCTCGCCTCAGGTAAACCAGTTATTGCACCTAATGAAGGTGGGTACAAAGAAACCATTGTAGATGGAGTACACGGGGTTCTAATAGATGAAATTGATGCAGATAAGGTTATTAATGCAGTTACTTCAATAC